>JANQEP010000158.1 GCA_028278305.1 Candidatus Gastranaerophilales bacterium
AGTTATTTGGGTTGTAGTTTCCTATTCTTAACATTTATAATCCCCTTTTTTTGAAAATCTTATTTCAATATATATAAAACCCGTAAAAAATAAAATTAACATTTTAATAAAAAATTTTTACTCAACAAAAGGTTCCAATAAGTCTATTAACGCCTTTACTTCTTGTTTCATTACTTCTCTGCTATACAGCATTTCACCCTCATTAGTATAAAGCCAATGAACATCCAAGCCTAGCTTTGCCAGCATTACTAAATCCTCAGGGCTTGGCGTTTGCCTTCCATACTCAATAGATTGTACTTTAGACTGAGAACACCCTAATTTCTCTGCCATAGCCCCCTGTGATAAGCCTTTGGACTCACGAAAAGTTTTAAAGTTGTCCCTTATTTTTTCACGTAAATTTTCTAACAACATATATTTTGTGATTGACTGATCACACAAATTGTGATTCAATCTTTATACAACGTAAATTTTTTACAACATAAGCATAGCATAAAAATGCTGTGCTTTTCCTTTTAATTTAAAATTTTGGGTAGTGCTTGAATAAATTCTGATATTTTTATTATTTGCGCCTTAACTTACTTTACAGCAGGTTTACAAAAAGGCTGACCTTATTGGTCAGCCTCTCTGTCTTGAATTTTAGCTTAAATCTTAATCTAAGCCGAGAAAGTCTTCTTTAAACCTGGTAAAAGGTCCTCTTTTCGGACAGCATAATGGAGCTGCCGCACCAATAATACCCTGTGGGCAACATAATGGGGCTGCTGCGCCAATAATGCCCTGTGGACAACATAATTTGGGTTCATAAACCATTCTTGATTCACAAACTGTTGCCGGTTCATAAGTCATTATAGGCTCACAGACAGTTCTTTCCTGATAGGAAACTATCGGTTCGCAGATAGTTTTTGGCTCATAAACCATTCTAGGTTCATAAATTGTTTTAGACTGGTAAGAAACTACAGGTTCACAAAAAGTTTTGGACTGATAAGCCATTTTAGGGCAGCAGACGGTTCTTGTCTGTGATACAATTCTAGGCTCGTAAACTACCTGTGGCGGACAGACAGGGCAACTAATTTCCATTGCGCACCCGGTTGGACAGGCGCTTACCTGTGGACAACAACATTGAGAATAAGCTGGCTGGGCTAAAAAGACTACTAATCCTAACAACCCCAGTAATGGTAGAAACTTTTTCATATTTTTTCTCCCTCCGGAAACTTTACACACAAAAAAGAAAAGTAATATTATTTTTACTTTATTAACAGAGTTTTTAATCCATAAAAATGGCTATATTTAAAATAACTATTTTGTATAACTAAATTTCAAAAATTATAAAGCTCCAGATAACTATACCCGATTTTCTCTGATTTATTACCATTAGGGTGGTTGTGCGCGGCAGCGGGAGCTAACGCAGTAGCTCATTCATGGGTGGGTTTTGGCAAATGTTGCATACAGGCAATTCGTGATTCGAGTTAATTAACACTCATCCCGTTATTCTAAGAGTAGATTGATAAATCAACAATACGGAATTTATTAAAAAGTATTTTTATTGTTTAATATACTCAGCAAAGTAGTTATCGGGAGTTTGAAAAAATGATTAATTTTGACTGGAAAAATGTTGATGCCTCTGCAATAGGTGAGGAGCATGGATTAGACGTAAAAAAAGAATTTTCTGAATACAAGGAAAAAATTTCAGAAATCGTATCAGACCTCTATTCAAGCAGGGATATTTCCGGAAAATGGCTCGCCTGGATGAATCTTGGCTATAAAGATGAGTTAATTAAGGAAATTAATGAATACGCACGGGGTTTAAAAGGAAAATTTGATAACCTGCTGATTCTGGGAATCGGCGGGTCAGCTCTCGGCGGAATCTGCGTCACCGAAGCGCTTCTGAAACCTTACTGGAACCTTCTTGATAAGGATCAGAGAAACGGTTATCCCAGAATATTTTTCGTGGATAACATTGATCCTGACCAGATTAACGGGCTTCTGGATATTTTAGACCTTAAAAAAACCCTGGTAAATGTGATAACAAAATCAGGGACCACCGCAGAAACAATGTCAGTTTTTATGATCCTCGAAGAAAGACTTGAAAAAGAGCTGGGAAGTTCTTCCAAAGAAAATATTGTTACCACTACCGATAAAAACAAGGGTATTTTAAGAAAAATCACGGAAAATAAGGGTTATAAATCATTTATAGTGCCTGATGATGTAGGCGGAAGGTTTTCTGTATTTTCTGCTGTAGGGCTTTTACCTTTTGCACTGACAGGAATTGATATCTCAGAAATCCTGAAAGGCATAAAGAATATGGATAATGAGCTTCAAAATACTGACCTGGAAAAAAACATAGCTGCTCAAAATGCTCTTATTCATTATTTAATGGATAAAAAAGGCAAAAATATATCTGTAATGATGCCTTATTCAAGCAGGTTAAGATTTGTTTCCGACTGGTACGTCCAGCTATGGGCAGAATCACTGGGTAAAGAAGTTGATCTTAACGGAAACAGGGTTAATGTGGGACCAACTCCTGTAAAAGCTCTTGGAGCAACAGACCAGCATTCTCAAATTCAGCTTTATAACGAAGGACCAAACGATAAGCTGATAAATTTCATCAGAGTAACCGAGTTTGATACTGAATTAAAAATTCCGCAGGTACTTCAGGATACAGGAATAGCATATTTAGGCGGAAAAGTCGTTAATGACCTTATGAATGCTGAAGCAGATGCTACCAGGGTAGCTGTAACCGACTATAAAAAGCCGAATGTTACTATAAACATCCCCCGGGTAAACGGATATTATCTCGGACAGCTTCTTTACATGCTGGAAGTTCAGACTGCTATTGCAGGAGCGCTTTATAACATAGATACCTTTAACCAGCCCGGGGTTGAGCAGGGTAAAAATTATACCTATGCACTGATGGGAGGAAAAGGTTATGAAAAAACAGCTGAAGAGCTAAAACAAAAACTACATAATTAAACGAAAATCCGGACCGGCGAAAATAATTTAAAACTCCGGCTTTTCTTCACTTTCACAATCGAACTCCCTTACGATTATTAAGGACTTATGAAAAAATTTTACGTAAGAATTTTTTGTTAATTGCTTAAGCCTGATTCCAGAAAGCTTCCTTAATAACTTTAGCTTTTTCTGTTTCAGCTGAAATTGAGACGTTATTCGGAGTAAAGATAAATACGCCTTCGCCTATTCTTTGCTGATGCCCATCAACAGCATGCGTAGCACCTGAAACAAAGTCTACAACTCTCTGTGACTGTTCAGCATCAAGCAAATGCAGGTTTAATATAATTGATTTTCTCTCTCTAAGGCTATTTACCACTTCAAGTGATTCCTCGAAAGTTTTTGGTTCACTAACCACGACTTCATACAAGCCTGTCTTTGGATGGGAAACCACTTTTAAGCCTGATTTCTTTTTCTTTGGGGTTTCAAGCATTTCTTCTTCTTCCTCAAATTGCTCAGCAGCTCCGAATAGCTCATCATAGAATTCTTCATCATCTTCTATTTCAGGAACCAGACCCACCCAGTTTTTTAACCTGTTTACTATACCAGCCAATTTTTTTTCCTCCCTTTAATATTGCTATTACGGATTATTTTCCTTAAATATTGCCTGCCCGATTCTTACAATGGTAGAACCTTCTTCACAGGCTATTTTGTAGTCATTGCTCATTCCCATAGAAAGTTCGGGAATGTTGATTTTATATTCGGTTTGCAGTTGATTTTTCAATTCTCTCAGCCCTATAAACACTTTTCTCAGAATTTTTTCGTTCTCCGTAAACGGAGCCATTGTCATAAGTCCTGCTATTTCCAGTGAATCCATATTAAGAATTTTTTCAAAATTTTCCTTTATCTCATTTACGCTGAATCCGTATTTTGTTTTTTCCTCCGCCACATTTACCTGAATTAAAATTTTTTGTTTTATTTTCTTAGATAAAGCTGTTTGGGATAAAACCTCCGCTACTTTTAGTGAATCTACAGAATGTATATAATGAAAATTTCCTGTTATTTTCCTTATTTTGTTAGTCTGAACATGTCCTAAAAAATGCCACGTTATATTTTTATCAATTTCTTTCGGTAACTGAGACCGTTTTTTCTCGGCATCCTGAAACTTATTTTCTCCAAAATTTCTGATACCCGCATCATATGCTTCTTTGATTTTTTCAACATTTACATATTTTGATACCGCAACAATTCGAACGCCGGATATTTCATTTTGAAGCTTTAAAAAATTCTCCTTTATTCCCATTTTTAAAATAACTGATATTATTTTGCCGTTTTATTTCTAAATCAAATTAAGTCAATTTAAAAATCAAAACAGTTTTAATATTTGTTTTTAAATCAAAATTATTATATTAAAAGTTTTTGAATAATACAAATAATTGTTCACTAATCATTTAAATGTATGGGATAAATGTTGTGCAATTTTTCCTAAACCGTTACTCATGGCTGATTTAGAAATATTAATAAAGTTATTTCCAGTTTTTTAAATCTTAAAATTTCTTATAAAAAGTTAATTATTTAACCTGAATGACGGGTTAGTTATTTTTGGCTAAGCAGGCAAATCGAGTTGACCGATCTTTTCTGAAGGCTAATTTAAAAATAATATTCATAAATTACAATATTTACAGTCAGCAGAAAATTCCGGGGATACGTATGATTTTTAATAATATTTTTAAAATTTTGCTTATCAGCTTATTTTTAACTTCAGCCTGTGCGCAGGCTTTTGCAAATTCCCAAAAAATAGAGGATGCAAAAAAATTTCTGGATAAATTCCAGAAACTCAGCCACTCCTATGATAAAAAGATTATAGATATGTACTCAGACCGGGCAAAAATAGTAAGAATAATCAAAAAATCAAATGGAAAAACTGAAAAAGTAACGCTTCCTGTTAAAGGATACAAAAAAATGCTTAGATACGTAAGGTTTTTTGCAAAAATAAAAGGTTATAAGAACTATTATAACGACCTTAGCTATGAAATGGAAAATGAAAATGTAAGAATAACAGGAAAAAGAATCAACAACGACGGCTATAAAGCCCCAATTTCACTGCTGATAGGCGAAAATTCCGAGGGAAAAATGAAAATTCTCGAGGAAAAAACCGCAACAAAATCAGATTTTATAGTTAAGAAAATTTTCACTAAAATGCGCTAAAATCGGTCTCAAAAGTTTTTTGCGGATAAACAGGGCTTTTAAGAGCGCTTCGACAGTTTTATTATCTTTAACAGGAAACAGTTGAGCAGGGATGTCCCGACAATTTATTAAAGAGAATTAAATAATCTTCAATTTCCCTTGTAGTCAGGAATTTTTCCTTAACGATCTGTTTTCCCGCCTCTCCCATTTTCTTTGCAATATCAGGATTTTGTAAGAGGTAAAGGGTCTTATCAGTAGCTTCCTGGATATTGGAAACAAGAAAACCGTTTATACCGTCCTGAATCTGGATTTTAATTCCGCCTGCCTTACCGCCGATAACAGGTTTACCTTTCCAGAGAGCTTCGGTCACGGTAAGCCCGAACCCTTCCCTGATGGATTTCTGTAATACAACATCAGCAGCGTACTGGAATGCTTTAACCCCCACATCACCCACGTTATGGAAATTGGTATAAACGTTAAGGTCAAAGTCCTCGCCGGCTCTTCTCATAACCCTGTCATAAATAATCCAGCCTTCAGGATCGTCATGCGCCATGCTTCCTACCAGGACAAGCTGTACGCCTTTAATACCTTTTTTAACCTGTCCGAATTTTATGTTTCTGTAAATATCAATGACTCCGAGCGGGTCTTTCCAGGGATCAAACCTTGAAACCTGGGCAATCAGGGGTCTGTCAGGATCTACGTTATAGCTGCACATGAGATTATTGACTTCTTCTTCTGACATCTCGCTGTTTTTAGGGCTCAGCGGGTCTATTGAAGGAGGAATAAACGTCAGGTTCTTGAAATCAGCATCCTCTTTGACGAATTCTTCAAGGGTAAATATAACAGCATCATAGTTTTGGATGTAGGGATTTATAAAGTTCCAGATATCGAGGTTAGGTTCTGATGTGTCAATGTGACAACGCCAGATCCACTTTCCCGTGGGCGCTGTAATATAATCAAGGATTGCCAGTGGTTGCGGGTCGTGAACAACAACATAATCATAGCTCTCAACTATAGCTCTTGCATTGTTCTTAACTGCTTCAAGGTAAATATTTTTCTGAGCTTCACTGATTGTTCCGGGATGTCCCTGAAGCGTGTTATGAAAAAGCTTTGTAACATCATAAAACTCCGGGTTCGCCCTCATAACATACCAGTCAACATACATTCCAAGGCTTTGCATAACAGCTACCTGTGTTTTTAGAAGTTCTGCAACTCCTCCCCCGTAAGCAGTGGCATTAAGATGTAAAACCCTCTTATTTTGCAGCGGCGCAGCAAGTTCTTTTAACCGCTTAACTTTATCCTCGCCAATGACAGGAATATAATCATCAATTGACTTTGGAATAACCCTCACAGCTTGCATAATTTCACTAGGCATAGTTTAAACCCCTCTTAACTCCTAATTAAATTTAATAATAACATATATTTTCAGGACATTTGTATAAGTTTTGTATTTTTTTAACTAATTACGGCTGTCCTCCGGATAAAATTAAAAATTTTAACCTAATAAAATTTTAAGATATTATATGAAAAAAGTTAACAAAATTTACGAATTTTATAAATAATTTTTAAAGAATTAACAGGAATTTAATTTATGCAAAAAAATCTGGTTGCAATAATACTTGCCGGCGGCAGCGGAAGCAGGTTATGGCCCCTTAGCAGGGAGCTTTACCCAAAACAATTTTTAAACTTTTCAGAAGACAAAACCCTTTTACAGCTTACATATGCGAGGCTAAAGCAGTTTACGGAAAATATTATAACTGTTGCAAATGATAAACACTTACCGGGAGTAAGTTTTCAGCTCTTAGAAATAGAAAAAGACGCTAAACATAACATTATCGGAGAACCTGTCGCTAAAAACACAGCTCCTGCTATTGCTCTGGGCAGCCTGTTTATACAGGAAAACTTCGCTGAGCACGGTGACCCTGTTATAATTGTTGCCCCCTCAGACCATTTGATAAAAGATGATAAAAGCTTTACAAAAGCTGTTCTTGAAGGCGCGGAAATTGCAAAACAGGGATATATAGTTACTTTTGGGATTAAACCGTCTGCTCCTGAAACTGGTTACGGCTATATCAAAGTCCTGCCGGATCAAAAATTCGGCAAAACCGGGGTTAAAACAGACTGCTTCAGGGAAAAACCAGACTATGATATTGCTGCAGAATATGTCAGGTCCGGGGAATACTTCTGGAATAGCGGAATTTTTATATTTTCCCTTTCAACTATTCTTGAGGAATTTGAGAAAAAAGAACCTGAAATTCAGCACAAAATCAGAGAAATCAACTTTAAGGATAAAGCTTCATACAGGGAAATTTACGGAAAACTTCCGTCAATTTCAATTGATTACGCTATTATGGAGAAATCAGACAGGATTATCCTTATTCCTGCGGAATTTGACTGGAGTGATCTTGGATCCTGGGAAGCTATCTATGAAATTTCACCTAAAGATCACCATAATAATGTTGTCAAAGGTGATGTAATCAGTATCAACTGTGAAAATTCCCTGATATACAGTTCTTCAAGATGTATATCAACTGTCGGGTTGACTGATATGATTGTTGTAGAAACAGATGATGCAGTGCTTGTATGTAACAGAAAAGACTCCCAGAAAGTTAAGGAGGTTTTTGAGCGCCTGAAAAAAGACGATAATGAATTGTATAAAACTCATAAAACCGTCATAGAGGACTGGGGAAGTATTATAGATCTTGAAAAAAACGAAAATATAAGTGTTAACAAAATAATTATCAGGGAAAATAAAGAATTAGCTTTTAATCGTGCTGATAAAAACCTGAAACATTATTATGTAACAAAGGGTAAAGCTTTAATAAAATTAAAAGACAGCATAAAGCTTCTGGATTGTGGGCAAAGCCTTGATTTAAAAGACAAAATTCCTTATTCTATTGAAAATTCCGGGACCGGTGATTTAGAAATTCTTGAAATTATAAAGTAAGGGGTAAAGAATAAAAACTTACCCATTTTAAAATTTTTCCTTGTCTCCCGAAATTGAGTTGATAACACCCAAATTGTCATTCGTGTGGTTAAAATATTCTTGCGAGGGCTCAATGACAATTTGTGAGCCCGTGGCAATCTGTGAAACCCCGTGTCAACTGAGGAAGTGGATTAAGGGCTGACATTACCCTATTTTTCTTGCATTATCAGCTATAATTATTGTAAAATATAAACATGCAGTTAAAAAAGAGGGAATAAAAGAATGGTGGAAAATTTGGTTAAAATCACAGAAAATTAATAATAAAAGGATTCTCAAATTTGTCAAAGCCTCAAGTTAAAAATATATCAGAATTAATGAAAGTTACAAAATCAAAACTAAAGATAATAAAGAATTCATTCAGTTAAGTTTATTTGATGATGGAATTTATAGAGATGTAATATTGGGAATTAAAAACAGCACAGAAGGAATTAATTTTGCAATAAATTCAATTAAATCAGAAGAAGCAAAACAAACCAGCTGGTATTTAGCAACAAATATCGAAGATAAAGAACAGGCAGTAAATGATTATACACGTAATTTTTTAAGAAGTAAAATTTTAATAAGTACCGCATTAATTTTTAGCAATAAACAATAAAATTTTGTTTTTATATCTATATGTAAGAAGAGAAGGAAGTTATAATTGCAGCCGGCTATAATAACAGGGAAAACAGGTCCATATGACCCTACCACCTCCAGGAGTTGGGGGCAAAATGCCAACTATAACTATAAAGCTTTTAATAAGGAAATACTTTTAGACAGCTATACTCCCAACTACGAGATTCAATACTCAAAACCCGAGACTTTTCTGGGAAAAATGGTAAACGGGTTTTTGAATTTATTCAGAAATGTAAAAGAAAAGGCGGTTAGCCGGATTAATTTTAGCAGCCTCGCGGGATATGCCGGGGAAGACCTTAAAGGGGAGAATGCCAGAGTAAAAGATAATCCTGTGTTTGAGACGGCAGATACTGATAATGACGGTAAGATTTCAGTAATTGAAGGAGCTGCATTTGCCATATTCCAGGACATGCTTGATGAGTATCCTGATATTACGGCGGCAAAAGTCCCTATAGACTTACAGCCGCAGGATGTGGACGGAAAAATAACTAATGTTGGTATTATAAACAGTTTGGGAGTATTATTAGGAAAAACCAGCCAAACAATAAAACCCATTCTTGCTAAAATAAGAAAAGATTTTGAATTGGACAAAAGAATTTCCGGTTAAAACTTCGGTAGTGGTTAAATGCTAACTGATAAACTCTTAATGTCATGCCGCACCTGATGCGGGGATCTATTTAGTCAGGGATATTGCCTATTATGTTTACCAGATAGATACCGCATCAGGTGCGGGGTGACATCAGTCATTATTAAACCACTACCATATTTTTTTATACCTCTTTCAGGTTTATATTATAATGTTTTTGGTTAAATTATTTGAGAAGAAGATATGCCTGAGTCAGAGAGAAAAACAAATACAACAGCAATTATAGACGGTATAGTTGATGGGCACAGAATATCAACCCAGCAGCTATTGCAGGAAATTTATAAAAAACTTGAGGAAGGATACGCCGAATTTGAGGTAAACGCCTGCGGACAGCACAATATCGGCGGACCTTTATGGGATAAAGATAGTAAGCCTCTGAAATTTCGCGTAAAAAACCCTGGTCAAAGACTCGGCTCTATGGGAATGAGAGGAACTACCATAGAAATCGAGGGTTCAGCACCGGCTGACGTTGGCTGGCTTAATTCCGGGGCTGAAATAATATTAAAAGGTGATGGCGGTGACACAACAGCTCACTGCGCGGCAACGGGCAAGATTTATGTGGCAGGAAGAACCGGCACAAGGTCAGGCGCCCTGATGAAATACGATCCCAGCTATCCTGCACCGGAATTCTGGGTACTGGAAAACACAGGCTCCTTCAGCTTCGAGTTTATGGGAGGCGGCATCGGCATTATTTGCGGTTATGGGTGCGAAAACATGGATTCTGTCCTGGGATACAGAAGCTGTGTAGGTATGGTCGGGGGAGTTATTTATGTAAGAGGTAATGTAAAAGAACTATCCAGGGAAGTATTCCTGCTGGACCTGGATCAGGGAGACAAGGAATTCCTTTTAAAAGGTTTGCCTGTGTTTCTGGAAAAAATCGGAAGACCTGAGTTAATCAATGTTTTAAGTAGGGAGCTTCAGGAAAATAACCCCTCAAGTCCTTCAGAATCCCTCTCTTCCGATATGCAATGGAAAAAAATCCGCGCTAAAACTTATCAGGAAAGAACTATAAGGCAACAGGCAAAGTCTATCAGGGAATTTCGTGAAAATGACTGGGTAGAAGGCGGTATTTTCGGAGATGTGCTCCCGGATAACTATACTGTAGCTGATTTTGTTTCTACAAAAGATGCCAGGCTTAAATTT
Source organism: Candidatus Gastranaerophilales bacterium (assembly GCA_028278305.1). Classification (GTDB taxonomy): domain Bacteria; phylum Cyanobacteriota; class Vampirovibrionia; order Gastranaerophilales; family UBA9971; genus JANQEB01. The sequence goes on from JANQEP010000158.1 coordinate 10,521, forward strand.
CCCGTGTGGAAAAATGCTCTTTTCAGCGCACCGTGTGAATATAATTGCCCTATAGGGATTCCGACGCAGAAAAGAATTTCCTTACTAAGACAGGGTAAAACAGAAGAAGCCCTGCGCCTGGTTCTGGAATACAGCCCGTTTCCGGCTTCTGTATGCGGGCAAGTTTGTCCTAATCTGTGTATTGATGAATGTAACAGGAAATATCTTGATATTCCGGTAAAAATAGGGGAATTAGGTCTTTTATCAAATGAAATAAAGGCTGGTCTTCCCGGAATTGAGCTTAATAAACGTGTTGCAATCATAGGTTCAGGTGTAGCCGGTCTTGGAGCTGCCTGGTATTTAAGAAAGTCAGGCTGCAAAGTTGATGTTTTTGAGCAGGATGAAGTCTTTGGCGGTAAATTAAAACAGGTAATCCCGGAAGACAGGCTTCAACAGGAAATTCTTGAAGCCGAACTGCAAAGAATAATTAAACTGGGAATTAATATAAAGACCAAAGCCCTTGTAAACAAGGAGTTTTTCCAAAAAATAAAAAGTGAATATGATGCCGTGGTTATTGCAACAGGCGCGCATAACCCTGTGATAATCCCGTTTGAAGGTCATGAAAGGCTTGTAAAAGGTTTGGATTTTCTTAAAGAAATAAACCGCGGACAAAAGCCAAAAATCGGCGAAAAAGTAGTAGTAATAGGCGCCGGAAACGCCTCAATGGACGTTGTGATCGGGGCGTATAACCTCGGCGCAAAAGAAGTTACTGCAATAGACATTCAGAAACCCGCAGCTTTTGACAAGGAAATTGAACACGTAGAAAAACTCGGCGCAAAAATTATATGGCCCTGCTTTACGGAAAAAGTCAGTGAAAAAGGTGTTCATCTCAAGGACGGCAGGCTTCTTGAAGCTGATACAGTCATAATTTCAGTAGGGGACAGACCTGATTTATCATTTCTTGAGCAGGAATACCTGGATGAAAAAGGCATGCTAAAGCTTAATGAGTACAATCAATCGGAAATTGATTCAAAAGTCTTTGCACCGGGAGATGTAAGAGAACTCGGGCTATTTACCCATGCCATAGCGGACGGCAGAAGAGCGGCAATGAATATTCACAGAATGTTCAATGATGAGCCCCCGGATAACTTTGCAAAAGCCCCGATGATTCCTCAGGACAGAGTTAAAGACCAGTTCTACCATCCTCTAAGAAGTGGAAAAGTTGAGGCAATGACTGCTGAGCAGGAAGCAGAGCGCTGTATGAGCTGCGGATATTGCAGAGACTGTGAATACTGCATGGAAGTTTGTCCTGAGCAGGCAATTGACAGGGTTCAAAAAACCGACGGCGTTTTTGAATACGTCAGCGACCCGGATAAGTGCATAGGTTGCGGAATCTGCGCAGGTATCTGTCCTTGCGGAATCTGGACTATGGAAGATAACCTGATCAAATTTCTCGAAGAATAAGAATTTTTTATTACTTCCTTAGAATTGAATTACACTGTATAAATGGTTTCTTACAAAAAATTTCCTGTTTTAAGAAAAAAAATTAAAAACCACAATCCCTGTATTAATAAGTGTTTTGAAAATTTTTTGTTATTTTTCGTAATGTAATTTTGTAAAAGCGAAAATATTATTGCGATAACAAAAAACTAAGGATATAATTTATATATAATTAGTTAAAGTCAAATATATTCAATTGATAAAGCATTATTAGAATTAATCACAACAAAATATTTTGACAGTAACTATAAGCAACGGATGACCGGGAACCTAGCTTTTATGACAAATGAAATTAAAAAAGTATCTTTTTTTATGGTTGCTTTTGTCCTGATAATGTACACTTTGCTGCCATTATTCAGCATGATTGAAAATGGCTTTAAATCTACAGACTTTTACTATTACGAGCAATACAAATAAAAATATCAATGAACCTCTACTTATTCCTTTGCCATTACCCCTTTTTAGGGGGTTTTTTATTTTTTAATTTTTACAATTTTCTTTTAATTATTGGGGCAATGCCTTTTAATTCATTGTAAAGCTCTTCAAACTGGTTATGGTAAACAGATTGTGCGCCGTCACAAAGAGCGGTTTCCGGGGAACTGTGAACTTCTATGGTAACGCCGTCAGCGCCTGCTGCTATTGCAGCCCTTGCCATAGGCGCTACTTTATCCCTTAAACCTGTTGCATGGCTGGGGTCTGCTATTACCGGCAAATGACTCAGTTTTTTAATTACAGGTATGGCTGAAATATCCAGGGTATTTCTTGTAGCAGTCTCAAAAGTCCTGATTCCCCTTTCGCACAGGATAATATTTCTGTTTCCGCCGGACATTATATATTCAGCTGACATTAAAAGCTCTTCTATTGTTGCAGAAAGTCCTCTTTTAAGAAGAATCGGCTTGTTAATATAGCCAAGTTCACGCAGCAGGTTGAAATTCTGCATATTTCTTGCGCCTACCTGCAGGATATCAACATATTTAACACAAAGCTCTATCTGGGAAGCTTCCATGACTTCAGAAACAATCGCCATATTATATTTATCAGCAACCTGTTTTAAGTATTTTAACCCTTCTTCTCCCAACCCCTGAAAACTATAAGGAGATGTTCTTGGTTTAAAAGCACCTCCTCTAAGGAGTTTGACACCGCATTTACTGAGAAATTCCGCTGTTGATTCGAGCTGTTCAAATGATTCAACTGCGCAGGGTCCGGCTATAACCGCTATTTTTTCCCCGCCGATTTCTACTTCCTTTACCCTGATTACCGTATCTTCCGGCTTGAATATCCTGCTTGCCAGCTTATAGCTTGAGGAAATTTTTATTACTTCCTGGACAGAATCAATAGCTTCAAAGATTCTCCGGTCATGAATCACTTTATCACCTACAACGCCTATAACTGTGTTTATTTTTCCCCTTGAAATATGAGCTGCAAAACCTCTAGCTTTAATAAGTTCCTCAATCTTTCTGATATCCGCTTCAGAAGCGTTCGGTTTCATTACAATTAACATGGTTTTATCCTCATAAGCTCTTTTTAATACTAATATACGACTTTAAAATTTACTAACAAGTGTTTATAAATTTTTAATTATACTTTTATTTTTTAAGACCAATAATAAAATAATTTACTTTAAATAACTTTTGGGCTAAACTTAACCACAACGTATGTAATTACTGTTTATTATGATGATCATATTTAATATTTTTATTTTCAGGAAATATTTGAGCTTAAATTAATCATATAAAAGAAAAAGAGGATAAAATTAATGACTAATCAAGCTGTTATGAGTGGGGTAGAAGAGAGTAATTTTCAGTTAACGGAAGAACAGCAGGATATCAAACAATGTGTGAGAGAGTTTGCAGAATCAGTAATCGCGCCCAGATCTGCTGAAATTGACGAAACAGCAAAGTTTCCGTTTGATATCTATAAAGAAATGGTGGAAAGCGGTCTTGTCGCGCTTCCTTATCCCGAAGAATACGGTGGGGCAGGAGCTGATCCTGTTACCGAATGTATTCTTGTTGAAGAATTATCAAGAGTAGACCTTTCATGCGCACTGGCATGTCTTGTTAATACCCTTGGCAGCAAACCAATAATGCTCGGTGCTTCAGAAGAACAAAAACAAAAATATATTCCAAGTATAACTTCCGGTGAAAGCCTTTGTGCTTTTGGATTAACAGAAGCAGGCGCAGGAAGCGACTTTATGGGAATCAAAACCCGCGCTGTTAAACACAATGATAAATACATAATTAACGGGACAAAACTTTTCATAAGTCACGGAAATATTTCGGATATCTGCACTGTTTTTGCAAAAACATCACCTGAGCCAGGACTTAAAAGCCTTAGCTGTTTCATAGTAGAAAAGGATTTTCCAGGATTCAGCGTTGGTAAGACCGAGCATAAACTTGGAATCAGGGGTTCTGAAACAGCTGAGTTAATTTTTGAAGACATGGAAGTTCCTGAAGAAAACCTTATAGCAAGCGAAGGTTCAGGCTGGAAGCTCGCTATGAATACCCTTGACACTTCAAGACCAGGCGTTGGCGCCCAGGGTGTCGGGGTTGCACAGGGTGCGCTTGATTTTGCGTTTAAATATGCAAGGGAAAGAGTCCAGTTTAACCAGCCTATAGGCGACTTTGAAGCTGTTCAAAATATGCTGGTTAATATGGCTGTTAAAGTCGAAGCAGCAAGGCTTCTTGTATACAGGGCAGCCAGCCTGGTTTCCAGGAATGATAAAGCAAAATCCATGTATGCAGCCCTTTCTAAGTGCTATGGCGGCGATATAGCCATGGAAGTAACTAATGATGCGGTCCAGGTTCTTGGCGGATACGGATTCACAAGGGAATTCCCTGTCGAGAGAATGATGAGGGACGCAAAAATTACTCAGATTTATGAAGGAACCAACCAGATACAAAGAATGGTAATTTCAAGACACCTTCTTAAATCATATAAATAACGGTCAGAAAAAAAGCTTCTAAAGCTAGCCAGCTAACGTATTTCAGATCCTGACAATTTATTTTATTTCTTTAAATTTTTCCTGGAATCTATAAAAGAAATGTCTTTTGTAAGATGCTTGAAACAAATCCGGCATGCCAGAATTGTGCATAAGGAATTTTTTAAAAATTTTAAAATGCGTAAGTTTTTATTCTTTAAACCTTAATTCAATTGAACAGGCATTATAAGACAGATTGCATCTTTCTCGTTTTCAGACCTGTATAATACACCTGATAAAGATCCGTCCATTTCAACCAGAACATTTTCAGATTCCACAATCTTTAAAAAATCCTGAATATATCTGTAATTAAAAGCTATATCAAGACTATCATTTTTATAATCAACAGCAAACTCATCGCAGGAATCACCAAGATCCGGAGTATCAGCAGTTATCTGAAGGTTGTCCTTATTAAAGGATAATTTAACTATATTTGTTCTTTCATTAACCATTGTAGACACTCTATCTATAGAAGATAAAAATTTACTCTTATCTATTTTTGCTTTTTTACTGTTAGAAATAGGAATAAGTTGTTCATAGTTAGGGTATTGACCTTCAATTAACCTGGATGATATATACCTGTCAGTTAATTTAAATAAAATTTGTCCGTTTTTAACTGTTATTGCTACTTTTTCATCTTCTACACCGGCTACTATGTTTATAAATTCCTTTAATGTCCTGGATGGAATTATAACCGAAAAGCTTTTTGAATCTTTATTTTCAATATCTTCCTTGATTCTTGAAAGTCTGTTTCCGTCAAGTGCAGCCATTTCAAGTATATTATCTTCTATTTTACAGAAAACCCCGCTTAATACATTATTCATATCATAAGTGGCAGTGGCAAAAAGAGTCTGTCTTACCGCTTTTAATAGAGGTTCAATTTCAACTTCAACAAAATCATCGGATTCAGGATATTCTATAGGAGGAAATTCACTGCTTGAAATACCTTTAATATCAAATTTTGAGCTTGAGCACTTTATTTCAACCGTATTACTTTCATTTTGCAGTTTAAAACTTACTTTTTCACTGGGCAGCTTTGAAATAATTTCAGCCAGTTTTTTAGCGGGAAGAGTAATACTTCCGTTTTCGGATATTTCCGCGGAAATATTCATTTCTACCGATATATCCAGGTCAGTAGCGCAAAGTTTTATTTGATTACTATCAATTGTCTGTATCAAAACATTTGATAATACAGGTTGAATTCCCCGCACTGCTGCTGCTTTGCAAACAACATTTAATGCGTTATTAATAATATCTTTTTCAGCGCTAAATTTCATATTCTTACTACTCCTCACCTGACTTAAAACTATTTTTTTAATTATTTTTCTAACCTAATGTTTTGTTAAGTTAATTTGCCGGGGTTTTTCAAAATGCCCACCCGCCCTCCCTCAGAGGTGGAAAAGGCTCCGCCTTTTCAAATCCGTATACATTTTGAAAAACCCTCATATACAAAATTAGTCCTAAAAAATTAATTTAACTGTACACTAATTCATTTTACTTACTAAAACTATTAAATAAATAAATTTATTTATTATATAGTAATAGTAGAGAAAGCAATTTTCTGTAGAAAAGTGTATAAAATACATTTATAGCCTGAATTTTACCTGTTCAAAACTTGTTAATAAAATGTATAAAACTAAATAATTCTTTACAGCATTGTTTTTTTTCTACATTGTTTTTCTACAAAAAATATATACTTATATACAGGTTTTGAATAGTTTTTCTACAATTAGATACATTAAAATCCATGCCCTTTATAAAATTTTACAAACTAAATAAAAACACCTGTAGAAAACTTTATAAGTTTTAATATATGGTAATCTTTATATATTAAAAAAGCATTAAAAGTTATTTTACCGGATTCAGATAAAAAATGAAATTTTCTATAATAACTGTCTGTAAAGACTCGCATGGAACTGTTGAAAATACAATTTTAAGTGTATTGGGGCAATCATATAATAATTATGAATATATAATCATTGACGGAGCTTCAAAAGACAGTACTCTTGATATAATCAATAAATACCGTGATAAAATAACCAAAATAATCAGTGAACCGGATAAAGGGCTTTATGATGCCATGAATAAGGGAATTAAAAACTCTTGCGGTGATTATTTTTTCTTTTTAAACTCTGATGACAGGTTTTTAGATGAAAATGTTTTGCAAAAAGTAATAAGGAAAGCTGAAAATAATAAAAAAGAACTTCTTTATGGTGATCAGGTTTTTATAAACAGTGATTCAAAAGAAGTCTCAATCAGGAAGCATAATAAATTAAACAAAGTCTATCTTATAAAAAACACACCCTGTCAGCCTGCAACATTTTATAGAAATGATGTTTTTGATAAATACGGTGATTTTGATATTAATTTTAAAATAGTAAGCGATCATGAATGGTTTTTAAGGGCTTTTTTAAAACATAACATTTCCTGTTATTATCTTAATTTTCCCGTTACGGAATTTAATTCAGGAGGTCTTTCCACGAGCATTAAAAGGGAAAAAGAATTAAACTCAGAGAGAGAGAGAATGTTTAGAAAATATTTTTCAGATTCTGAAAGAAAAAGACTTGAATTTTTATCAAAATACCTGAGGTGTTTTACAACTTTTGCTGTTATAAAAAATATTTTAAATCAGTTTTTCAGGTTTGAGCTGTAAAATATAGATTCGCTTTAATTAAATGCTGGCTTGATTTACATTCTTTTTATAGAGAAATAATTTTAGTCTTTGCCAGAAAAACATGTTAATATTTTTTATATAATATTTTATTATTTTTTTTGAAAAACCCCCGGAGATATAAAGCATTGTTCGGAAAAAGATGGTATGATACTCATCCTAAAGTAAGCCTGGCAGTTGGATGTATAGAAAATGCAAATGATAACTTGAGAAGTAAATTATCTAAATTAATAATTAAGCATGCAAAAGAATTTGGTATAAGAGTAAAAAGACCTGCAGGTATAATTTTTCGCAGATGGTATGATAAAAATAAAGATCTTAGCCTTGCTATGGAGTATTTTAAAAAAGCAAGCGAAGATCAACGCGTAGAAATAGCTGACCATATTATTTTTTATGTGAGGGAAAAAACTCTGTAAATTTTAGAGATTCTTTTACGAATATTCATTATAAAATAATATAAACAATGAGCTGTATTAAAATCAGAAAAATGAATAAAAAAGACATTGATCAGATTATGAAAATTGAATCTGTTTCTTTTGGTAATTTTTTCTGGACACCCGAAGCTTTTGCATCGGAAATAGAAAATCAGGTAGGACATTATTTTTCCGCTGAAAACGAAAACGGGCAGTTAATAGGATACTGCGGTTTCTGGCTGATACTTGAAGAAGCTCATATTACCACTATAGCTGTTCATCCTGACCACAGAAAATCAGGTATCGGTGAATTTCTTCTTCAGAAAATGCTGGAGACAGGCTACGAAAAAAATGTAAAATGGTTTACACTTGAAGTTAGAGCAAGTAATATTGCCGCTCAAAATTTATATTATAAATATAATTTCAAAAGTCTTGGTTTAAGAAGAAAATATTACCAGGACAACGAAGAAGACGCAGTGATAATGTGGACTGAAAACATCTGGGATAGTCAATACAGAGAATTCATCGCAAAACTGAAAAAAGACCTTGATCAAAGAGTAAAAGCCTGATTATGACAAATCAACTTCTTAAAAGATTTCATTTTATAAAATTTCTGGAACCGTTTCCTAAATTCAGGTTTGGAGCTTTTCTCATTTCAATTTTTTGTTCTTTTTTAATTGTAATAGCAACGTTTACTCCTGTTCCTCTTATAATACTTGCTATTCCTGAAGAAGCGATCTCTAACAGCGGTGATTTTTTTGCCAATTTAAGCTCAATTGACCAGATAACAAGGGTTTTAAACTATATACCTCAGATTCCGGTAATTATAATGATAGCTTCAATGCTGGGTCCGGGAACAGGAATATTTTCAGTTTTTTTATACGTTGTATTTGGAATAGCTGGTTTTCCGGTATTTGCTTCGGGCGGTGGTTTAAGTTATATTTTTCGGCTGGGTTTTGGTTATATTCTGGGGTTTTTTGCGGGAACATTTATTACGGGAAGTGTTTTATCAACGGGTATTAACATGTTAAAAATCATAAAAGCTGCTGTTTTAGGTGTTTTAGCTGTTCATCTGACGGGAATTATTTATCTTGGTTTAATGCTGCTGTTAAAACAGGAATCAGTTTTTGCGATTTTCGGCTGGATATGGCAATTAAGCGGCATGCAGATATTATATGATTTAATATTCGGCATATTAGCCGCATTCCTGGGCAGGTTCTTAAGAAAAACCCTTTGGATAGCTATGGATTAGGAACAGTTTAAAAAATTTTACTTAAGAATTTTTTATTACTTTTTTAATAAAGTATAATATTTTTAATCCATATTCAGCAGAAGGTCTTTAATTTGTCTTATAAAATAATAATATTCTTAATAACCTCATTATTATTGGTTTTTTCCGGTGAAGCTTTTTCACAGGGTTCTGTTCAGTACACCGGTACTTCTATAACAGATTTTACAATATACAAAGTAGTTCCCAAAAAGACTTCTGCCCCGAAAAATTCCGGTTTTAACGCGGATATCAATGATAAAAAAACACCGGGTAAAACCGAGCCGGCTAAGAAAATAAAGCCTTTTTCAAAACCGGTTGTAAATAAAAAACAAACACCCGCAAAATCAACTCACAGCCCAAAAAAAATTGTAAAAACCCCCGGACAATCAAAACTTAAAGCTAAAAAACCTTTGCAAAAAGCTTCCCCCGCAAAGCAGGCATCTAAACCATCTGCTTCAAAGCCTCTTTCAGGTAAGTCAAAAACTGTCACTGAAGGCGTCCGGGAAATTGAGACAACAAAGGATAAATCAGCCGAGCAAATGCTCGCAGGGGAACATGAAAAAGCATTAGAATTTAATAAGCGTGATTACACTAAAAACCTGAATAAACTTCTGGAAAATGACAGTCTTATAGATGATTCCTCAAAAATAACAACCGAAAATAATTTAAGCGGCTACGATTATATAATCAAACCTTCGGTTTCACTTGCAATAGTTATTTTTATCATGCTTATAATAGCCTGGATTTACGGCAAGATAAGGGGTATAAGCCCTAATTCCCCGTTTTTTGACAAATTCAGCGATTCAAATATGAACAAATTTAAGGTCCTTGCTACTTCCACGCTCGGTCAGGGAAAAGTTATCCAGCTGGTTGAAATAAACGGAAAACAGCTGGTTATTGGAAGTACAAATAATAATATAAACCTTCTCACGGAAATAACTTCTGAAGAAATGGATGAGCTGCAGGCTAAAGCCGAGGCAAAAAAAGGGTTAAAGAGACAGGCAAAACCCTTACCGGAAGATGAGCAGGAATATTATGACCCTGATTCTTATTCATCCAGGTATTCAGATCTTTATAAGGAATATACCGAAAAAAAAGAAGACAAGTGACCTGAATTCCTGACTCAGGTCACTTGTAAGACTGTTTTTTTATGAACTGATTATGTTTATCTGCCCAGGTTTACGATTTGCTTCATTATCTGGTCCTGAACGCTGAATGTCCTGCTGTTAGCTTCAAGACCGCGCTGTGCAAGTATCATATTGGCAAATTCCTGGGACAGGTTAACATTTGAAGCTTCAAGGGAACCCGCGTTAATGACTCCCATTCCTCCTGAACCTGCTATTGCATAGGTAATATCCCCTGCAATTGAATTAAGTCCAAACAGGTTACCGCTTTCAGCGTTAAGTCCCATAGGATTAACAACCGTAGCAAGCTGGATTTGAAGCTGAGCCGGGTCTACGCCTGCGTTATTCGTAATACCGGCAAGTGATATTTCCCGACCGCCCGATGTAATATACTTGAGCGCTTTATCACCTGCAGGGTTAGCCGCTTCAACCGTTAATTTTGCGCCGTTTGAGTAAGTAACTTCCACTGAGCCATCATTTCCGATTGAGTATGTAGTGACTGAATAAGTGTTGTCAGATCCGTCAGCAGTGTCAATTGTAACCTCTGACTGGTTTTTCAGTAATGCACTGGTATATCCCGGAGCACCGGAAGTGAACCCCATAACAGACAGAAAATTACTTGTATCACTTGTATCTCCGCTGAATGTAACAGTTTCTGAGTCAGTAGACGTATCTATTTCTATCTGGTTACCGGATACTGAAACAGTGATAGTACTATTAGGGTCTCCTGCGCTTCCGTTAATATTGGTTTGTAAATCCGCAGCTATATCTGCCAGAGTGTCTCCGGAATTTATAGTAGTTGTAATATCTGTACCGGCTACATTAACGGTAAAAGTTCCGGTTGTAACCGTAGAACCTGATATTTGACCTGTATCAGTAATCACATCAGCGCCGACTGCATCCGGGGTTAGAAAATTTAACTTCGGCGGAATGTGCACAGGCACATTTCCCCCGGCGCTGCTTGTTGCCAGGGAAGTACCCATTACCCTTAGCCCGTCAGGGTTTACAAGAAAGCCGTCCGCATCAAAATAAAAGTTTCCAGCCCGGGTCAGAAGGGTTTGTCCTTCACTGCTCTGTACGGTAAAAAATCCTTCACCCTGAAGCCTGAGATCAGTTGCCCTTCCTGTACTTTGAACAGAGCCGTTATCAAAGTTTCTTCCTATTTCCCCTATGGTAACACCAAGCCCGATTTCCATCGGGTTAATACCCCCAAGACTTGGAGTTGGAGCTGAACCGCCTGATAACTGCCTTGAAAAAATTGTTTTAAAATTAACCTGGCTTGATTTAAAAGCTACGGTATTCAGGTTTGCTATGTTATCCGAAATAACATCAATTCTTGCCTGGTTGGCTGTGATCCCTGATACGGCTGCAAATAGACCCTGTGACATTTATTACCTCCTGTAAGTCTGTTTATAAAGTTTCTTTTTTTATTGTGCTGAATCCTGTACTGAATTTATTTCAGGGTGATGTTTTAGCTGTCTTTTATACCTGTAATATTACTTATCGGATATTCTTTATCCCCGTCAACTATTACAGTTGTGCCATTACTGTATATTTTTGCTTCTGTCACTTTTCCTTCCAGGGTTTCCTCGGAATCCTCAGGGTTTATAAAAGTGACTGTCTTTCCGACAAGTGAGCTTGCATACGTAAATTGATTTGAGCTGTTAATGGCAATATTCATTTTCTGAAGTTCTGCAATCTGGGTGAATTGTGCCTGCTGCTGAAGCATCTGGGTATTATCCATAGGATTTAGAGGGTCCTGGTATTGCAGCTGCTTCATCATTAACTGTAAAAATGCGTCCTGCCCGAGCTCGGACGTTCCAGTTTTCCTGTTTTCATAAAGATTTTTTTCTGTCTGACTTTTTAAATCATTGAGAATGCCGTTTATTTGTGATTGACTCATTTATAACTACCTCCCCGTTAAACTTTGTAATCCACATTTCCTGTTAAATTCCGGATTCCCGGCTTATCCGGTTCTTCGCTGTTTTCCTCAAAATCATAAGATTCTGCTTCAGCCGGGTCATGGTCATTTTCAGCCGGGTTTTCATCTTTGCCTGATTCAGCGCCTGTTTCAGAAGAATTGCCGTTTTCATCAAACTTAGCTGTGTTGTCGAAGTTGGCGTCTCCTTTTGATGATGAGGAATCCTGCACATTAACCGCTACCCTGTTTACGTTAATTCCCTGCTCGGAAAGACTTTGTCTCAGGGTTTCCAGTCCTTTGACCAGCATTTCCTTAACCTGGTTGTTTTCTGCTGTAATCCGGGCTGTCAGCTCGCCTTTCTGGCTTACGAGATTAATATTCACCTTGCCCAGGTTTTCCGGTCTTAAGTTTATCGAAACTTCTGACTTGCCGTTTCCCAGCTGGGAAGAAGCGTTTTTAACCTGGTTCAGTATTGATTTTTGAGTAGATTCAGTATGTTTTGAATTTAAAATCCTGTCAAATTGCGCTGTTTTCTGGATATCTGCCTGCCGGGAAGCATTATCAACGGACGCGGTCTGGTTCATACCTGTTTTTGATTCCTGGGCTAAGTTTTGCTGTCCCTGTTTATTCATTGAATCGCCTGCTGTTTTTTGCGCTTCGGAATTTGCCAGTATCTTTATGTTTTCAAGTTTCAGGTCTTCTTTTATCTCAACCTGCCTTGAGTTTGGCGGTAATGGAATTTTGCCGTCATCTTTAGGATTATGGTTTTTAACTTTGTTGTCAGCTGCTTCTCGGGCCTCAGGTTTTTTTTCGGTGTTTTTCTCTTTAATTTCCAGGTTATTCTGAATTTCTGGCTTGTTTTTTTCAGTATTCTGCTGAGGTTTTGCTTCTTCTGCTGTATGCCCGGCTTTTTGCGGTGTTATTTCCCTGTTATTTGCGGAGATTGTTTCTTTCATTTTATCTTGAGCTTTTTCTGTACTTACTGATTTGCTGTTCGTGGAAATTGCCTGCTTTTCAGGATTATTTTGAGCGATTTTTACCTCTTTTTTACCTTCGGCATCTTTACCTTCAGCGCCGGGAACTGTCTTTTTATCTGCGGCTACACCCTGGTTTTTTTCTTCGGGTTTAGCTTTTTCGAGCAGAAGTTTTCCTGTGGTGTCTTTTACTGATTCTGTTTTTGTGCTTTGTTGTGACTGCTTATCAGTAGGTTTTTCCTCTTTGCTGTTGCTTATTGCCTGCTTGCTATTGCTTATTGCCTGATTTTGGATATTTTCAGCTTTTTCGCCGCTTTCTACGGCTTTATTTTTCTCTGCTTTAGAAGAAGCTTCCTTTGAATCCCGGAGAATTCTATCTTCTGTTGTTAAAGAAGCTTTTTGAGCTTTATCCTCTTTTTTTATTTCTGTCACTTCTGTCTTTTTTCCGGAATGATTTACCTCTTTATCAGGCTTATTATTTTTTATATTACTCCTTTCATTGGAATCATTGGAATAAGCGCTTTTATTCTTGTTATTAATGGGGTTTTCATGATACATGTTTTCCGAAGCGTTTTCATGGCTATGGTAATGAATTTCCTGTTCTTGCCGTGAGGAAAGCTTTTTCATGTGATTTTCCCCTGTATCATCCGTTGAAAATTTTTCCATTTTTTCTTTATTAAAGTTAAAGCTTTTATTAGCGGTTTCAAAAACCCTCATGAAGCTGTTAGAAGTGTCTTTTGAAGAATATTTGGGATCAAAATCAGTTTGTTTTTGACTAAAATCCGTTTTTAAAACATCCATTAAAATGTTTGTGACCATCCGTGAAACCTCAATTTAATGATAACAATTTTTAAAATCCCCGGTTTATGCCGGTCTTTTGTATCTGTTTACGGCTATTTCATCGATGTTAATCATGTCTTCTTTTTCTATGAGCTTTTTAAACTCCTCCAGAGCTTTTTCCCTGAGTTTTTCCATCATTGTTTTTTCTTTTAGCGCTTCGAGCATCAGCCCGTTTTTTTCCCCGAGTTCTTTTTCTGTCTGCTCTATAAGTTTATGCTGGTTTTTTATGTCCCCGTCAAGTTTTGACAGGTAGTTATGGTGGCAAAAAATAAAAGTATAGTCCATTACGCTTGAGTTTATGATTATCTCTAAGCCTGCTTGTGTCTGCTCAAGCTCATTGTAGAGAAAATCAAGAGACTTTTTCTCATTGAACAGCCTGTTTTTAACTGCGGCAAACTCAAGCTGGCGGTCTTTGAATTTTTTCTCCCTCGCATCAAGCACACTCTGTAATTTGAATTTAAACCCTTTCACCCATTAACCCCTGATTACGCGTTTTTGCCTAGTTTAATTAGAGATTACCTCATATAAGGGGTCAGCTTCATCCTCTAAAGAAAGTATTTGGATTTGAACAATAATTAGCAGCTAAATATATTTTTAAATTTTAATAATGATTTTACAGCTTATATGGAAATAGCCTTTAAACCAAGAATAACAAACGTTTTAAACTTATAAGTCATGTTAAGAAAAAGAATTTTTTTCTTGTAAGAAAAATTTCATTTGAGTATGATTTTTAATAAAGAATAATTTTTATATTAAACGGAAAAATATGCGTATATATAATTTATTCCTGAAAAACCCGGATTTTATTTAATTCGAATTGCTAAATAACTGAAAGGCTTAATATGACTGACTCAAAATTCCTTAAAATTTATAAAAAAGAGGCGGCGGCGGCATGAATGAGGCTATGCTCCCGCTTACGCAGAGCCGCCGCCCTCCTTCAGGGTGGGTGAGTGGGCGCTTTAAGGAATTTTGAAAAAATGTAATTAGCAATTCGAGTTATTTAAGGAAAAAAATATGAATTTACAGCTGGATTTTAATACTTTTTTTATGCTCTCAGGCTTTATACTTGCGGCATATTCCTGTGTAGCAAATGATGTTATTCAGACTCTGGGAACTTTTTTAAGTTCAAACGAGAAAAAACCCGCATTAATGATATGGGCTTATGTAAGTATAATTCTTGTTGCCACACTGGTTTTCGGCTGGGTGATTAACAACGGGGAAATGTCGTTTAACAGGCTGGAGAAGATTCCTTATACCGGAATTTTCCACTGGTATCATGTTCTTCCTCCTATAGCGCTTTTGTTTTTAACCAGGTTTGGAATGCCTGTGAGCACTACTTTTTTGCTGCTAATGATTTTTAGTCCTGCCACTGTTATTGAAAAAATGATATTCAAGTCAGTATGCGGCTATATAATAGCATTTGCTTCCGCTATGTTTCTCTATACAGTTATTGCCAGGGAAATAGAAAAACATTTTATCGGTACAAAAGATAAAAAATCCCCGGGATGGACTATTATGCAGTGGTGTTCCACTGCTTTTTTATGGTCGCAGTGGATTATGCATGATGTTGCAAATATCTTTGTTTACTTACCGAGAAAATTTGATTTATTAGGCTTAGTAAGCGTTCTGACTGTCTTTGTAGCTTTACTTGGTCTTATATGCTATGCGCGGGGCGGTGCTATTCAGAAAATTGTCCGGCAAAAGACTAACACAACGGATATTCGCTCGGCTTCCATTATTGACCTTATATATGCTTTTGTACTGCTTTTTTTCAAGGAGATAAACACTCTTCCCATGAGCACAACCTGGGTATTTGTGGGAATTCTTGCCGGCAGGGAACTGGCTCTTTATAACAGGCTTAAGCACAAGTCTTCCAAGAAAATCTGGAGTAATCTGGGAAAAGATTTCTTTAAAGTATTTACCGGTCTGGTGGTCAGTATTTTTGTTGTTTACTTAATTAACATGGTTAAGTAAGAAAGCCCGGGTGCTGATGTAAGAGGTCTTCACAATTGCGAAGAGAGGGTTTTTCCAAAAAATAATGCTTAAAAATATGGTAGTGGTGTATTTGCTTTATAGCTAGTATAATATAGAATCATGAAACTAACCGGACTGCAGATATTTAAATACCTTCCCGGCGGAAAGAAAGAACCTGAAGCTAACTGCAAAAAATGCGGTTTTCCCACGTGTATGGCTTTTGCAATGAAGCTTGCAAAAGAAGAAACTACCATTGATAAATGCGGATATGTTTCTGATGAATTAAAAACACTCTTTGAAGAAGCAAGCCGGGTTCAACAGCGGGAAATAACCTTTGGTCCTCCTTACAGGCAGGTTAAAGTCGGTAATGAAACCGTGATGTTCCGGCATGATAAAAAATTTGTTAACCCTGTCTGTCTTGCTGTAAAACTTGAAAGCTCAGACAGCGATTTTAGCCAGAAATTCCTGAAAATTAAAAACTATTCAGTAGAAAGAGTCGGTGAAACCTTTATCCTGGATTCTATAGCACTTTTTGACCGGGATGAAACTTTTGAACAAAAAGCAAAACAGGTTTCACAAGCCGGTATCCCTTTAATACTTGTAAGTAATAATTTTGAAAATCTGCAAAAAATTCTGGGTTCCCTCAAAGATTCCAGACCGCTGGTGTATTTTGAAAATAATGAAACCCAAAAAATAGCCGGGCTTCAAAAGGAATTTAAAGTGCCGGTGATTGTTTCGGGAAACTCCGTAGAAAAACTCGCAAACAACTCTTCTGCAGCCCTGGATAACAAGACTCAGGATATAGTCCTGAACCTAAACAAGCTGTCGCTGAAAAATGTAGTGCAGGACCTTACATATATAAGAAGGGCAGCTATAGAAGATAAATTTAAGCCCCTGGGATTTCCGGTGATTGCTTTTCAGAAAGATTTTGACGAAAACTCAACCGATCCCATAAACCATGGAATTATCGGTTCTGTTTTAATCTGTAAATATTCAAATATAGTGGTCCTGGATGATTTTAACGAAGCTGTAATTTATGCCCTTATAACACTGAGGCAGAACATTTTCACTGACCCTGAAAAACCGCTTCAGATTGAACCGAAAGTGTATCCCATCGGCGAAGTTGATAAAAATTCCCCCGTGATAGTTACTACAAACTTTGCTCTGACTTATTTTACTGTTGCAGGGGAAATTGAATCTTCCGGCATATCTTCATATCTTGTGGTTACTCCTTCTGACGGAATGAGCGTACTTACAGCGTGGTCAGCAGACAAGTTTAACGGTGAAATCATAGCAAAAGCCTTTAAAGAATACGGTGTGGCTGATCTTGTAGATCACAGAAAACTTATAATTCCGGGACATGTATCCGGGTTAAAAGATGAAATTGAAGAGGAAATGCCTGAGTGGCAAGTAATTATCGGCGCTAATGAGGCTGTTGATATCGTGGAATTTTTAAGGCGTTATCGGGATAAACACCTGAATTTACAGGCATAATCTTGAATTTTATTATAATCCGGATAAAATATGTTTAGAATTAAAATACTTATTGTTTTGTTTGTTTATTGAGAACCCGGGAAGATAGAGAAAAGAGAGATTTATATGCAGAGTTTTAATGATTTAAAAATTGACAGTTCCTGGA
This sequence comes from Candidatus Gastranaerophilales bacterium, assembly GCA_028278305.1. Taxonomy (GTDB): domain Bacteria; phylum Cyanobacteriota; class Vampirovibrionia; order Gastranaerophilales; family UBA9971; genus JANQEB01. The sequence continues at coordinate 27,803 of JANQEP010000158.1, forward strand.
CACTTTTTCTGGACAGGGACGGGGTAATAAACAAGAGACTTATCAATGACTATGTTAAAAATATTGACGAATTTGAATTCCTGCCGGGCGTAGAAAAGTCAATAGCAAGGCTAACGAAGATTTTTGGAAAAATTTTTGTTGTCACAAACCAGCGGGGAATCGCAAGAAAACTTATGACGCTCGAAGATCTTCTGCTTATAAATGATTTTATGCTCAGAAAAATTGAAAATGCAGGAGGGAAAATAGATAAAGTGTATTTTTGCCCCCATGACAGAAATGAGGGTTGCGGATGCAGAAAACCGGCGCCGGGAATGGCTTTTAAAGCACAACAGGAGTTTTGCGGCATTGATTTTTCAAAGTCAATAATGGTCGGGGATACTGATTCTGATATTGAATTCGGTAAAAACGCCGGCATGATTACCGTGCATATTACTACTGAGGATGTGGGGGGATTAAAAGCCGGTTCTCTATACGAATTCACCAGGATGCTGACATTTCCCGGCTAAGCATTTGCTGAAAAATTTTTTCTTAAATGCTAAAATATGTGGGCAAAATATTTTTCCGCAAAAAAACTGCTCTTTATGTCGGGATTTTCTTAATAAATAAAAAAATTTTAATGACAATATGGCAAAATCAGAAAAAATAATAGCTACAAACAAAAAAGCTTTTCATGACTATCATATATCTGAAAAGTTTCAGGCAGGCATAGTGCTTACCGGCACTGAAATAAAATCTGTCAGGGCTGGAAAAGTTAACTTTAAAGACAGTTTTGCCAGGATAGAAAACAGGGAAGTATGGCTTTATAATTCTCACATAAGCAAATACGAGATGGGGAATATTTATAACCACGATCCTGAGCGAAAAAGAAAGCTTTTACTGAAAAAAGAAGAAATAAGAAAGCTCGAGCAAAAACTTAAAGGAACCGGCGAGACGCTGGTGCCTTTAAAACTGTATCTTGTTAACGGCTGGGCAAAAATAGAAATCGGACTGGCAAAAGGTAAAAAAATGTATGATAAAAGAGAAGATATTGCAAGGAAATCCGCAAAGCGTGAAATGCAAAGAGCTGCAAAACATAAATATTAGGAGTTTAAAATGAGTTATTGTTTAGTATACACCCTTACAGACAATATTGATGAAGCGAAAAAGATTGCAAATGCCCTTGTTAAAGAAAAACTTGCGGCATGTTGCAATATAATTCATAATTTAACCTCGGTTTATGAATGGAAAGATGAAATTTGTGAGGATTCCGAAATTTTGATTCTGGCTAAAACAAAGAAAAGCTTATTTGAAGAGGTAAAAAATTCTATAAGAAAAAACCATTCCTATGAATTACCCGCAATAATTATGTTACCGATTGAAACCGGTCTTAAGGATTTCCTCAACTGGATAGGGGAAAATACCCGGAAATAGCCGTAACCGAACCGGAATGAGCCGATTTTAATTGAGGTTATTTAACTCTCGATATATAATTAAATAAATCAATTTTTACTGAAAAAAGCAAAAATGTTTTTTATCTATAACACCTTATTAATAATATTTGCGGTAATTTTCAGCCCGGCAGCCGTTGTAGCTTTTTTAATTAAGCCTAAATTCCGTGCGGGGTTTTGGGAAAAAATCGGGTTTTACGATAAAAACAGGGCTCAAAAAAAATCAATATGGATACATGCGGTTTCTGTAGGCGAAATTAACGCGACAGAATCGCTTATAAAACAGATTAAAAATAAATTTCCCGAATACAATCTTGTAGTTACCACAGTTACAGCGACAGGACAGGAAGTTGCAAATAAAAAACTCGGTAATACAGCTGATGTGATTTCTTATTTTCCCTATGATTTCAGTTTTTCGGCAAAATCGGCAATAAAGGCATTTGACCCGGCTCTTGTCATAATAGCCGAAACCGAAATCTGGCCCGGTTTTATAAACCAGGTACATAAAAAAAACATTCCGGTTATGCTGGTAAACGGCAGGATTTCACCCGGATCTTATAAAGGCTATAGAAAACTCAGGTTTTTCTTTGAAAAAGTACTGAAAAATTTCAGCCTTATATTAATGCAAACAGAAACTGACAGGCAAAGAATAATTGAAATCGGAGCTCCTTGTGAAATTACCGAAGTTATGGGGAATTTAAAATTTGATATAACCGGACTGCTTAATGAAAATGCGGTTAATGAGCTTAAAAATTCCATGGGAAACCGGGATAATCGGGTTTTGACAGCCGGAAGCACTCATCAGGGAGAAGATGAAATCATTTTAAACGTCTATAGCAGGCTGAAAAATGATTTTTCCGATTTAAAGCTTCTGCTTGCCCCAAGACATCCGGAAAGAAATGAAAACGTACTTAATCTTATCAAAGCAGGCGGGTATAAATACGGACTAAGAAGCCAGCAACACGGTTTTGACCGGGCTGATGTGATTTTACTTGATACCATGGGAGAGCTGGGGCAGCTCTATTCAATAAGTTACCTTGCTTTTATAGGCGGAAGTTTTTCCGGCACGGGCGGGCATAATCCTCTTGAGCCTGCAATATATGGTGTGCCTGTTATATCAGGACCTGCAGTATTTAATTTCAAGGATATTTACGGGTTTATGACCTCATCAGAAGCTGCAAAAATTGTAGAAGATGAGGAAAGTTTATATATTCAACTGAAAAACTACCTTCTGGATAAGGAAAAATATGACCGGGCAGGCAGAGCCTGTATTGAGATTTTTGAAAAAAACAGGGGCGCTTTAAATTTTGCCATTGAGAAAATAAAGGAATTAACCTGAGCGCTAAAAGCGGTTTTTACCAGGAATTACTTTTTGTAAGTTTATAAAAAAACACTATGGCGGCTGGAGTCAGTATAATTTATAATTAAGTGGTAAAGAATAAAAACTTATGCATTTTAAAATTTTATGAGCATGTGTAAAAACTTAATTGCGGCTATTTTTGTCATAGTACTGTTTTATTCAGGAACAGTAAGCTGTTTGGCTTTTCAGTTTTATGAAGAAGATTTTGCTGTAATAAGCGGCAGGAAAATTTTTCTGGAAGTTGCTGATACTCCAAGAAAACAGGCTCAGGGACTGATGTATATAAAAAAACTCCCTGCAAATTACGGAATGATATTTCTCTTTGACCGGGCAGAACCTCGTTCTTTCTGGATGAAAAACGTAGAAATCCCTCTTGATATTATATTTATCAAAAAAAATATCATAGTGGATATTCATAAAAATGTGCCTGTTAATAGTGAAAATAAAACCCTGATATATAAATCAGCCCGCAGGGCTGACTGTGTTATAGAGCTAAACGCCGGTTTCTGCGATAAATATAATGTAAAACCCGGTGATAAAATCCTTTTAAGCAGAAGCATTTATTATAAATGGAAAAAAACTAAAATTACTAAAAAACAGGAAAATTAAATTGGAAGAAAAATTACTTAAAAAAATTGAAACAATAAAACAATCCGTAGAGCAGATGAAAATTGATGATATACAGGAAAACCCGGAATCTGCCTTTGAGCAGTTTCAATGCGACTGCTGCGGAGATACAAAAGCTTTTGCGGGATCAATAATCTATAAAGATTTCAGGCTCTGTAATGATTGTGTTCTTCTTGCAGAAACAGGGTTTGCTCTTGGAAAAATGAATGAAATTGAAGATTTAATAGAAAAAATGGAAGATAAACGGTTTGAAGTTGTATATAAATCAATATTTGAGCCTGATAAAAACAACCTGAATTAGCCGGTTTAAATGGCAAAAAATTCCCCGGCAAAAGCTAGCCTCAGGCTTTTTTCATGTTTTGCAAAGTCCTGTAATCGTTTAAATACAAATAACCGATAGGAATATGAACGGGCTGTTGTTCTAAGGCATTCTGCGGAATATTGGCATGATGCACCTTTGGCATAAAACTGTCAGCTTCCATCCAGGACGGCGCAAAGTAATCGTGGTCATCAGTATCGTTATACTTAAACCAGAGTTTCCCTTTATTATCATATTTATAGCCGGTTAACAGGATTTCATGCCCCTGGGGCACTATAACATTGCCGTTTTTATCAACATCTATTAAAAAACCGGTAATTATATTATGCCCCTGATCAAGGGATTTTAAAAATTGTTTTTTGGTTTGCTCAAAGTCATAAGTGTAGTTTAATACTTTGGTTAAATCATTATCCAGTTCCATATACACTATAGGAATTTTTTTACTCTGACTGTCAACTATTGACTCTACAAATGCTATTTCAAACTGGTTAAGTCCCTCACCCTCCCCGACTTCCCCGGATCTTTTGTCAGTCAGTGAATTATAAGTTTTTCTGCTTCCAAGCTGCATAAAGGCTGACTGTATAAGAACATCAACCATTGAGCGGGTATTCTTTACCCTGGAATCTTCCTGTATATCAGCTCTTAAATAGGCGTTTTTATCAGGTTTTACGGTTACTTCAACAGTATCCCAGCCAATATTCCTGAAATCAGAATTTTGCCGGGTCAAAACAGCAAGAGATTCCATCATATCAGGGGAAAGATCAGAGTATTTCAGCCTTGTTTTAACACTTTTATTGACACTGGTAAGACCTTCTACATAGCGGACGAATTCCGCGGGTCTTCTATGAGCCAGGTTAAATTCTATACTGGCGGCAGCGCAGGTAGAGCCGTTTATATTAAATAAGTCTGAGTGTTTAATCGGATAATTATCGCTAATATCATAAGGATTAAAGTTTTTGCTTGTTCTTGCCTGCTGGATTTTTAACTGAAGTCTTTTATTTTCCGCTTCTATGATACTTGCCATCCTGTTAGAGGGAATTTTTCCCACCTTCTGGGTTATTAAATAAGGATCATGCAGGGTTTTTAGTGTTTGTTCAGCTATATTTTTTTTATCAAACACAGGAACTCTCGGTTCAGTCATAATTGTATAGAGGTTCTCAAGGGTTGAAGTGCCGTCGTTTGAGTCTCTTGAGAGGAGTTTTCCGTTTTTGTAGAGCTGGTTTAAAAGAACCCTGCCCTCCTGGTCCAGGTCATTATTAATTTTTGCATACATTTCCCTGATATCAGGATAGGATTTTTGAGAGAAGTAAAGCCTGTTTTTAGCGGAATTAGCATGGGCAGACATACCTGTTTTCTTACCGGAAACAGTCTGGTTGCTGGTATAATTATTATTGGGCAGAGCTGTCTCCTGCGTATTTTTGGCAGAATTATTTTTATATTGCTCTAAATAAATATTTATAAAATCAGTCATTTTTCCTAGCATACTCCCTGCTATAATTATAAAAACCTGAATTAACTAAAATTTGCCATGAAATTAAATAATTTGTAATAAAATTAACGAAATTTATAAGAAAGGATAAACCATAGAACTCGGGCAAAACAGAATTTTTAAAGAAAAAAGCACTTGTAATATAAAGTTTAAACCCTTAAATTACCGGGAATTAAACATTTCCCTCCAGCGGCTGGTCCGCTTTAGCAGTCCTTTTGATAAGCTGGAGAGGGTTTATAAGGAAATACTTCTGAAACATTCAATTGAGCCTAAAATAAATTCCAGGGATTTCTGGAGTTATGATTTTTCAGAAATCAACAGGCTTTTTCAGCATATATGGAATGAATCCGTAAGAACCTCCGGGAAAAAAGAGAAAAATAATTACGGAATAAACCTCTATCTTGCTTTTGAGGAATTACGGGAATTCTCGGCAGCGGAGTTTTTGAAAAATTTAATTCAGTCAGGCAAGCTAAGCTATTACCGTCCAAAAAAATATTTGCTCGAAGAGCCTGATTTCTGCAAAAAAGAACATTTAGCGGAAATAAAAGGAATTTTCAGAAGAGCCGGGCTTATTAATACGGAATTTTTTGACAGTATAAGCGGTTTTAGTGAGATAGAAAAACTGTTCATTGCTTATAAAATGAAATTTCCTCCTGATATTCACGGATTTTTAAGTTTTTCAGAGGGCAAACCCTCTTTACCGGGAAATATTAAAAGGCTTATATGGCTGGATAAATTTATCCGGGAAGAAAACTTAAGTATTGATGATCCCGGGTTAAAGACAAAGCTTCAGGGTATTTATGCCCGGGCAAAAGAATACCGGCGGGAAAACAGCTCCATGAATCCTTTAGAGCTTCTCATACTTGCCGAAGGCACGACTGAAGAAACTTTGCTTCCTGCATTTTCAGAACTGGCAGGAGTTGATTTTAATAAAAACGGAATAAAAATAATATCTTCCGGCGGAAAAAATCAGATGTTAAGGCTTTATGCCAAATTCTGCCGGGAAACAAACCTTCAGATACTTATGATATTTGATTCTGATGCTCATAAAGAAGCCGGATCACTAAAAGACTGTCTGCGAGAGACAGATGATATTTATATCATCCGGAAGGGGGAATTTGAGGATATTTTACCTGACAGCCTGGTATGCAGGGCAGTAAACCTTCATTACAGGCTTACAGGCAGGATAAATCCTGATGATATTGAGGGAGCAAAAAAGAAATCACAGGTTTTATACCGGCTCTGGAAGGAAAAAGGTTTTGGGGAGTTTAAAAAAGCTGAGTTTGCAAGGATTGTGGCAAAAAATATTAACAGACCAACTGATTTATCAGAAGAATTACGCACAATTTTTGAAAAAATCAGTAAAAAACTCAACTGTTAGAAGCGGTCTCAAAAGTGCCTTACTTTGAGACCGCTTCGTTCGGTTAAAGTTAAAAAGCTTACTGTTGCACTTCCTGAGGAATGAAAAGCGGTGCAACCTTATAATTTCTCTGGGAAACAAGCTCTTCATCCCTATAAACATAGAATTTTACATATCTTGTTTCTTCTTTAAGAGTAACTTTCATATTCGGGGCAAAAGCATTATATACAAAATCTTCACCGGGAATTTTTACTTCTGTTTTTCCAAGCTCATAAAGCTCATTGTCATCAGTCCTGACTTTTATGGTTATAGTGTAATCACCTTCTTCCCAGCCTGGTCCGCATATGGCAACCAGGTCAAAATAAGCTTCTGAAGGCAGCTGCATTACCAGAAATTGATCTATTATATTGATACAGCTAAGTTTATTATTTTTGTAAGTAATATTTTCCGCAAGTATAAGATATTGACTTTCCATTTTGCGTTTTCTCCTTTTATATAATGACTTTTACCATAATTACCATACCAATGATATCAATAATATCACAAATTACTATTAGCATATAAGGTAAAAAAATAAAGGAACAAATTCCCGCGTATTTCATAAAATACAATTCGTGATTCGATTTAAATAACCTGAATCTCTAATTAGCCAAAAGCCAGGATATGACTGAGCAATATTTGTTTGCGAAGCGGGAGCGTAAAATGGTCCGGCTTTGCCGGTCAT
>JANQEP010000017.1 GCA_028278305.1 Candidatus Gastranaerophilales bacterium
CTGCTAAAATGCGGACAGCACCGCCTGCTTCGCCTGCTAAAATGCGGACAGCACCGCCTGCTTCGCCTTTTCTAATCCATATACATTTTGAAAAAATTTATAAGCAGCAGCTTGAGTTATTTGTATAATAATATTCATGAGATAATCATCGGTAATTAAAGAAAAAATAATAAAAATTTATAGAAATGCTGAAAAATTCATCTGAAAATTTATCTTCTTTTAAAAAAGCCTTTGATCCGGAAGAATTTCGGAATAATGGTCATAAAATTGTTGATGTTCTTGCGGATTATCTGCAGAAAGCAGGTTGTGGACAGCTAAACCATGTTCTTCCACCGATTTCTCCCGAAGAAATGCTAAGTCTCTGGGATGAGGATTTTTCCGAGAAACCTGAAAAAGATCTTACTGATCTGGTAAAAAAGTTGACAGAACTTTCAAACCACCTGCTTCATCCTAAGTACGTCGGGCATCAGGTAACTTCCCCGCTGCCGATGGCGGCATTATGTTCTTTAGCTACTTCCCTGCTAAATAACAGTAATGCTGTTTATGAAATGGGACCGGCAACAACAATAATAGAAAGAAAATTAACCAAATGGATGTCCGGGCTAATCGGTTTTGGCGATAAAGGCGATGGGTTTTTCACGTCAGGCGGAACACTTGGGAATTTAACAGCCCTGCTTGCCGCAAGGCAGTCTAAATCAGGATACGACATCTGGACTGAAGGTTCTAAAGAGTCCGTCAGCCTTGCGGTTATGGTATCCGAGCAATGTCATTATTCCGTAAAAAGAGCGCTTCAGGTTATGGGCATGGGAGAAAACGGGGTGATAACCATTCCCTGTAATGAAAATTTCAATCTTGACAATGAAAAACTGGAAGAAACTTATGTAAATGCTTTATCAGAAGGAAAAAAAGTTATTGCGATAGCTGCAAATGCCTGTTCTACAGCCACCGGAAGCTATGATGACCTGCAAAAAACCGGGGAATTTTGTAAACAAAAAGGACTCTGGTTCCATGTGGACGGTGCGCACGGGGCATCCGCCCTGCTGTCAGGCAAATATAAACATCTTTTAAACGGGATTCATCAGGCGGATTCTGTTGTCTGGGATACTCATAAAATGATGCTTATGCCTGCATTAAGCACGGCAGTTATATTTAAAAACTCTGAAAATTCATATGAAGCCTTTTGCCAGAAAGCTTCGTATCTTTTTGAAAGGGAAGCCCGTGAAGAGTGGTACAATATGGCACAAAGAACCATGGAATGTACAAAGTTAATGATGGCTTTTAATGTTTATGCCTGTCTTTCAATATATGGCACAAAATTCTTTGGGGATTATATTGACCGTGTTTATGATCTTACAAAGGAATTCGCAGAAATTATCAGGCAAAATCCTGATTTTGAGCTTGCCGTAGAACCTGAATGCAATATAATTTGTTTTAGATATCTCAAAAACCAGGATAAAGACTTAAATCACCTTCAGTTTGAAATCCGCAAAAAAATTCTGTCAGAAGGTTCTTTTTATCTGACACAAACGATTCTTAGGGATAAATCCTACTTAAGATGTACTTTAATTAATCCTCTGACTACCATTGACGATCTTAAAGAGCTTTTGATCAAAGTTAGAGAAGTTGCTGCAAAGTAAATATAAGCAGGTAATAAAAAGTTTTGTCAGTAAAGAAAAAATTTTAAAATGCGTAAGTTTTTATTTTTACTTCTTAGTTAACTCGAGTCGTGAATTGCATGTATGCAACATTTGCCAAAAAATTATAGAGAATCGAAAAGAGGCGGAGCCTCTTTTCCACCTATGGGGCGGCTGTGCGCGACAGCGGGAGCTAACGCAGTAGCTCATTCATGGGTGGGTTTTGGCAAATGTTGCATAGTTATATCCTGGTTTTGGGCTAATTCGCGACTCGGGTTAGTTAAGAATCACTTTTTCAGACAACACAATAAAAGACCGAGGCATAACCTCAGTCTTTTAGTTTATGTATAAGAGCCTTTATTAAGCGTTAACTGTTAATTTTTTAGCTACCATTTCAACTGTTTCAGCAAGTCTTGTTGAATAGCCCATTTCATTATCGTACCAGGAAACAACTTTAACCATATTGTCGCCCATTGTCATTGTTAAAGCAGCATCAACGCAGCTTGAGTATGTTGAACCGATAAAGTCTGAGCTTACCAGCGGGTCTTCAACGTATTCCATAATCCCTTTTAACTCACTGTCAGCAGATTTTTTAAGGGCTTCATTTACTGATTCTTTTGTTACAGGTTTTTCTGTAGTTGCCACGAGGTCAACGATTGAAACGTCAGGAGTAGGAACTCTCATAGCGAATCCGTTTAACTTGCCGTTTAATTCGGGTAATACAAGACCTACAGCTTTAGCAGCGCCTGTTGTTGTAGGAACAATATTTAAACAACCGGCTCTTGCTCTTCTCGGGTCTTTGTGACCGGAATCAAGAATTCTTTGATCACCTGTATATGAGTGAATAGTTGTCATTAAACCTTCTTTAATCCCGAATTCCTGATGAATAACTTTAGCTATAGGAGCTAAGCAGTTTGTTGTACAGCTTGCCATTGAAATTATATTTTGTGTTGCAGCATCATAGGTATCTTCGTTAATTCCAAGACAGATTGTATTATCAACATTTTTACCGGGCGCTGAAATTATAACTTTTTTAGCTCCTGCATCAATGTGAGCCCTGGCTTTTGTTCCGTCTGTGAAGAATCCTGTTGATTCTATAACCACTTCCACGTTCATACTTTTCCAGGGAAGCTGTGCAGGATCTTTTTCAGCGAAGAATTGAATTTTTTTGCCGTTAACAATGATTCCCTGTTCATAAGCGGAAACTTCACCGTTGAATTTACCCATAATAGAGTCATGCTTGAAAAGAAGAGCTGCCTGATCAGGAGTTAATCCCGGATCGTTGATAGCTACATATTCAAGTCTGTCAAAGGAACCGTTATAAACAGCCGCCCTGAGTGTATTGCGACCTATTCTGCCGAATCCGTTTATTGCTACTTTTACCATAAAGCCTCTCCTCTTAGATAACAATCTTATACAATGTCTATTTAAGATAAAACATAACAATAAATCAAGAGGGGAATGTAAATAAGCTAACATCTATCATTGCCCGACTTTTAGCGAAAAAATCCCGCATTATAAAAACGTAATAAGAGGTAAAGAATAAAAACTTACGCATTTTAAAATTTTTCCTTTATTCCTTAATTGGGATAATTACTTTTGACGTTTGGTATAGCTCTTTTTTACATATATTGATAAAATATAGTAAATCATAATTATTGGTGTTTCCTGAAAAAATGACATCTGAAAAAGAAGAACAATCCCGTAAATTTCCCCAATATCTCTGTAAAATGTGCGGAAAATGCTGTAAGTCTATTACTACAGAATATACTTATGAAGAATTAAAAAAAATGGCAAAAAACGGCTCCGAAGCGGCAAAAGTTTTTATAGACATATTTAAACCCTATTCAAGCATTGAGCAAGCCAGAAAAATTGTTTCTGAGCAGGTTGATCAGGTTTTAGAAGAACTTGCCCAGCTGAAAGATTTTGATATTAATAAAATTACTTTCTATTACTGCCCTCATTATGATGAAGAAAATAAATGCAGAATTTATGAAAACAGACCTGAATGCTGCAGAAGAGCCCCTAATAATCCCTGGTCATGTATGCCCCCAGGCTGTGGTTTTGAAGGATGGCAATTTGAGCAAAGAGAGAGAATTAAAAAAGAAGTCAGAAAACTTAAGGAATATCTGGTTGCAGCAGAAGCAGTTGCAGAGGATGGAATAGTTCCCGGAAAAAATATTACTATTGAAGAGCTGAAAAAAATCATAGAAAAAAAGATCAGCCCTCTGGAAAAATATGGTTCCAGACTCTGGTAGTTTTAATTGACTCTAACCTAACCCGTCATTGGGGTTAATTATCAATAGGAATAACAAGCTTTTGACCGGCTCTTATATGGTGTGGACTTCTTAAATTGTTAGCTACCTGAATTTTATCTATTTTAGAAGGGCTTCCGTTTCCATAGAACCTGTAAGCTATTTTTTCCAGAGTATCTCCGCTTCTTACACGGTATTCAGCAGTTGATTCTATCACCGGTTCATTTATTTCAGAAGAGGGAGTAACATTCACAACTGTTATTGGCTTAGTGTTGGCTTTTTCCCACAGGTCAAGCTCTGCTATATTTTCTTTGGAAGGATTACCAAAGTTAAATATAGCAGACATCAATATTACACCAAGAATACCAGCTATAAAACCAATACAGAGATAGGTTATCGGTGTTTTTTCTTCTTTTGAATTCACCCTATAGCCCTGCCATAGAACATCCAGTTCTCTGTCTCTGTCTGATCTTACGTATATACCAGGTGAAGAATCATACTGGTTAGATCTGTTTGGTAATAGTTCATCCAAGGCTAAAACCCTTTCATTTGACACATTTCTTCTTTTTGCAGTATTGGATCTCATTCACTTTTACCTCAAATTCCCCGATCATTAATAAAAATATAATAAATTAGTATTTTTACAATATCAAGGTTTTTTAGAGAAACAAAAGTTTTTTTGATCCAAATATAGTTGGAATTCCTTTGTAGCAGTGTTTTTAACTAAAGCAGAAGCGGTTAAGATGTAAACTAACATCTGAAATATATTTTAACATATTTTTTTAATTTTTCTTTACAAACTTTTATATTTTTATAAAACTGTTAAAATCCTGTAAGATATTAATTGATAAAAAATCTCTGTAATTATAAATGCTTAAAAACAAGAATTTCAAAGCTCTTGCACAACAATATACAAATAAGTACAATCTTAACCTGCAAGGTTTTAATGTGCTTGTACCTGCCATTGACCAGGAACCTCTGCTCCTCGGAATACTGGCAGGAATCGCAGGGGCTGGTAATATCTATATATTTGACTCAAAAATTAATATTAACCAGACATACGTCTCAGAAGAATTCGGATTTAGCGTAAAATTTGTAGGCAGCGTATCAGCAGAGCTTTTATCCGGTTTAAATATAATTTTAAAAGATTCCCAAATGCCCTTGCAAGGTGAAAAAATAGCTTGCTTTGCAAAGAAAAGTTCTGTTATAAGCATGTTTCCTGAAAATATGGAATTTGCTAATCCCAAAAACCTTGACCCGGAACTTATACAGAAAAAAGACCTTTCAATTATCGGGCTGGATACCGAAGACCCAAAACTTGGACTATACCAGCAGTTTTCACATATGATAATTAAAAAATGCTATAGCCTTGCAATAGATATTTTTAAATCCAAAATACTTCTGATCGGGCACGGGAATTTTTTGAACTGTACTTTAAGTTTGCTGAAATCAGCAGGTGCGGTTGTTTATACCTATAATACAAACACTAATTCAGACCAGTCATATGTCCTGAAACATCTTAAAGACCTGGATGCAATCATAGCAATGGATTATCCATTAACAGGAAGCCAGCTTATCGGAAGCAAGGGCATAATCTCAATTTGTGATATCGTGGATTACTGTCCCCTGGTAAAAGTCATTCATGTCTGCGGAAAAATAGAAACAGGCTCTTTAAAACTTGGAAATATTAAATATTTGCCCGAAAGCATAGAACAAGAACTAATAAACTTAAAAATGAAGGAGCTGGGTGAAAGAGGAATTACAGAGCTGGCGACATTAAGCTTAAAAATTGCCGAAGATTTCTTAAAATCAGGAAAAAATACTTTGACTTCAGGCAAATCTGTAGTAACATACAAATTGTTGAACAATGCATCGTCGCTGTTGTCGGGAGGAAAAATTTAAACAAAAGTGAGAGGAAGATCAAGGGATGTTATTTTTTATTGATTTATTCGTTTTTTGCTTTACTTTAATATTATTGTTTATAGGGATTACAAACATAACAGCTTATCTTACAGGCTGCTGAGTTTTAAAAAATTTTATGTAAGAGCTTTTTATTACTTCCTTATTTATATTCTTGAGAGCTTTTCTTTTATTAAAGGTTCAATCTGAGCGTATAAAGCCTTTAACCTGTCCCTGTCATTTAAGTATAAATAACCTATCAAGGCTTCAAACGCTGTGCTAAGTCTGTGAATAGAATGATTAACCCTTCTTGCCGCGGTTACGGAGAGATTTCTGCCCCTTCTAACCAGTTCGTTTTCTTCTTCCGTCAAAAATTCCCTTATAGATTCTAGTATCTCAGCATGAAATTCGGCATTCACTACTGAAGAAGTTGCTTTATGAAGCTTTTTAGGGTTTTGAGTGACTAATATAGCCCTTTCCCTGGCAAAAACTTCATATACAGCATCACCTACATACGCATAAGATCTTATTGAAAGCTCATTCATCTAATCAAAGAAGCTCCAGGTGGTTTTTTTATCTTTATGATCCTTTAGGATTATGCTGATTTTTGCCAGTTCATCCCTTATTTTATCAGACATTTCCCAATTTTTTTGTTCTCTTGCCATTTGTCTTGTTGAAATTAATATTTCTATAAGCCGGCAAACTATTTGATCAGAAGGTCTTTCTTCTTTTGTCAGGTCAAATCCCAGAATACCTGACAATCTGAGCAACATCGCAAGATAATAAAAACTGTTTTCCGGGTTTTCTGAACCCCTGCTTTTTTGAACATCGCCTGCAATATCAAAAAGAACTGACAGAGCCCTGGGAGTGTTAAAATCTTCATCCATAGCATTTATAAAGTTTTTCAGGTATAAAATTAATTTGCCCGCAGCTTCAGAAGAAATTTTTTCTTCCAATTCCTGTGTATCTTTTCTTTTATCTATTTCATAAAAAGGAATTTGTCCTATTTTGGCTATTTCTTCGAATAAAAAAGCTATGGCTTCATCTGCATGGTTTATTTTTTCTTCTCCGGCTTCTTCTTTTATTGTTTCAAAAGCGTTTTTTAGCCTTTTAACTCCATTTTTAGATGATTCCAGCGACTGATCTGTAAATTCCACCGGCATTCTATAGTGGTTTGTCAGTATAAAAAACCTTATTGCATTGGCATCATGCTTTTCCAGAAGCTTGCTTACGGTTATATAATTACCCAGGGACTTGGACATTTTTTCCTCGTTAATTTTTACAAAGCCGTTATGCATCCAGAATCTTACAAAATCCTTGCCAAAAGCAGCCTCGGACTGGGCTTTTTCGTTTTCATGATGAGGAAAAATCAGGTCCTGCCCCCCGGCATGTATATCAATTGTATTTCCAAGAAACTTTTTCGCCATGGCTGAGCACTCTATATGCCAGCCTGGTCTGCCTTTACCCCATGGACTGTCCCAGCTTAATTCATTTTCATCCTTAACTGATTTCCACAGGGCAAAATCAAGAGGGTTTTTCTTTTTTTCAGAAGCCTCAACTCTTGCGCCTGATCTTAAATCCTCGATATTTTGCTTTGAAAGCCTGCCGTATTTCTGAAATTTTGATACATCAAAGTAAACATCACCTTCAATAGAATAGGCAAAACCTTTTTCACACAGGGTTTTAATTATATCTGTCATTTCCTCAATGTTCTCTGTAGCTCTTGGCTCAATGTCAGGTTTAAGCACATTCAGCTCATTCATTGCTTTTTCAAATTCCAGGTAATACCGCCCGGCAATTTGCTGCGGGGAAGTGCCTGTTTCTTTAGCTTTATTTATTATCTTGTCATCAACATCAGTTATATTTCTGACATAAACTACCTTATAACCGCGGAATTTCAGATATCTGTATACCGCATCCCATATTATATAACATCTGGCATGCCCGAGGTGAGGGTAATCATAAACCGTTGGTCCGCAGACATACATTTTTACTTCGTTATTTTTCAGGGGAATAAGTTCTTTTATGCTTTGGGATTGGGTGTCAAAGATTTTCATATAATTTCTCCTATGACTAAGGAAGTAATAAAAAACTCTTACGTAAAATTTTTCAAAAATCTATATGGAATTGTTAAAGCCTTTAACCACCTCTGAGGGCGGGAGGGTGGGGATTTTTGAAAAATTTTAAAATGCGTAAGTTTTTATTCTTTACCCCTTAATAATTTTAAACCAAAACATAAAAGTAATTAAATAATAAATTCGACTAAATTATTTTAGCTAATCCGCAGGTTATTTACCGTTAACTTTGTAAGCTTCGGGTCTTATATCATTGAGGATGCAAAACTCTTTTCTTACTTTTCTTAAATATTCAAGGTCAATTTCTGCCATCATAACTCCTTCTTCTCCGCCTACAGAGGAAATGACTTCACCCCATGGGTTTATGACCATTGATACACCAAGATTCTGGCGTTTAATATCAACCCTTCCGCACTGATTAACTGTAATTACATAAGCAAGGTTCTCGATAGCACGGGCTTTATTAAGAGTAACCCAATGATCGAGCTTTGGGTAAGGAAACGCTGCCACGTTTGTGATGATTTCCGCTCCCGCATAAGTTAGAGCCCTGTATAATTCAGGAAATCTTACATCAAAACAAATTGTAAGCCCGATCTTGCCGATATCAGTTTCCACGAGAACAGCCTGGTTTCCTGCTGTAACGAATTTGGATTCCTCACTGCCATGATAATTAAACAGATGAATTTTTTGATATTTAGCTATGATTTCACCCTGTCTGTTAATTACCATGGAAGTGTTTTTACAATCCCCGTCAGGAAGTTTTTCCACAAAACTTCCCGCTACTATGTTGGTATTATGTTTTCTGGCAAGCTCCATCATTAATTGTGTAGTAAGCCCGTCAGGAACTTCTTCCGCCAGATTACGGAGTTGCTTATGGTCAACGCCTGTATTAAAAACTTCCGGCAGCACAACTAAATCCGGCTCAAACCAGGCGTATTCCTCGATAAAATTTTTGGACTTTTCGAGGTTAGCTTTCTTATTGCCCATCACTGGCTGTATTTGTATTCCAAGTACTTTATGTTTATTTTTACCGGTCATTTTTATCTGATTTTTAATCTAAATTGAATATAAAATTGATTACTGTTTTTAAATTACCATAAGCAAAAACCTTGCCTGTTTTTTCATTTTATAAAACCTTATTAACAGGAATTTTAATATTATTATAAAAACATATCAATTGTAATATTTAAACTCAATGATGGGTTAGTTATTTTTAAAAATTCCTTTGTGAACCAGAAGCTTGTAAGAGCTCATTTTCGCAAAAAACGGAAACGTTTTAAGGAGTAAACAATAAAAACTTATGCATTTTAAAATTTTTTCTTTATTCCTTAAACTTAATTGACCTGAGTGAGAATTAGCGGTTCTGAGTCAGTAACAAGTATTGTATGCTCAAAATGAGCTGAAGGCTTGCCGTCATCTGTTACCACGGTCCATTTATCAGACTCTGTATGTACGGTACCGATTCCCAGGTTAAACATAGGTTCAATACATATTGCCATGCCGGGTTTTAATTCCGGTCCGGGAACTCCCGGTCGAAAATTATAGACAAACGGCTCTTCGTGCATATTTCTTCCTATACCATGCCCGCCGTAATTTTTGACAATCCCGTAGCCGTATTCATTTGCCTTATCTTCCACAGTAGCGGAAACAGTATCATAAAGCCTGTTTCCGGCGCGAACCTGTTCTATTGCCGCATAAAGAGCTTCCTGCGTAACCCTGAGCAGCTGTTTCAACTCTTCGCTTATTTGCCCGACCGGAAGCGTTACTGCAGCGTCTCCAACCAGTCCTTTATATATTGCCCCTACATCAACGCTTATAATATCGCCCTGTTGCAGGATTATATCATTACTCGGGATTCCATGAACCACCTGCTCGTTTACAGAAGCGCAAATTGACCCCGGAAACCCGCGATAACCTTTAAAAGCAGGTAAGGCTTTATTATCCCTGATTAATTTTTCAGCTTTTTCATCCAGCTCCAGTGTTGAAATTCCCGGCTTTACCAGTTCCTTCATTAGCTCATGAACCTCAGCCACTATACTTCCGGCTGTTTTCATAAGGTTGATTTCATGCCTGGATTTTCTTGTTATCATATTTTCCTCTTAATATTTCAGATGATATACTTAAAAAAATTTTAAAATTTGGTGTAATACATAATATAGAAGGTTATAAGGCAAGCGTTGATTACCTTATAATCCGCGAAATTTAAAGCTTTACAACAGGAGAGCTGCTATTAACAGCTCTTTGTCGTTTAAGCCCTATCTTCATATCTCACCTTCTTTCAGGATGTTATGAAAGAAGAGGAGAGATTCTATATTAAATTTTCAAGGATCACGGTTTTTAAAGAGATGAGGTTTTTAACCCGAGTATTTCCATAATTTCGTTGAATATATTATATATTTCCCTGTCACCGTCTATATTTATAATAAGACCTTTGTCTGTATAGTACTTTATCAGGGGTTCAGTTTCTTTTTTGTAAGTTAAAATCCTTTTGGTGGCAGTTTCTTCGTTATCATCAGCACGCTGTGTAAGCTCATTTTCGCATATATTACAGGTATTATCCACCCGGGGCGGATTGAACTTTAAATTGTATTTTTGCCCGCAACTCTGGCATGACCTTCTATAAGCCATCCTGTCTATAAGAATTCTTTCATTAAGGTCAATATTGAATACAAAATCAATCTGTTCGTTTATTTCCTTAAGAATTTTATCCAGACCTTCCGCCTGCTCAAGACTTCTTGGAAAACCGTCGAGAATAAAGCCGTTTTGGGTGTCAGGTCTTGATAGCCTGTTTTTAATTATCTGAATTACCAGGCTTGCAGGAGCAAGTTGTCCCTGGTTAATATACTGCTCAGCTATCTTTCCTTCTTCTGTGCCGGCTACAATTTCTTCCCTGAGCATACTGCCTGTATCGATGTGCGGAATTTCAAGTGATTCAGCAACTTTACCCGCCTGAGTCCCTTTACCGCTACCGGGAGGTCCTAAGAAAATCATTCTTTTTTTCATTGTTTCAAAAATCCTTCATACTGTCTTGCTAATAAATGTGTTTTTATCTGATTTATAAAATCCAGCGCAACACCCACCATAATTATAAGCGCTGTAGCGCCAATTCCCTGAAGGGGTGTTATTTTTGTAATACTTGTGGCAATTCCTGGAATAAGCGCAATTATACCAAGACCTATAGCACCGATAAAGGTAACCCTGGAAAGGATTTTTTCCAGAGCATCAGCTGTAGGCTTGCCCGGCTTGATTCCGGGAATTGAGCTCCCGTATTTTTTGAGGTTCTGTGCAATTTCTTTTGGCTGCATATTAGGCATTATTGAGGCGTAAAAGAATGTTAAACCCACAATAAGCAGGAAATAGAGCACATAGTATATATAACCGCCCGGGTTTAAGACCGTGGAAGTCAGAAATTCAATAAGGTTTTTAAAAACCCCTTCAGGTATATTTGCCTGACCAGCCACGCTTAAAATTGTCGTGGGAAATAAAAGTATTGCCACCGCGAAAATAATAGGCATAACTCCGCCGGGATTAAGTTTAAACGGGATGTGAGTATTAACTCCGCCATAAACTTTATTACCTACCTGGCGTTTTGCATTTACAATAACTACTTTTCTCATTGCTTCGTGCATTATAACGATTAAAACGATTGTTGCAAGAAATATAATAAGTAAAATAACAAGCGCTAATTGCATTGTTGCCTGTCCTGCAATAAGCTGACCTGTTTTTTCCGCATAAAACGGGATTCCTGCTATAATACCGCAGAAAATAAGCAGGGAACCGCCGTTACCTATTCCTCTTTCTGTTATAAGCTCAGCCAGCCACATTATAAATACAGCTCCTGCTGCAAGCGTCAGTACTGAGCCTAAAAAGGTCAAAGAAAGCATGCTGTCCGTCTGAAGAGCATTAATTCTTGTTAAATATGTCATTAATACAAATGACTGAAATAGCGCAAGAATTGCCGTGAAATTTCTTGTATACTGGGAAAGCTTTCTTCTTCCTTCCTCTCCTTCTTCTTTTTGAAGTCTTTCAAGAGAAGGAATTGCAGCTGCCAGAAGCTGCATAATAATTGAAGCGGTAATATATGGTCCTATGCCCAGGGCAAAAATTGAAACCCTTCCCAGAGCGCCTCCTGAAAATAAGTCCAGAAACCCTATGATGTTTCCGCCCTGTCCGCTTTCTATAATTTGCCTGAAAATCTCAGGGTCTATTCCGAACAAGGGAATATGTGTTCCCATTCTAAAAAGCGCTATAACTATAAATGTAAATATAAGCTTGTCCTTTAAGCCCGATACCTGCCACATTGAAGCAAGTTCACTAACTGTCGGGGGGCGCATTTTTGCATTTACCATTTTATCTCCTCGGTTTTTATACCAATTTAGTTCAATTTTATTACAAGCAAAATTTTTATTTATTTTTATTATATGCACTAATTTTTCAGATTAAATAGTAAATTATTTTTCTAAAGAATTAACTTGAATTACTGTTTTTAAAATGCGAAAGAGGCTGCCCATGCTTTTGGGCAGCCTCAATATGAATTACTCGGAATTTACTGGCTTGAAGTTACTATATCATAATCTTTATGATACCAGGCATCATAGCCGCCGTCCAGCTCCATAACAGGAAAACCTTCTTCAGCAAGCATATTAGCGCATTTTGCAGCAAGATGGCATTGCTGGTCATAGCAATAAAGAATATTTACCTTATCCCTGGAAAGTCTGTCCATGGAAAATTCAAGATTACTCGCGGGAATTGACATTGCCTCGGGTATATGCCCGTGAATATAATCATCAGAAGACCTCACGTCTATTACCTGTATTTTGTTACTTTCAGTTTCAATCATTCTCTTAAGACCTACCGGACCAACGGTAAAAGCAGCTTTTTGCTCAAAGTATTCTTTTGCCCTTTCAGTATTTTTTCTTAATTCTTCAATTTTTGTCATTTGTGACATTTTTTTCTCCTTTATATTAATGGCTTAGAAACTAATTTTCTTCTATACACAGGAAAAAATAATCCCCTTGCCGGGGATTTTTTTACTTATACTCAGCACCTTAGATAATCCGGTATAAAATCATTTTTTTAAAACGTTTTTAAAATGTAAATTAAAAACGAAGTATTAAAAAATGAAATTAAAAGAATAGGTAAAGACAAATAAACATGGCTTTTTAAAATCCTCATGAATTTAACGGTCAACTTTTTCATATACTCCTCGCAAAATATAAAAGTCTAGTCTACAAACCAAAATAATTCTTGTGATTAATTAAAATTATTTTTGTCTAATATTCAAAAATTTTATATAAGCCGGGTGTTTAATATTGAAAAACTTAGAATATCTGACCGGATAAATTATTACAGCTAATCCGGCAAAAACTCTCAGGCAGATAAACAGTGCCCTGAACTTAAAAATCCCTGCTTAAAGCGCTTTTTGCTTAAACCTGATTATTTAAAATTTTTTTTTTAAAACTCAATTTAATTTCAAAAATTTCATATAAATAACTCGAGTCGCTAATTGCATGTATGCAACATTTGCCAAAACCCACCCATGAATGAGCTACTGCGTTAGCTCCCGCTGTCGCGC
>JANQEP010000020.1 GCA_028278305.1 Candidatus Gastranaerophilales bacterium
TGTATGAGCGTTTTTTAATAAATTATCGCTGTCTTGTACATCTTCCAATTTTTTCTTTCATAACTGTTCCTCCTTTATGATTTACAGTTATTATTTCAGGTTTTAACTTTTTTTCATTAAACTTTTAGCCATTACCTAATTTTTTATAAGATTAATATAGCCTGGAATACTCGATAAACTTCGATATATCCTGATTTGACTTCCAGTTTTTGATTATTATATCAGCCGGGGTATTAGCTTCTGATACCAGTTCTTTTAGCTTTTCAAGATAAGCTGTTTCATCATCCTCTTTTGTCAGGGACTTTAAAGAAAATTCAGCTATGCAAACCAGTTCTGCAGCGATTTCTGCGAGTTTATACTTTTTGAATTTCATATCAAGAGCGTTTTTGGGAACTTCATTTCTTAAGCTGTTTAACTCTTGCCAGCCCAGGTCTTTTATAATCTCTTCCGCCTGCTCCAATGCGTCTTCATTGTACATAATACCTTTTATAAATGCGGGAAACGCCATTGAAAGGTCAAGTCTCTGGGAATCGCAGTTTCTTATCTCCAGAAAATTTTTCAGCCTGATTTCCGGGAAAAACGTTGTCATATGTAAAAACCAGTCATCCATTGTTGCCCTGTAATCTTTAAACCCGTTCTTTAAATATTCCCTGAAGGTCATACCGGTGACATCGATTAACCGGCTTTCTTTTTGTATGAACAACATCGGCACATCAAGCAGGACTTCCGTGTAATCTGCAAAGCTGAAGTTTCTCTCAAAAACTTTTTTGCTTATAAGCCCGCACCTGTCATTATCGGTATTAAGCCATGAATAAGCACGGTAAGACTTATATCCTGAGAGCTTTCCCGCCCTGATCGGCGAGTTTGCAAACATTGCGGTAATCACCGGGGAAATTCCCAGTGCAACCCTGAGCTTTTTCATTGCATCCTCTTCAGACTCAAAGTCTATAGAGGTCTGAATCCCGGCTGTTTCTTTCATCATAACCCTTCCCAGGCTACCTTTTTTGGGAAGGTAATCCCACATCATGCCGTATCTTTGTTTGGGAAGCAGTTCCACGGCCTCAAAGGTCGACAGCGGCTGAACTCCGGAGCCTATCCAGGTTACCCCGAGTTCCCGGGCTATTAAACCGGTTCTCTCGTTAAATTTTAAAAACGCCTGCTCTATATCCTTAAGGCTTTTAAATGGTTGTGTACTGTATTCAAGCTGGCTTCCGGGCTCAAGAGTTACATTCCCTTTTGGTCCTATAAGTCCGAGAACGTTATTATTTTCGGTAATTTCCCGGTAATCATCCTGAAACCTGAGCCGTTTTAAAAATTCCAGAACCCCTGCTTCGCCTGAATATCCGATAGCTTGAAAATTTTTGGAATTAACGCCGAGTTTTTCAAATTCCACGCCTATTTTAAATTCAGATTTATTTTTAAAGTTTTTAAAAAAATATTCGCAAAGCTGAAACTTATCTGCTATATAATCACTTTTATACAAAATCTGCTGTTCCATCGGGTAAAGCCTCTATGTTAAACCTAAAACTCAATTAAGTAATAAATTTTGTTAAATTAGCGCAGTCTCAACTATTTTTAAAATAATATATGATTAGCAAAATATTTCGAAGAGTAATATATATATTAATTATAATATGTTAAATTATTATTTTAGCATTTACATATATTTATACAACTTATTATTTCTGTTTTACTAATGCATAGTTAAGTTAATTTTGTAGGACTAATTTTGTTTATGAGGGTTTTTCAAAATGTATACGGATTTGAAAAGGCGGCGCTGTCCGCATTTTAGCAGGCGGGCCTTTTCCACCTCTGAGGGAGGGCGGGTGGGCATTTTGAAAAACCCTGGCAAATTAACTTAACAAAGCACTAATTATGGAGAAAGAACTTGCGCTATATTGAAAGAGCAAAAAAATTCAGGGCTAAAAAAAGATTAGGACAAAATTTTCTGGTCGACGAAAAAATAATTGATAAAATCATTGACACAGCTGAGGTTTGCCCTGATGAAACCGTTATTGAAATTGGTGCGGGACTGGGGTTTGTAACCGAAAAACTTGCCCAAAAAGCAGGAAAAATTATTGCGATAGAACTGGACGATGATGCTGTCTTTGAGCTGAGAAAGCTTCCATATCCCAATATAAAAGTTGTTCAGCAGGATATATTGAAAACAGATTTTTCCCGGCTCACAGAAAGACCTGTAAAAGTGATTGCAAATATTCCCTACTATATAACCAGCCCGATTCTAGCTCATCTTCTCGGGGAAATTGACCAGGTTCACTGGAAAAACAGGGAATTAACAAAAGAAATTATCCTGATGGTTCAGTATGAAGTAGCTAAAAGAATTATAGCCGATGAAAAGAGTTCTGCTAAAGAATACGGCTTACTTTCAATACTCGTAAACTACCGGTGTGAAACCGGGTTTATCTGTAAAGTTCCGGCAGGCAGTTTTTATCCCGCCCCAAAAGTAGATTCCGCCCTCGTTAAGTTATCTGTTCTGAAAAAACCGGCTGTAGAGCTGAATAATCCGGCTCTTTTCAGAAAAATTACACAGGCGGCTTTTGGAATGAGAAGAAAAACTATAAAAAATGCCCTTGTTAATAAAGGGTTTGAACCGGATAAGGTTATTAACGCCCTGAAAAACGCAGGCATAGACCCGAAAAAACGTGGAGAAACCCTTTCAATTAATGCTTTTAACAATTTATCCCGGTCTTTAAAATTATAAGAGGTTAAAAAATGTTAAGTTGGCAAATTCCTTGTGTTTATTTACTTTTACCTGGTTTTAAAAAATTTTTAAAATATTTTTTAATTATAGTAGTAAATTTTTGGAATTTAGCTGTTTTAAAAAATCAGAAATTAAAATAAAAGGAGTAGTAAGATGGTCAGTAGTGTAACTTTTGGAAACGGGCAGCAAAGCCAGATTTTTAAACCCCTAACCCGGGAAGATGCGGCAGCTCCTCATATTAATATTGCTAGCACAGGCAGCCAGGCTATTCCTGCGGCCAGGATGTCAATCGATGAAGCTCTTTACGGACCAAGAAAAGAAAGCCATACACTGCGTAATATTTTCTTAACCATCCTGGGCGCAGCAGTTGTTGCGGGCGGTTTATACGCAGGCGCTAGAAGGCTTCAACATATTACCCCTCAGGAAGGTCAAAAATTCCTGAGCTTCACTAAAGACTGGAGCGCAAAAATCGCAAGGTTTGGAGATGACGCTATAGACAGGGTAAAAAATCTTTTTAGAAAGAAACCTGAGAAAACAGAGTAAAATGGTGCCTGCTACTATTAAAAAAACTATTATTGCTCTTAAGACAAAGCTTCCACTATAGGCTGGCTGAGCTCAAAAATTTCTTCCCTGAGCATCTCCGGGTTTTGTACTTCATAATCAAAGGAGTCAATTATTTCATTATCAAAAATAGGAAACTTTAGCTGATTCTGGGTAATTCGATCAGCTACATAGACAATGCTTGCGCTTATTGTTTCCTCTGAGTTCAGGGGATTATGATGATGTTGAGCTGTGATTCCTATTATAAGGGGTAATTTCCATTTCTCTACCAGGGCTTTACCGATTTCTGTATGGGTAAACCCGTAAAAAGTCCTTTCAGCATCAAGTATATCAGCACCTATACCGACCAGTTTATCTATTTCCGGATAAGCTTTTTTATTGTAAATTTGCATGACGGTTTTTCCGATATCATGCAAAAGTCCCATAATAAAAGCTTCGTCAAGATCCCCGTAATCCAGGCTCCTGGCTATATGCTGGCATCCTACAGCGCACCGCAGTGAATGGTTCCACAGGGCTTTTCCTGAATAAGACATCATCATCGGCTTTACCGCAACACTTAAAATTAAACTTCGGACCTTATCAAAACCAAGAAGTGCCATTGCCTTGTTCATTGATGTTATTTGTGAAGGAAAACCGTAATATGCGGAATTTACCAGCTTTAATATCTGGGTTGTCATTGAAATATCTGTTGAAATAATATCCGCAAGCTGTTTAATGTCTGTTTTAGGGTCTTCCAGAAGATCAAGAGCCTGTCCGACTACCGTTGGCATAGAAGGCAACTCCGGAAGATTTTCAAGAACTTCCAGTACTTTGGGATTAACAGCTTGTATTTTGTTTTCACTCATAAGGTTGTTTTTATTAAGTTACCTAATATATATATTCGGTCATTATACTCAAAAATTTTATACAAAAAATATTAATTTTAAATTAAGAATTTTACATAAATTTAGTGAGGTATTTTATTGTGTTTTTCAACGGCTTTTATCAGTAATTATAAATTAAATTTTTATTTTATAACAAAAATTTACGAATATTGTAGTATTATTGTAATTTATTTGTATAAAAAAGTTTCTGTATTGTCGTGAATTTTACCTGCTAATTGTCCGCATGCAGCTGAGATATCACTTCCTTTTTCCAGTCTTACGGTTACTTTTTTAAATGCCTGTTCAAGCACTTCCCTGAACTTATTTACCTTTTCCCGGGACGGTCTTTCAAAATCACAGCCTGCAACCGGGTTAAAAGGAATTATGTTTATATTATATTTTAAACCTTTTAGCAAATTATTTAATTTATGAGCATGCTCTAAGCTGTCGTTAAAGTCTTTTATCAGGATATACTCTACTGTTATTCTTCGCCCTGTTTTTTTAGTGAAAAACCGCAGGGCTTCTATAACTTCATCAATCGGGTATTTATTTTCTACCGGCATTATTTGTTTTCTTAACTCATGATCCGGGGCATGCAGTGATATAGCCAGGATTAACTGGCGGTTAAGCTCTGTTAACTTATAAATATTAGGAACTATGCCGCATGTGGAAATAGTTATTCTTCTCATTCCGATTTCAAAATCTTTATTCATGATTTGTGTTGCTTTTATAGTTTCATCGTAGTTTAAAAGAGGTTCTCCCTGTCCCATAAACACAACGTTGGTAATAAGAAGCCCGGTATCCATCTGGATTATCAAAAGCTGCTCTATAATTTCCCTGGCAGTAAGATTTCTTATAAACTTCTGCCTGGCTGTTGCACAAAACGCGCAACCCATAATGCATCCAATTTGTGTGCTTATACAGGCGGTGAGATTGGGTCGTTTTTCATAGCTCATTAAAACTGTCTCTACTTGATTTTTGTCAGGGTACTCTATCAGGTATTTAATTGTCCCGTCCTTGCCCGTAAGTTTTTGTATAATTTTTGTTTCAGTTATGACCGCTATATCGTTTAATTTTTTCCTGAAATCTTTTGATAAGTTTGTCATTTTATCAAACTCAACGGCAGGCTTTTGATAGAGCCATTGATGAAGCTGTCTTGCCCTGAATTCAGGTTCGCCAACGCCTGTTATAAAATCTTCAATCTCACTATATGTTAAACCTGCCAGAACGGTTTTAGATGTATTATTCTGCACTGTTTTTTATTCCTGGTTTTCTTGCGCTGTTTTTTCCGCCCCGATTGCTTTGTCTGTGTCCGGTGATTTACTGTCAGTCAATGCTTTTAGATGGTTCTTTGCCTTGCTATGGTTAGCATTGAGATCAAGAGCCATTTTATAATTAGCCCTGGCTTCTTTATCCTTATGCTGGTATTCATATGCCAGACCAAGGTTATAATACGCGTTAGAATTATCCGGTTTAAGACTTATAGCTGTATTAAGCTCTGTTTCCGCCTGGGAATAAAAGCCTGCCGAGACAAGGGTGGTTCCCAGGGCTAGTCTTATTTCAGGGTTATTCGGGTATTTCTTTGCCGCATCATAATACAGGTCAACTGCCGCATTAATCTGGTCTACCTCTTCATAAGCCCTTCCTACTCTTAATAGAATTTTTGTATCTGACCCGGATAATTCCAGCGCCTTATTAAAATGGGAAAATGCGGCATCGTAGTTTTTTACTGCCTGGTTTGTTTTTCCTAAATTAAGGTAAATTTCAGGGTTTGATGAGTCATATTGAATAGCCTCTACAAATTTATCCATGGCAGGCTGGTATTCTTTTTTATAGAAAAAATCATTGCCCCAGTCACATAAAATCGAGCTTATTATTCTTTTATACTCATTTACTTTTGCCGGGTTTACGTTTTCAGTAATTAATATTTTGTAGTTCGCAACAGCATCGCTGAAATTGCCGCTTTTTCTCCTGGCAGTTCCGAGAATTTCAATGGCTGGAAGGTATTCCGGGTTTTCAGCTAAAAGTTTTTGGCTTAGTGCGATAGCCTTGTCATATTCCTGTGACAGTATATATACATCAGCAAGTTTTTTAATAAACTTAGGCTGGATATCAACTCCCTGCTCTATCATCCTGTTGTATACACCGGTTGCTTTGTCGTATTTTTTTGCCTTTATATAAACTTCAGCCAGCTCAAAATATGCAAAGACGGCACTTTCATCTGTAGTAATTATTTTTTTGTAAGTAAGAGCAGCGTCTGCGTAGTTTTCTGAATTACATTGGGCTTTTGCTATTTTTTTTAAAATTTCTATATCAGCTCCATCAATTTTAATTATTTCCTGATACTCATTAACAGCTCTTTGATAATCGCCTTTGATGAAAAACAGGTCAGCAAGATTTTGTTTTATATTTGTATCAAAATGATTCTTTGTGAGAATGGTTCTATATTCCTTGATTGCCTGGTCATAGTTTTCCAGCTTTACGTATAGCCCGGCAACTTTAGCCCTGACTTCAGTATTATCCGGGCTTTGCCTTAAAATTGAAAAATACCCGCCCATAGCTTTTTCATGTTTTCTGATAAGCACATAGCAGTCGGAAATTTTTTCAAGCGCTTCCTGGTTGGAAGGTTGAAGGCTTAATACATGGCTATAATGTTTTTGAGCTTTTGAAGGAAGGTTTTTCTCAAGAAGGTAGTCCCCCGCACAAATTCTCGTATTTATTTCATCAGGGTTTTTTCTCAGGTACGCTTCCAGCAGTCTTATAGCTTTGCTTGTCTGTCCTGTTTCATGAAAATTTTTAGCTTTACTCATTGCAGCTTCCGGGGCATCCCCTTTTGAAAATCCAAATTCATTGTCTATGGGAGAAATCCGGTAACCGTATTTTCTATATGAAATTACAAGCAATATTATTAAAATAATGATAGAAAATACTATCAAGAAGGTTTTTAGCATATAGTTTCCCTTACCAATGCATTTAGTTACATCTTTATTATACAGTAAGTTGCTTCAACAGTTTAGTGTTGTTTATTATTTTTATTATAAATTGAACAATAATATATACTTACGTTATATAGTTAGTCACATAACTATAGTGGTCTGAGAAAATTTTCGTGTATTGAAAAAAATATATATTTTAAAACTTTTGGCGTGGCTGTCATTCCGAGCGACCGAAGCCAAAATAAAG
>JANQEP010000022.1 GCA_028278305.1 Candidatus Gastranaerophilales bacterium
GCACAACCACCCTAAAGGTGGAAAAGAGGCTTCGCTGCGAAATGCGGACAGCACCGCCTGCTTCGCACCTCTTTTCGATTCTCTATAATTTTTTGGCAAGTGTTGCATACATGCAATTAGCGACTCGAGTTAATTAGATAAATCCCGCATCAAGTGCTGACACAATGTGTAAGAATTTTTTCTTTATTCCTTTATTAACAAAATATTCATATGGCAGTTATAAAATTTAAAAATTTTCATGTTAAGATATTTTGCTTTTTCAGAAACAAAATAATGAGAACCACGTCATCTAAGTAAGATGGTAAACATTTTTATGTGTAATTAAGGTAATTATTTAGATAAATATTAAAGATTCCTGCAGTTGGTGATTTAATATATAAGCGTTGATTAGTGTGAAATAATCGTGTCTAAACACGAAAAATAATAAATATAAGAAGGTTGAGGACAATAACTATGCTGGATTTTGCAAAAACCAAAAAGAAGAGTAAAAACAAAGAATTTGAATATATGCCTGAGGGAAAAGATCTTAAGGCGAATTTGGACTTTGTTGAAGATGATGATCTTTTAGCCGAAGAAAACCTTTTGGAAGATGAAGACGGGCTTCAGTCCGGTAAAAAAAGAGAACGAACACAGGTTTTCCATCAGGAATTTAAGGCAAACGATGTTCTTCAGATGTACCTGAGAGATATTGGAAGAAAGACAATGGTAACCCCTGTTGAGGAAATTGAGCTTGGCAAAAAAATTCGTGAAGGAAGTGCAAAAGAAGCTGAGTCTGCAAAAGCAAAGCTTGTCCAGGCGAATTTAAGACTTGTGGTAAGTATAGCTAAAAAATACATCGGACAGGGTGTATTGTTCATGGATCTTGTCCAGGAGGGAAGTCTTGGTTTAATCAGGGCATCAGAAAGATATGATTATAGAAAAGGCTTTAAATTCAGTACCTATGCCACCTGGTGGATCAGGCAAACTATAATCCGTTGTATAGCAAACACAGCAAGGACTATACGGATTCCTGTGCATATGTCTGATAAAATCAGGCAATACAAAAAAGCCAGGACTGAGCTCAATATTGAACTTGGACGAGAGCCGAGCCCAAAAGAGATCGGTAAAAAACTGAAACTTTCTGCTGATAAAGTTATTGGTATTAAGAAAGCTATGAGCAAAGAACCTATAAGCCTTGACTTACCTATAGGAGAAGATTTATACCTTGAAGACTACGTCCCTGACACAGAAACAGCTGCTCCGCATACAAGAGCTGTCGATAGCCTGCTTCATGAAAATATACTTGAAGCTATGTCAATACTTACTAATAGGGAAAAAGAAATTCTCAGGGAAAGGTTTGGCTTAAATGGAGGAAAAGGAAAAACCCTTGACCAGCTGGGTCAACTCTTTGGTTTTTCTAAAGAACGTATCAGGCAGATTGAAGAGACAGCTCTCAATAAATTAAGAAAATCTAAAAAGATTGAACACTTGAGAGATTTTATTTAAATCTCGATAAATATTGAGACTAAAACATTAATATAAAAATTTTTTACAAATAGTTTAAATTAATACACAATATATTTAATTTTTTTAAATATCTGATAAAATATAATTACAGAAATCTTTCCTTCAATATTCCCAAAAAACATTTAATGAAAATTTCAATGAAAACTTTTAACTTTAATATAAAATT
This sequence comes from Candidatus Gastranaerophilales bacterium, assembly GCA_028278305.1. GTDB lineage: Bacteria > Cyanobacteriota > Vampirovibrionia > Gastranaerophilales > UBA9971 > JANQEB01. The sequence goes on from JANQEP010000022.1 coordinate 1,673, forward strand.
GTTTTTAATAATTACATGTAAAGACATCTCTGAAAAATTCAACAGATTAAATCTTTATAATAGAAAATATGGATTTATTACATTACCGGTCATAAATGATCCTTATGAGCGGTAATTTTATGTTAAAAAACCATTAAGCATGGAAAGGAAGCTTAAGCGGGATCAGCAAAACAAACTTTTTTAAACTTACAGGTTATCAAGTAAAAAATAGGAAAACAACAAATGAACACAAACTACAAAAACATCGAATTACAATGTGCAGATTGCGGATGCGACTTTGAATTTTCATCCGAAGAACAGGAATTTTACAATGAAAAGGGATTCTCAGCCCCAAAAAGATGTGCTTCCTGCCGTTCAAAAAACAGGCAAAGAAAAAATGACAGAAGAGGAGGCACTGGCAGGCAACAGACAAGATACGATGCAACCTGTTCTGATTGCGGAATAGATACAACCGTTCCGTTTAAACCTAATCAGGACAAGCCAATTTATTGCCCTGACTGCTATAAAAAATTAAAAGAAAACGGAAGTATCTAAACTTCCTTAAAAATGCAGGCTAAAATATTGCTATTTTAACCTGTATAATATATTTAAAAAAAAATACTAATATTGAAAGAAACTTTTAGTTTCTTTCAATATTAGCAATTTCAAATTATAATTTTATAAGAGCAAAATAGGGAAAACCAGCTAAATTGAGTGAAGAAACTTTTTGTCATTTTCATGAGGATATACCGACAAGACTAAGCTGCGTAAGTTGCGGGAAAAGCATCTGCCCAAAATGCATGATAGAGGCCGCTGTTGGATTTAAATGCCCTGATTGCACAAGGGCAAGTAAATCTCATATCGAAGAAATAACACCGAGAAACTATGTAATAGGCGGATTATCAGGTTTAATTATCGGAACCGGCGCAGGTTATATCTGGTATCAGCTTAGTGTGTATGGGATACTTATAAGCCTGGCTGTCGCATATGCGGTTGGATTTTGCGTCTCAAAGGCGATTTCTTATTCCATAGGAAATAAAATAGGTTTAAAAATCCAGGTATTTGCCGGGATTATAACATTTATAAGCCTTATGTATAACCCCATCGTGATTTTGAGTTTTATGACAACAGGTGTTTTTCCTTCGTTTTTTTTAATACTGGCAGCAATGTCTATGTGGTGTAGTTCCTGTATAATAAAACTTCTTGCATTGGTAATCGCTGTATGGGCAGCTGTAAGGCATTTCAGGATATGAATTTCATATTTTCTTGACTGCAAAACTTCCTGTGTAAGATAATAGTTTAAATGAGCAAAATGAGAACATAAATCGCCGAAACTAAGGAGAGGTGTCCGAGCGGTTTAAGGTGCAGTCCTGGAAAGACTGTGTGCCCAAAAGGCACCGGGGGTTCGAATCCCCCCCTCTCCGGTTTTAAGTTAGCGAAACCATTGTCAGTTGTCGTATTTTGGTCAATTTCCACGCCACGTGCGACGTTCTGTAAGGCATTAAGACAAAAGAAAGTATTTCTTTGTCTAATTTGACTGGCAATTAGCCCAAAAATCTCAGATTTAATTTTTCCCAGTGCCTTTTCTCTACGACCACAAAATATTTATCGGCACTAAATATATGTCTTTGTCATAACTGATAACCCGCTGGGTATTGCATAAAACAACCCCGCAGATAAAATCTTCCCCTGCAACCTCTTTAAATTCCTTTAATCCTGCAAGGTCTTTTTCAGATATATTTTCAGAATTTTTAACCTCAATTCCTACTAATTTATTGCCCTTCTCCAGGATGAAATCTACCTCCCTGCCGTCTCTTGTCCTATAGAAACTAATGCTAATCCTGTTAGATAAAACATTGTTTAGCTTCATCAATTCAGAGAGTATAAAATTTTCAAGCAAATGCCCAAACCTCTGGGGATTAACCTTCGCCATTTCTTTAGGAGTTGATTTTAAAAGATTACTCAAAAGCATTGTATCGTGAAAATATATTTTTCCGGATTTGACCAGCCTCTTGGATATGTTTCTATACCACGGCGAAAGATAGTGAGTAATAAATGTTCCATTAAGTAAATTTCTGTATGTCCTTGTTGTTACAGATGTTAAACCCGTGTCACGGGAAAGATCCGCATCATTAAGAAGGTTTCCTGCCCTTATTGCTAATGCCTGTAATAGGATTGGCATGTATTCCGCTTTTTCAAGGTTATAAATATGCATTGGGTCTTCCAGCGTTATTTTTCTCACATAATTTTGAAACCAATTTTGTCTGTAATCTTCCGGCATATTTATAAGTTCAGGAAAGGTGGCTTTTTCCATTATTTCATATAATGGGACTTCATTTTTTTGAGTCTTCGCAAAATCCCTGTTAAAACAACTCTCTATAAAATTTGACTGCGAATTTGTTATCTCTCGCACTGACAAAGGAAACAGGGTAATTGTTGCCATCCGTCCAACCATTGCATTAGCAAGCTCAGGCATAACCATCAAGTTTGCAGAACCGGTAAGCAGATAATGGCCGTTCGGTTTAACATTATCTGACTGAAGGGCGGTTGAGCGTTGTTCATCTATTAACATTTTTAAAGGACGCAAAAGCTCAGGCACCATTTGAACTTCGTCTATTATTAAAGGATAGCCTGCTTCTCTCAGGTAAATCAGTGGATTACGGGCGGCAGCACTCCTTTCCAGAGCATCATCAAATGTAACAAAAGCTCCTTTAAACTGATTTGATAATATATCTTTAACAAGAGTTGTTTTCCCTGCCTGTCGTGGACCGTTTATATAAACAGCCGGGAAAGATTCTAAAGTATTTAAAACTGTTTTTTCTATACTTCTATGAATAATTTTCATAATAAACCTTAAAATTATTTCACCATATATAGTATATGACTTCGCAAATCGAAAAGCAACCTTTGTTTTTGCGCTTAATTGTAATTGATAAGTATTGTGTTTTTTAGTTTGATTTTATTTGATTAAGGGCTGGAAGCAAGCTATAATTGCGTTATAAGGGAAAATCTATCAATAAGTACCAAGGATTCGAATTCTGTTCTCTCCGGTTTTAAGTCCTCATCTTGAGAGGCAGTGCCTTTTTATTTTTATAATTCCCCATGGTTGGCGGGATTTTTAGCTGGTGATGGATTAAAGAGAACATTTTTTCAGGCGTTTTTCAGGTTTTTTTGAGGAATTTAGCCAAAATTCTCTAGTCGTTAGGTTGGGTTAAAAAATAGAATTTTTTAACTCAACATCAAATAATGCGGATTTAAAGCTGTTGGGGTTATTTAACCTGAATCTCTAAACTTATAACTTATCGGTTATAAGGGCAAAGACATCATTAAAAATTATTAAGAACATTAACCCGATGAGAAACATAAACCCGTATCTTGCAAAAGCTTCCTGGGTTCTTTCCTCAACCGGTCTGCCCCTGAGTTTTTCAATAAACAAAAACAATAGATGCCCGCCGTCAAGAGCCGGAATGGGAAGAAGGTTTACTATTGCAAGGTCAATGCTTATCAGTGCAGTCAGGAGCAGACCGTCCCAGATGCCCCTGTTTTCTATGATGTCACTGCCTATTTTAGTAACAGCAACAATCCCGTGAAGATCGCTAAGGGGAATTTGCCCCGTTATGATCATCCATAGACCTTTAACCATATAAACAGCGTTTCTCTGCAGGTAATCCCAGGATTTAACAATAGCGTCACCCGGGGATTTTACGGCAACGTTTACTTCTTCCACTTTCAGCTTAATACCTATCATTCCATTTTCATCAGGGAATGCAGGGCTTAAATTTACCTGCTTACCGTTTCTCTGCACTATTATGTTTATCGGGTGAACTGTATCACCTGTCGCAGCAGCAAGTTCGCTAACTGTTATATTACCGTCAGACGTAAACATTTCCTTTTCCCGAATTTTGTCCCTGAGTTCCTGCTCTTTTTGAGAAAGATATATTCCCTGCGGTTTATATTCCTGGTAATTGGAAAAAATGTCTTTTGGAACATCAGCAGGCTTTTCAGGAAGTGCTTTTGGCAACTTCACGACCATGCCGGCGGGAATTTTCCCCCGGGATAAGGCGGGGTTTAGTTCCAGGATTTTATTTACCATTTCGTCGTGCCGTTCATAGGTAATGTAGCCGTTAAACTTCTTACTGCGCTTTGCTGCCCCGACAAATTTATACAAACTGTCTATTTTCTTACCGTTAACTGATAAAATTTTATCTCCCGGCGCCATGCCGATCTGGTGGGAAGCGTAATTTTTCCCTTCCTGCAAGCCGTCAACATAAATATTGTATTTATTGGCGGGAATATTTCCCGAAAAACCGGCTACCATCAGGACAATTACATAGGCAATAATCGCATTTGCCGTAACTCCGGCAGATATTACCAGGAATCTTTCCCATACTTTCCTGTTGGCAATTCTCTCAGGGCTGTCTTTAGGGAGTTCGCTGTCAGGGTCGTCGTCAGGAAAGGATACATAGCCGCCTAAAAGAAATGAATGAATACAGATTTTAGTATCTCCCCATTTAGTTTCATAAAGAGTCGGACCAAAAGGTAATCCAAAACCGAATTTTTCAACCTTTATTTTGAGCATTCTGGCAACAATAAAATGTCCGAATTCATGAACAATTATTAAAACGCTCAAAAGAAGGAGCATGGTAATTATATGCATTTTTTAAAATTTATCCCCGTTTTAAAATCATTACTCTAAATTTATATAGTACGCTTATATAATTATATCAAAATTAAATTAAATGTTTTTTTATTTTATACAGCAAACAGCAATTTTTGTATTGCGCCGAAAATATAATTAACAAGGATAAAACCGGCGATTATCTGAATAATTCCCATGTTCCAGATTTTTTTAGAAAAAGAAGGTGATTGTGCTGATGTATCTTCTTTATTTTTCCTGAGAATTTCCTCGCCGGCATTTATTCCTGATAAGATGTATTTTTCAGGGGCTTTAACTGTCGTAAAATATTTTTGTAAAAACATTCCCCCTCTTCGCCAGTATGAAAATATAAATGAAAAGCCTACTATAAGAAATATAAACTGGAGCAACGGGCTTATAGCAGTTAAATAGCTTGCGTAAATAAGTATAAGAAGCTGTATCCCGATTATTAACACCATTAAGTTGGTTCCGCAGCGGACATGTTCTTTAGGCTGGGATTTTACTGTTTCCATGGTAAGGGGAATACCTTTTTCAATAGCATTTATTGTCTGGTGCTCAGCGGCATGAATCCTTACAAGAGGTGTAAAGCGTAGTATTAACAGGAATAAGAATATCTGCCCGATTAATACCAGCGGAATATATTTACTTTCAATGCTCTCAATATTTGACTCTTTTAAAACCAGCAAAAACGCCATTTGAACCAAAAAAATGATTGCCCCTAAAGAAACCCCCGTAAGAAAAAGCCCTAAGTTTCCTGCGCCTGCCTGGTGTTTTCCGTCTGTAATATAAACCCCGAGCGGTGTGGCAAGTCCCCCGAGAGACCTAGGTTTAACAAACTGTGTCAGGTAATGCACAATTGAAGACCTTGTAATTACTTCTCCTGTATATGTCCCATCTTCTTCAATAATAGGAACTACCCTGGTATGCATTTTATTAACTTTATTCAGAAGATCAGAAATATTGGTATTTCTGGTCTCAGCCCAGACATCCCTGGTCATCAGCGAAGAAACCTGCTGTTCATGAAGATAGCTTTCCCTGTCAAAACTCCATTCAGGAAGGATTTTTGCAAGGTCATACTCGGAAATCACTCCTACCAGCTTTCCTTTGATATTAATAACCGGTAAAGTATCAATATCAAGCTGTTTAAAAAGGTCCGGAAGTCTTGAAGCCGGACAGTATTCAGAAATTGCCGGGAGTTCAATAGAAATTTCCTCTATTGAAGGAAGTCCCGGTAAATTTTCTTTATAATCACTCATTCTGCTTTTTATTTTCCTGTATTTGGTATAAATTAAATTTATACCGGGCTGAAAAAATTTTTTACTTTTATACGGCTGCAAGTCAGGTTTATAGCCCGGTCATATAATTTTATATGTGTTTTAATTTTACTTAATCCTGCGCAGGTTTAATAATGTTGGATTTTTATAATAGTTTACTGGACTATATTTTTTATAAAAAATGCTATTTTTGCAGGAATAAGGCTAATAAAGACTTTATATGCGATAAATGCCATGAAAAAATTAAATCCGGCGGCGTTAAAAGACTAAGAAAAGTCAGCGGGATAAGAGTAGAAGGATATTATTTCTACAAAAATGAAGTCCGGGGGCTTATAAGGGGTATAAAATACCATGATAAAAAGAACTTTGCCGGATACCTGGGAAATCTCCTGGTTGAACTTATAGGTAAAGAGTTTTTCTCTGCCGGGAAAACAGAAATAATTCCCGTACCCCTGCATTATAAAAGACAAAAAAATAGAAAATATAACCATATGGAACTTATTTCCCGGGAAATTTCACTTCTTACAGGATGTAAAGTAAATACCGGGCTAATAAAGAGAATAAAAAATACTAAGCCCCAATATAAACTGGACTCAACAGAAAGAAGAGAAAACCTTAAGGATGCTTTTAAGGTATTTCCTGAATTTTACACAGGTAAAACACTTATTTTACTTGATGATATTTCTACAACCGGGGTTACAATGGAGGCTTTAATAGAAGAGTTAAGAAAGCATAATATCAATAATATCAAAGGTTTAGTTATAGCTTTTGTACAATAACACTATTAACTCCCATTAATATTTTTTTAAAAAAATGTCAATTTTTGTTTTTAAATTGGTTTTATATTTATAAGGAAGTTAAATTTTAAGGGAAGAACGTCTTTTATGACAATGGGGGAAGTTAATACTAATAGACTAAACAACGATTTTATCCTGGGCTATGCGGATAAGGTAAAAAAAACAGGGACCACCAATCCCGGGGCTTCCCTGCCTGAAGTTTCCCTGAATGAGGAAATAAAAGATGTTCTTGTGAAAAAGACCGATAAGTCAAACGACGGTAAGTTTAGCTGGATGGAGGCTGCCAGGAATTTTGGTAAAGGTCTTATTTCACCAATAACCGCGATGTTTAGCAGCGTAACTAATTTTGCAATAGGAGCCGGTATAATTGCGGCAGGTGTCGGATTAATAATGCTGGTACCAGCTGCGGCAATCCCCCTGATGGCTTTGGGATTGGCAGCAGGCGCTGTTACTACCGGCGTAGGAATTTATAAGGCGGCAACCGCCAAAAACGGGGATGATGTAGAAAAAGCTTTCTACCAGTTTGGACAGGCAACTTTTGAAATAGTAGGCTCTTTAATTGGTGCTAAATCACTTTTAAAAGGATCTGTCATAAAAAATACAGACGGAGTTAAGAGTATTAAAGATGCTGAACTGGCAAGATCAATAACAGGACTGGATGATGTATCTAAGGTAGCCAGGGTTGAACAAGTCATTAATGAAATGGGTATACTGGATCAAGTAAACGCCTGTTTCACGGCGTTAGTACCTGCCGTAAAAAGCAGCTGGAATAGTTTAACAGGAAGGACAGCAGGAGGGGCAGCAGCTGGTACAACAACAGTGGCGGCAAGTCAAACTGATGCAACACCTGCACCACAGCCTAATGCAAATCCAAAACCGGCAGCGTCGAATATTGAAACAGTAAAACCGGCAACATCAAAATTAAGTTTTACGGATGACCTGCTAAAATTAGTAAATGAAAAAAATATACCGGTTGAACAAAGAAGAGCTATCCTTAGTAAAGCGTATTCTGACGCCTGCGAGTCCTTAGGTATACCAGAACATCTCAGGGCAAAGTTTTCTGTTTACGAAGGAAAAGATTTCGATAATTTTCCTGGCAGAGGAGGTTATGATAGTACTTCTCATGAAATTAAATTATATTATGATATCAACAAAAGTAATAAAGGTGATTACGGCTTTATTAATCTAATGGATGATATGGCAACCTTATTTCACGAAACTTTCCATAGCCAGAGAGGCATGTCCAGACAACTTTATTTAACTAAAGATGAAAGATGGGATATTGTTTCCAAAAACGCGATAGATTGGTTTATTAACAATAATAATTGTCATTCCGAACTTTTAAGAATAGATGATATTATACCGCCACCTGATGGCTTTACTGGAAGTGAAGCTAAATTAGCTTTCTTTAGGTATTTGCAGGAAAAAAGGACTGACCTTAAAGAGTTCCCCCAAATTTATGAACTTGCTGGAAATGGGAATCCAGATGCTGCTGCAAAATTAGCTGAATTCAGAACTGGTATTACTGATGCAATCAGAGGACCTATAGAATCAACACCTAATCAAAGCGTACTTGATATAGAACAAATGAGCCAGAGTTTGTTAAAAGAAGTTTATGAGTTTTCAAAAGAGCTTCAGAAAGGGTCAGCTAAAACCATAACAGACTACAAAAAACCTCATAATAGTTTACGTATATCAAAAGATATGGGCGATGGTATTAATTTAGGCTTGGATTCTGATTCAATAAGCCCTAATAATTATATTGCAAGAAATAGATATAGCAGTAGTTTTGAAGAAATGGGAGCAAACAGGTTTGCTGCTAAAATGGTAAGACAAACTGTTAATAGTGTACTTAGCCAAAAAGACAGTTCATTACCTGATATAACAGTCAGCAATTTATTAAAAATTATGGAAGAAAATGAAAGGATTATTAAAGCAATAAATCTAATTAAACAATCTCATAAGCTAATTAAACGATTAAAAGAAAGTGATAGTGCTGATTCTGCAAGAGACCTGGGAAGCATAAGGGTAGACCTGCTTAGAAATGTAGGAGAAATAGCGGAAATTAGACGTAAAGGAATTGCAGATAGTAATGTTAGGGACTCTATAAAGTATTTTATGAAGAACCACAGTAAAGTTATTTCTCAAGCAATGAGAGACCTTTAATAATTTTTTTGATTCTCCGGTAGAATAAAGTAAGAAAAAAATATAAATTTTGCATAAGAAAAATGCGCTATCTGCGATTCGAACGCAGGACCTCTCCCTTAAAAGGGGATTGCTCTACCGGCTGAGCTAATAGCGCATTTAAAAAATCAACAATTATTATCTGTCTATCAATAAAATACCAGCACTATAAATCTAAGTCAAGACAATGCCTTTTAGCTTAAACTACTGCTTTGATTCATTAATTTTAAAGGCACTTTGTTTTCTTTATCTACCCCCTGCCTTCAAAAGGGGACTTTGGAGTTTTTTTGGGTCTCGCTGCCCTCGCTGTGGTCGCTCGACCCTGTATAATTAATGAATCAATCTACTACACTATATTAACAAGCCTTTAATTCTGCGAGTTTTTCTGAAGCCCTGCCGGATTTTATAATTTCTGCCGCCAGTTTAACACCTTCTTGAAGGCTGGATGCCCTGTTTCCTGACCATAATACAGCTGCTGAGTTCAGCAGGAGAATGTCAAGTTTTGCCCCTTTTAAATTACCGGAAAACAAATCTTCAATAATTTTTGCGTTAACCTGCGGGGATTCCCCGGCAATATCCTGAATAGAGGCTGTATTAAAGCCCAGGTTCTCCGGGGTAATTTCGTAACTTGTTATTTTTTTATTATCAAGCTCATATACCAGGGTTTTACCGCAAATGCTGATTTCATCCATTACAGGATCAATTCCGCTTACAACCATTGCTCTTTTACACCCTAAGTTTTGAAGAGCCGCAGCTATTTTAGGCAGCATATCCCGGCTTGATACCCCTATTACCTGACCTGTCGGAGAAGCAGGATTTGTAAGAGGTCCGAGAAAGTTAAATATAGTCCTTATACCAACTTCTTTTCTGACCCGGTTAACATGAAAAGTGCTTTTATGAAAATAAGGCGCATGAATAAAAGCGATTGATTTACTTTTCAGGCTGTCCTCAACTTCTTCAGGAGTCTTTAAAAGGGGAATATTTAAAGATTCAAGTACATTACTTCCTCCGCATCTGCTTGTGAAGCTGAAATTTGTATGTTTTGCGACACTTAAGCCCGAAGCTGCCGCAACTATAGCTGAAGCAGTGGAAATGTTAAAGCTGTCTATTCCATCTCCGCCTGTACCGCAGGAATCCACAAGGTTTTCAATACCATACGTATTTATTTTAACTGCTTTTTCCCTCATACATCTGGCAAAGCCTGTTATTTCCTCTACAGATTCCCCTTTTGTCTTAAGCGACGTAAGTAAAGCTCCTATCTGAAAAGGATTTGCCTTTCCTGTGCTTATATAATTAATCAGTTCAACAGCTTCTCTTTCTGTCAGGTCTTGTTTTTGGGTTGTTTTATCCAGGGCATTCAATAACATAATATTTAAAATCCGACTCTAACTATTTTTTCATTTTAACTGAAAAACTATTGCAATGAATACTTATGCTTAAAAGTACAGGCTTAAGAATGATAAAATAAAAATTTGAACTCAACAGGCTTTTATTCAAAAATTTTTTTATATAGTGTTATAATTCTGACATATAATTAATTTTTAACATTAATGAAAAATACTCAAAGCTATTTATTTTACAGTTAAATTAAAGAAAGAACGATTTATGAGAAAAAAAATAATTTTTATATTTTATGTTTTGCTAACCCTGGTATTTGCAACAGCTGATCCTGCATATTCACAGGAAAATGACATTGATGAAGACGCACATTATACTTGCTTTGTAAGAAAAGAATTAACCGAAGAGGCAAAGCAGCTTAACGAATTTCTGGCGGAATACTTTCATGCGTTTGAAAGCCATAATTTTAAAACTCTAAAAAAACTCTACGCTGACGAATTTATAAGCGGTGACGGGTTTACTAAAGAAAAATTTCTTAATTTGATTCAAGATAGCTGGAATTTGTCTCCTGATTTATTATATTCAGGTTATATACAGGACTTAAAATTTGACAAAAACTTTGCTACAGTTGAGATCAATGAAGATTTAACAGGTTTAACAAAAGAAAAATCTGATATAACCGGAGATACAGGTTTAATTGAAAGCGTTTCCAGGACAGTGCTTTATTTGCGTAAATTCGGGAAAGGCTGGAAAATAGTTTCAGATAAGGTTTTATATGAAGAAACTTCTATTAAATACGGGAATGCTAAAGATTTAGATATAAATTTATATGCCCCCGGACAGGTGATGCCTGAAGATAAGTATACTATATCATTGGAAGCAGAAATTCCGGAAGATATGTTTGCTGTGGCATCAATTATCAGAGAGACTCTTTTTTACCCGAGAGAAAAACAGGAAGAAATATTCAGGCAGATGCCTGCGGATATACAATTGCTGGAAAGAGTTGTGGAAGCGAATAATAATTCCTTTAATGAGCTTGCAGTTGCTTCTGTCAGCTTTTGTAACGTTAAAAAAGATGCTTTTAAAAGACCTGCTATAGATTTTGCCGGAACAGCAGTGTTGATAAAAAGAGTTAATGTAATGAATATACTGCCTTCAGAAGAATAAAATGCGTCTCAGGTTTATTATTTTTAGTACGGTACTGCTAACATTCCTGATTGACAGGATTTCAAAAATTTTTGTTTGCAATATTACTATGCCGGAGAAAAATTTTATTTTTGATTTAGGAATTATCAGCATAACCAGAGTTTATAACACAGGTGCTGCTTTTGGAATTCTACAGGGCATGACGTCATTTTTACTGATTTTTTCACTACTGGTCATAATTTTTCTTATAATTTATATGCTTAAAAACCACGAAAAGCTGAATACCCTTCAGACATTAGCAATAGCTATGATTCTCGGAGGAACTGCCGGTAATTTTTTTGACAGACTATTTTACGGCTATGTAGTTGATTTTATTAAATTAAATTTTATTGATTTTCCTGTATTCAATATGGCGGATTTGTTTATTAATATTGGAGTTATACTGATTTTCACAGCTCTTTTTTCTGCTAAGCAGACTAAATAACCTGGATCGATTGCAGGTTGATATCAGTCATTATTAAGGAAGTATGAAAAAATTCAAACCCTGTGCCGGTTTTGGCTAAACAGACTGAAGCCGGTAATTATAGCTCTTTTCCAATTCCTGTTTTTCTTTTTCGTAATTTTCAAGGTATTGTCCGCAATTACTGCCTATCTGGTTTTCTTCAAGTTCTCCTATACTCAATATTACATCATAGCCCGCATCCTGTAACTCTGAAATCAGGCTGTTTCTCTTGTTTGAAAGAAGTTTTTCCGAGCAAAGACCATGTTTTATTGCATTATAAGTAGGGTTAACCGGGGTAATTTTAACTAAAAATACCTCCGGTGAAAAATAATCGCCGAGTATATCAGGATTTATACTGAGGTTATCCGCGAGAGCAAAATTAAGAGTAATTTTTCTATGGTTTTTTTCGTAAAAATTCTGCCCGTAATCAGAAATTTGCCTGAAATCCCACTTTTTCACCGGAATCAATCTGTCCCTGGCTGCCCGGTCTGTTGTATGTATTGAGAATTGTAACTGAAACTTTTCCTTGTAAATTTCTTTTTTTATCTCCAGAAGATATTCAAAAAACTTATCAGCTGCAACGGGTGCTATAGTAGAAATTGACGGTATAAACCCGGGTGCATCATAAATATTATGAAATTCAGACAGCACATCCAGCACATTCATATTAAGTGCAGGTTCTCCCATTCTTGCAAACTGGATCTTAAACTTTTCAACAGGAATTCTACGATCCGCATAGTGTGTTTTTACTAAAAAATCAATCTGGCTAAACATTTCATATTTTGATAATTTTCCCTGATAATTTCCGCCCGCATCACAAAAAACACAGTTTATACAACAGCCAAACAGACTGGATATTATAAGTACCCATTTTTTTTCTCTGGGAACGCAAGGCTGGACTGATTCTACAAATTCAATTCTTTTTCCGTTTTCAAACTCAGCTATATAGACAGTTGCAACGTCTTGCCGCCCGGTTTTTGCAAGGATTTTCATCTTTAATATTTCCAGCTTAAAAGTGTATATTTTGTGATTGTATAATATCAAAATAAAAAAACTGTTTAAAGAAATAAAAAATTTGGTAGTGGCTAAAAGTTTAATGAAAAAAAGTTAAAATCTGAAATAATAACTGTAAATCATAAAGGAGGAACAGTTATGAAAGAAAAAATTGGAAGATGTACAAGACAGCGATAATTTATTAAAAAACGCTCATACA
>JANQEP010000028.1 GCA_028278305.1 Candidatus Gastranaerophilales bacterium
AGAAATAATAGATATTTCGACAAGAAACCTTAGTAAGATAGAAACAGGGCAAAACTTCCCGTCTTCTGAAAATCTTGAAAAAATTATTGATGCACTTAAGGTTGAACCAAAAGAATTATTTGATTTTTGCCATTATAATTAAACTAATTGTTGATACATATTCTGGGTATCAAATTATTGCTGCCGGCTCCAGCAGTTTTGACCTGGGACATAAATTAAGAAAGCCAATAACAGGCAGGATAGGAACATTTAAACTTTATCCGGCGTCTTTTGAAGAGATATCAACCAGATATAATAAACATCATTATCCACTTGCGACCTCAAAGAACTTTTTGGGAGGAAAGTCCTCCCGCTTTGATACGGTTGCAATCCTGGCTTTAGCCTTCGGCAATTTTAAGTAATCCACGCCTGTTAAGAGAATTTCTGACCTGTAACATGGCTGTTTTGCCAGCCAGAGGAAGAACTCCCTTATTGCATAACTATTTATCTGGAGAGGTGTAGCAATTCGAGTTGTATAGTTATAAACTATGAAATTATCAGAATTTAAAAGGGTAAGAATTTTTTGTTACTCCCTTAATTTAAGTCCTGAAACTTAAGCCAGTTAATCTCATCTGAAATTGCATCTATGCAATATTTTATATAATCCGTATTTAAGTTTTTAAATTCAGGACTGTTGCCGGTTTTGAGATCTTCCTGGAAATTTTCAAAATCAAGAAGCCTGCTCTGGTAATAGTTTTTTAATTCCTGCAGAACAGTCGATTTTTCAGGTTTTTTCAGCAGCGGCAAAAGCATAATTTTAACGCTTGCAAGCTGCAAAGCAGCAGGCGGATTTCGGGGAAGCTCTTCTTGCATCAGGAAATCAAAGTATTTTCGTCCTTTTGCAGTGATCGAATATACAGAACTTTTCTGTCCTCCCCGGCTCATGGATTTTTTCACGCTGACATAATTGTTTTCATCAAGTTTTTGCAGTGCCGGGTAAATTGAACCCATACTTGTACTGCAAAAAAGAAAAAAATATTTATCAACATTTTTTCTTATTTTATATATTGTACATTCCTGATTTAATAATACTGACAGGACTAAAAGCTCAATAAGCATAGTTTTTATAAATCCAATTAATTAAACTTATTTTATTTTACTTAAAATGATAAATAACCTGAATCACGAAATACATGAAATCCTGTAACAGGTGAATTTTTCTCTTGTAATAAGTTTATCGGGAGAGTATCCTCTGTCTTTAAAGGCTAATGCATTACTTCTGTTTTTGGCGGAATTTATTTTGTATAAACCTGGCCGGGCTGACTACCCTCCTTAACATACTTCCCTTTAAGTGCTATATATGTTTAAATGTCCGAACATAAAAAAATTGACTTATATTGATTAATCTATAATTTTATTATTACAATTTTTTAAAAAATTTTTATCTTTATATATCAAAAAAATTATTTATGATAAATTTCGATTCTCTATCCATGAAAGCGCTTGTAAATGAATTCAAGCCCCTGCTAGCCGGGGGAAGAATCCATAAAGTCAGGCAACCATCGAGAAACGAGCTGTTACTGACTCTTAGGGCGTCCGGTAAAAATCATAAACTATATATCTGCGTTGATCCTAAATACCCTCATGTAGCATTATTAAGCAGTAAAGGAGAGGAACTTAGAAGTCCGCAAACACCTAAAAGTCCGCCAATGTTCTGTATGCTTCTGAGAAAACACATGGAAGGCTGCAAAATTAACAATATAAACCAGCCCGGTTTTAACAGGATTCTTGAAATCTGTTTTGACAGCTACTCGGAAATCGGATCAAAAGTCCCGATGGTACTTTCCTGCGAATTTATGGGTAAACACAGCAATATTATTCTGTATAACTATGAGACAAATATGATGCTCGGCTGTGCTCATACAGTTAGCAGTGAGAAAAGCAGGGAAAGAGAAGTTGCAGGAGGACTTCCATATATTTATCCTCCAAAACAAAATAAAATGGATTTAAACAAGATTTCTGAAGAAGATTTTCTCAAACTTATAAAAGTAATTCCAAAACCTCTCAATGAATGGATTAATGAAAAATTTGCTTTTATAAGCAAGGCAATAGCTACTGAAATATGCAATGTATGCGGCATAGATACCTCTAAAGATAAAATTTCCGGGCTTTCTCAAGAAAAAATAAAGTGCCTGTACCAGCATATGAAACAGGTGGTTAACCTGGAAGTCTTAAACCCTTCTATCAGCTCTGATAATAAACTTTATTCCCCTGTAAGCCTGGATAAAGATATTGACTGGCAACCTGCAGGTTCTGTAAATGATATGATCGATAAATATTTTGGCTTTCAGGTTTTTAAAAATAAGTTTGACAGAAGCAAAAACAGCCTTTCAGATATTTTAAAAAAAGAACTCAATAAAAAAAAGCGGCTTTACTCAAAGCACGCAAAAATAGTGGATTCAGAGGAAAAAATTGAAAAATACAGAGAATTTGCTGACCTGATTATGGCAAATCTCTATAGAATCCATACAGGATCTGAATCTATAGAGACAGAAAACATTTATAAAGACAATCAGCCTGTAGAAATTCCTCTTGATCCCGCAATTTCCGCCACTGCTAATGCGCAAAAATATTATAAATACTATAGCAAGGCAAAAACAGCCGCAGTCCATAGCGAAGAGCTTCTAAAATCAATCAGGGACGATATCAGATACTTAGAAGACGTAAAAGAATCACTAAAACACGCTGAAACTCTCCAGGATTTCGATCAAATAATACAGGAGCTAGTAGGTCAAAGAATTATGACCGGGAAAAAACTTGTAGAAAAGAAAAAAGAAACAATTCAACCCGTAGAGTTTCTGTCCTCAGACGGTTTTAAAATATACGCAGGTAAAAATAACCGCCAGAATGAGCATATTTTAAAAATTTCCTCCCCCGAGGATATCTGGCTTCATGCTCAGGATATACCCGGTGCCCACGTGATAATTAAAGATTCAAAAGACCGGAATATACCGGAAACCACGCTTCATGAAGCTGTTTATATTGCAGCGTGGTTCAGCCAGGGTAAAAATTCCTCTAATGTGCCGGTGGTGTTTACGAAAAGAAAATTTGTAAAAAAACCCTCGGGAGCTAAGCCGGGTTTTGTAATTTACACCCATGAAAAAACCCTGTGGGTAAACCCTGAAGAAGAAAAAGTTATTTCTTTGAGAAAAAAATAAGGAAGTAAGGGGTAAAGAATAAAAACTTATTTCTTATACTGATTTACGCTAAGCAAGGTTTTCGGTTGATTAAGCAGACTTCTTTTTAAGCTGGAAATGCCAGAAATCAGGATTGAGCATCACAAGGAAAGGTATTAACTCCAGCCTTCCCACCAGCATATTCAGACAGAAAATAAGTTTTGTTGCCAGTGTAAGATTGTCATAACTCCCCATAGGACCTAAACTTCCAAAAGCAGGACCTATATTTCCAAGTGTGGCTGCGGTTCCGCCGAGTCCGATAACAGCATTATTTTCTATTATTGAGACAAGAATGGAAGAGATAATCAAAATTGTAAAATAAAAAAAGATAAAACCGAGAATTTGCTTCAAAACATCGTGAGCAACAGCGTTTCTATCAAGTTTTATCTGCAGGATTGCTTTTGGGTGAAGGGTCTGGATAAGTTCCCTGACCATATATTTAAACCCTAAAAGGATTCTTACAACTTTAATCCCCCCCCCCGCCGAACCGGCACTTCCTCCAATCAGCATCATTGCAAATATAATCACTTTTGCCCTGGCATCCCAGGTTTCAAAGTCCTGGCTGAAAAAACCTGTCGAGGTAATAATTGAAATTATCTGGAAAAAACCATGTCTTATTGAGTCAAAAATAGAATAGCCGTTTAAAAACAGGATCATAGCGCCAAGAAGAAGCGCTGACATAAAAATTATGGCAGAATAAAACTTAAACTCTGAATTTTTGCGAAAAAGCCTGAAATTTCCCGTTGAAAATACTTTATATTGCAGCGCAAAGTTAGTCCCGGCAAGGAACATGAAAAATATAACAATGGTTTCAACTACTTTATTGTTGTAACCCGCAATACTGTCAGGATTAGGAGAAAACCCGCCCGCAGCAATAGTGGAGAATGAATTGCAAAAAGCATCAAAAATATCCATTCCCGCCGCATAAAGAAGCAGTATTTCAACTAAAGTAAGCAGTATATATATACTCCAGAGTGCTTTTGCCGTAGACCTTACCCGGGGAGTGATCTTTTCTTCGGTGGGTCCCGGCGCTTCCGCAAAAAACATCTGTCTTCCCGCAACAGCAAGCTGCGGAAGTATTGCTATAAACAAAACAATAACTCCCATACCGCCAAGCCACTGGCTCAGACTTCTCCAGAAAAAAAAGGTTCTTGGATATGCAGTAAAATCAGTTAATATGGTAGCCCCGGTAGTTGTAATGCCTGATATCCCTTCAAAAAGAGCGTTAATGGGAGAGAGACCGTAAAATAAATAAGGAATTGCCGTTATTACAGATACCGCTGTCCAGGTCAGGGCAACTATGAAGAGCCCTTCCTTATTTTTCAGGTCATTGTAATTCTCGGGTGCGCTAAAAAGTTTTCTTAGCAAAATACCTGCTGATAAAGAAATAATCGATGCCGCTATAAAAGGAATTATAGAATAGTAATCCCGGTAAATAAGGCTGACTATAATCGGGGTCAGGATTATAAACCCAAAATAAAAAAGAATCAGACCCAGCGCATTTGTTATGTAGTTTATTCTCATGACCGGTTTTTTGCGACCTTAATAAGTTCTTCTTTAAAGAATGATTTTACTTTAGCAGCTGACTCAGTGGTTGTAAAGATTATTAAATTATCATTTGCCCGGATATAAGTGTTTCCCTTGGGAATTAATATCTTACTTCCGCGTTTAATCGCGCCGATGATTGCTTTTACCGGAAGAGCAATGTCCATAATTTTTATATCTTCAAAATCTTCAGACATGGTAATCTCTAAAACCTCGCCCTGTCCTTTTTCTACCAGGGCAAGTATTCCCACGTCTTTTTCAAGAAGCTTATCCCGGATTTCCCGCAGGGCTGCTTCCTTTGGAGATACTGCAACATCTATGCCCACTTTTTCAAAAAGATTAACATTTCTTGCCTTGCCAACCCTCGTAATTACTCTTTTTACTCCAAGCTGCTTTGCCAGAAGCGAGCATAAAAGATTTTTTTCATCGTTATTAGTAACGCAAACCAGAACTTCACTGTCGCCTATATCTTCTGATTCAAGCAGTTCCAGGTCAGTACCGTCTCCTTTTATGACAAGTGTTCTTTTAAGATTATCAGAGAGGTAGTCACATCTGTCTTCATCAACTTCAATAAGCTTTGTCCTGACATCTATATTCTCCAGGTTTGAAGCAAGCATGAAACCTACATTTCCACCGCCTATTATTGCAGTGCTGGTTGTTCCTTTTTTCTTTTTTTCAAAAAAGGTTGCAGCAAGATTATTCAGCCCTTCTTCACTGCCCATAAATATAACTTTGTCATTAACATTAAGTTCTGTATTCCCATCAGGAATAAACAGTGATTCATCACGGGTAATTCCTACGATAAGCGTATCTTCCGGGAAAAAGCAGTTTTTTATAAGTTTATTTGCCATAGGGGAATCTTCTTTCATCCTGTACTCAAGAAGCCTTGCTTTTCCACCCGCAAAAATTTCCACATCAATAGCTTCAGGAACGAGTATTATCCTGAAAATTTCCTGCATAAGCAGCTCTTCGGGCCAGATAATATGGTCTATTCCTTTTTCCGTACCGTTTGCGTTTGTAAAAGGCATGGAAAACGTTTCAAGATATTGATACTGTCTTACAAAACACATTGTCTCTATATTGGGATTAATTTTTTTTGCGGTCCAGCTGGATACAATGTTAGCTTCATCAAGCATGGTACAGGCAATGAATACATCCGCTTTTTTTACCCCGGCTGCTTCCAGTGAATTAATGCTTGCCCCGCTGCCGGAAATATAGCTGACATCAAGTTTATTAAACTCCTCAGGCACTTCTTCCTGCGAGTCTATTACTGTCACGTCATGTATTTCATAAAGTTCCCTTGTAATAAGAACTGCCATTTCTGAAGTGCCGCTTATTATGACTTTCATATATTTTTATTAGTCTCCGCGTGAATTACTATAAAATTTATAATTCAAATAAAGCTCAGTTTCAATTTAAACAGGGTATTGTTAAATTTTTTCTTTATTCCTTACTAATAAAGAAAAAATTCTTACGTAAAATTTTTCAAAAATCTATATGGAATTGTTAAATTGCGAAGCGGGAGTGAAACAAAGGTGAAGATCCGGCTTTGCTTGCGTAAGCGGGAGCACAGCCTCATTCATGCCGGTCTGGAACCTTTGTGAAACTCATTCTAAAGGCGAAAGCCTTTAACCACCTCTAAGGGCGGGCGGCAGCGGGAGCTAACGCAGTAGCTCATTCATGGGGGGGGTTGAAAAATTTTAAAATGCGTAAATTTTTATTCTTTACCCCTTAAAAACTCAGGTTGCTACTTAAAAATAAGCCGACAGGTCAGTAAATACCCTTATTAAAATCCCTTATAATTATTTGATCTCTACCAGATTGATTTATTAATTATATAGGGTCAAGCGACCGAGCACAGCGAGGGCAGCGAGACCAAAAAACTCCAAAGTCCCCCTTTGAAGGTAGGAGGTAGATAAAGAAAACAAAGTACCTTTAAAATTAATGAATCAAAGCACTACCGCCAGATAACTTAGATTTGAGGTGGGTTTTGACCTTTATCCTGAGAAAAGCCGGTGATATAGATATTGAAAAAGTGAAACCTTATACTGAGGAGCTTAACCTGGATTCAGAGGATTTGGATCCGGAAAAATTCTATATTGCAGAAAAAGATGGAAATCTGGCAGGTTTCGGCAGGTATAAAAATTATGAAAATACTCATGAAATTTCCACTGTTGGCGTTTTAAAAAACTACAGAAATTCGGGAGTCGGCAGGATAATTATTGAAAAACTCATTGAAACAGCGGCTTTAGAGGATGAAATCTGGTTAACCACAGTATTTCCCGCATATTTTACCAAACTTGGTTTTAAAATAAGCGGGAATATTCCTCAGCAATTAGTTTTAAAAACCGAAAGAATCTGTAAAAAGTTTAATAAGCCGGTACAGCGAAACGTATTTATGAAGTATCATCGGCTTTAAAATACCTTAAAGCCTTTTTATCCTTCGTAAAAAGCCTGCGCCCTGTTTTAAAAAGTAGAAAAATGCTACAAGCTTTAGCCCGAAAGAAATAAGGGTTAAAAGAGCTTTTACAATATTTTTGGAAATAAGTGCTGTTAATATTCCTGCTATTAATATAATTATGACCGTAGCCGCAGGATTTTCCCTCATTATGGTAATTACAGGTTTTTCCAGGGCAATAAGCTCTGTTATTCTTGATATTCTTTTTCTTATTTGCTCTATTTTTTCTATTTCTTTATGTTTTTTAGCCATTTTTCAAATTCTTCTCCGGTTTTTTTAAATTCTTCCATGATTTTTCCTGGCTCTTTTATAACCCTGCCAATTAAATTAATAGCATAAACAAACATTATTAGGGGTATACCCAGATATATTGCAGTAACAAGTAATAAAGCTATCCAGGAAGGAATAATTAGCGATAGCAGGTAAATAGCCAGGATTCCGAGGAATATAAGACCTGCATAACCAATTACCACTGCGGCAACTATCAAAATTATTGATTTTACAACCCTTGATGCGTTTTCTTTAAATTCCTTTTTTAAAAGCAAATAATGTTGATATATCAGAGAAATTACCTCTGCAATAAGCTCTTTGAAAAGGTTCAGTAAATTTTCATTTTTATTTTGAGGGCTATTTGGGATATCTTGCATTTTTATTTCCTGTAATTTAGATATTTATAAGCAATAAAAATTCTAAATAATATATAGACAGTTTTATATTCTACACATTATTAATATTGAATTTCTATTTCAGGGCAATTTTTATCTGAAAAGAGCTTTTCCGACCAGGAATCCCAATACTATTGCGCCAAGAAGGCTTTTGCCGGGGTTTTTTCTTATTACGCCGGATATATCCTCTTTTACCTTGCTGACATTGTTGTTACGGAAAAATTCAGCTGTATTATGCATTTTTTCTGCAGCTTTATCAAGTTTTTCCGCGGTTAATCCCATTAGTTCATTAATATTGCCGGTTACCTGTTCTTCTATTTCACAGGCTCTTTTTTTAAGGTCTTCAGCTCTTTCCATAAAATTTTCCTGAATTTCCTGGTAATTTTGTTCTGTCATTCTGAGCACTCCTTAATTTGCCATTACTATTGTCTATTTTTATTATTACCAACTTTTAAGTAAGTTTCATTGGTTATCATAATTATTTTATATTTTAACTTATAATTTTTTATTACACACTTTTTTTTAAAAACATTCTTAATATTTAAGGAACATAAAAAACCTGAATCACGAAATACGTAAAACTC
>JANQEP010000076.1 GCA_028278305.1 Candidatus Gastranaerophilales bacterium
ATACTACACCCAGGAATGTGCCAACCCAGATAACAACCGAAACAGGGTTCACCTCCATTGAAGCAGGAGGGTTTTGCACTTTCGGGTTAAAATAGCATACCACTACTTCGAGGTCTATAATATCAAATAATGCGGATTTAAAGCTGTTGGGTCAATTTACAAAATTGACCCAACCTACCCAACTAGTACACTGACCGATTAGTTTTATTGAATTACCTGTAACTACAGGCTTGTTACCCGTGTTTGCGGATTATCCGCAGAGAGTGAACGAAACTCAATTAATATTACAGAATGTTTCAATTTTATTTAAATTTATAAGAAAAAGATAAAAAAATTTTTTCACTTTGTTTTTTATAACTATACAGTTTTACTTTTTAATCTTATTTAGTAAAATTTCATTAAGTTTAAAGTTTTTTCTGTGCTTTGAAAGAGCAAAAAAAACTTACAGAATAAAGCCCCTTAAGTTTAAATGGGGCTTTTTACTTTGAATTTGCAATTTCAACCAGTTGAGAAAAAACTGCCTGGCTATCTACTTTTTCTTCAATACCCTGGGTCAAAAAATCGTTAATTCTATTGATAAGCCTTATTGCCCTGTCTATTCTCGTGTCAGTGCCCTGAACATAAGCGCCTATATTAATTAAATCCTTATTTTTTTCATATAGAGCAAGTATATTTCTTATTTCTCCCGCTGCTTTATTATGTTCTTTATTCGCTACTTCGACCATGACCCTGCTTATGCTGCTCAGTACATCAACCGCAGGAAAATGATTCCTTTGGGCGAGATCCCTCGATAAAGAAATATGACCGTCAAGAATTCCTCTTACTGTATCGGATATAGGTTCATTAAAGTCGTCACCTTCTACCAGTACAGAATATAAACCTGTCATTGTACCTTTATCGCTGTTACCTGTTCTTTCCAGTAATCTGGGCATAAGTGCAAAAACCGAAGGAGTATAGCCCCTTGTTGCAGGAGGTTCGCCGATTGCAAGTCCGACTTCACGCTGCGCCATTGCAATTCGGGTAATGGAATCCAGCATAAACAATACATCTCTTCCACTGTCCCGAAAGTATTCAGCTATGGTTATTGCAACCTGGGCAGCTTTTATTTTGACCAGCGAAGGTTGCTCGGAAGTTGCCACGATGACTACTGATTTGCCAAGTCCCTCTGAGCCCAGGGCATTTTCCAGGAATTCCCTTACCTCCCTTCCTCTTTCCCCGATTAGAGCGATTACATTCATATCAGCCGTAGAATTTCTCGCAAACATACCCAGAAGGGTACTTTTTCCAACTCCACTTCCTGACATAATGCCTACTCTTTGACCTTTTCCTAAAGTCACAAACGCATCCACGGATTTTACTCCCATAAATAGCGGTTCTGTAACTTTTTTTCTGGCAAGAGGGTTTATTTTGCTTGCTTTAACAGAACAGGTTTTATTTGTTCTTATTGAACCATATTCATCAATGGGTTGCCCTAACCCGTCTATAACCCGTCCCAGAAGTTCTGAGCCTACTTTCACCTCGATTGCCCCGCCGGAATTAATTACTGTTGCGCCCGGCTGTAGCCCTTCCATTTCTCCCAGGGGCATGAGAAGAATTTTTTCTTCCTTAAATCCTACAACTTCCGCCCATACAGGATCTTCATTCATTCCGGGGTAAATGTAACATAAATCACCAATTGAAGATGGAGGTCCGTCCGCTTCTATAACCAGACCGATTATATGGGTGACCTGACCAATTTCTTTAAAAGTATTGGAAGCGGCAGCTGCTTTTTTGTATCTGTCAAAATCTATCATATAAAATATTTTAGCAGGCAGTAAGAATATGTCCAAAAATTTCAAAGTTAAGGGGTAAGAAGCTTACGCATTTTAAAATATTAATCAACTCGAATTACTAATTATATTTTTTCAAAATTCCTTAAAACTTATAAAAAAGAGGCCACGGCTTCGCCGCCGCCTACCTTTAGGGTGGGCTGGGTGGGCGTTTTAAGGAATTTTGAGTCAGTCATACTAAGCTTTTAAGCTATTTAGCAATTCGAGTATTAAAGATTAATTTTCATTATCATTTTTTTCTTCTTCGACAAATACGTCGTCTATTCTTATTTCTATTTCCTTGCAAATCCCTTCTGAATTGCTTTTTTCCGAAAATTCACGTAATAAATTTTTTACAATCTCCGCCAGCTGGGTTTCAATTCTGCCGTCTATCCGGGAATCGGGAGATTCTACAATTACCCCGTCAGAAGGGATTGTCCTGTCTTCTGTAATTTTTACACTCCCTAAACCTTTTATTTTATCCTGAAGTCCTTCTGCAAATTCATATAAATCATCCGTAAGAACAGGGTTTACAATAATTTTTATTTCTTCCCTATCCTGCAATTGCTCTATTGCTGACTTTATTATTTCATGCATTAAACCGGGCTTTAATTCCAGTTTTTGCCTGATGATTTTTTCCGCTATAGCAATTGAAAGCTCAATAATTTCCTTTTCAGCAGAATCGATTATCTCTTTTTTTACCTTAAAAGAAGCTGAAGTTAATACGTCTACAGCCCTTATCTTATCTGCCGCTTCCTGTTTTGACCGGGCAATACCGTCATCATATCCTTTTTGAAAACCTTCTGCATATCCCTGCTCTATTGATTGCTGTTTCAGGTTTTCTATATCCGCTGACTTCTGTCGGGCATCTTCTTCAGCTTTTTTCAATACTTTTTCCGCGATTTTTACTGTTTCTGCCGCCTTTTTTTCCGCCTGTGCAATTATTTTTTCCGCCTGGCTCCGGACTTGCCCGGTAACAGAATCAAAAGCCTTTTTCTCACATTGCTGATTCCCTGACAGTCCGTCAGTGAAATCAGATTTTTTATGTTCCAGGATTACTGACTTGCCAAGCTGGACACGCGAACTTCTGATTCTGTTATTCAATGAAGTCATCCTCCGCACCGTCGTGAATTATTATAATTTCACCGGTTGACTCAAGTGCCCTTACAATGGCAACAACAGCTGTCTGTGATTCCTGGACTTCCCTTGCACGGACAGGACCCATAAATTCCATATCATCCTTAAGCATTCCTGATGCTCTTTCTGACATATTCCTGAATACTTTTTCCTTAACATCATCATTAGCCCCTTTAAGCGCAAGGGCAAGGTCTTTTGTCTCGACTTCCCTGAGTACGCGCTGAACAGAGCGGTCATCGAGTTTTACTATATCCTCAAATACAAACATAAGTTCCCTTACTTTTTCCGCAAGCTCAATATCAGCATGCTCCAGTGATTCCATTATCCGCTTTTCTGAAGGTCTGTCTGTTCTGTTCAGAATATCAGCAAGAACTTCCACACCGCCTGCCTGTGAGAAATCCTGCGCTACAATTGAAGAAAACTTGTTTTCAATTATTTTTTCCACTTCTTTTAAAATTTCGGGATTGGTCCTGTCCATCTCTGCGATTTTCATTGCAACATTAGCCTGCAATTTTTCAGGAAGGCTATTTATTATTGCTGCAGCTTTTTCAGGTTTTAAATAAGCAAGAACTAGCGCAGTCAGCTGGGGATTCTCGTTTTGAAAGGAAGTTGCAAGCTGGGCCGGGTCGGCTTCATTAAAAAATTGAAAAGGATTGTTTCTTGAAGTGGCTAATTTCTCTATGACAGAACCTGCTTTTTCTTCTCCATAGGCTTCTTCAAGAATTTTTTTTGCATATTCCATGCCCCCTCTTGAAATAAGGTTACTTGCCTGGAAATAAGAATAAAATTCCTCCAGAACCTCGTCCAGGACTTCCTGGGGAATTTTATGCAGATTTGCTATATCAACCGTTATCTGCTCAATAAGATCTTCATCAGGTATATTTTTTAATACTTCCGTTGCAGTGGCAGGACCCAGCGCAATTAAAAGTGTTGCCACTTTCTGGGAATTTGTCATTTGATCGAAACTAAGGCTTTGCAGATTAACCATTTTTTCTTAGTCCTTGATATATGAAAGTAATAAACGGGCTGCTTCTGAAGGGTCAGATGATATTGTGCTGCTAAGTTCATTTTTCATTTTTTCGGTCTCAGGGTCAAGGGATGCTTCTATTGCCGGCACAGACATGGAAGAGCCGATAAGGTCCTGTCCTTCTCCCTCTTCCGGAAGTTCTGTGTAATAACCCTCATCTTCCGAGCCGTAAACTTCTCCCTGAATAGGTTTTTTAAGCAGTGAATTAAGTACGTATAATGTCCCTAATCCAAGAATTAATATTACCACAAGCGGTCCTAGCTGGTTAATTATAAATTCCAGGTTGGAAATTCTCTCTATCTGCTTTAAAATCGGCTCTGTGTTATATTCCGGAAGCGGCGCAAACTGCATGCCTGTTACTGTGATGGTATCTCCCCTTTTAAAATCAGCTCCGCTTGCCGAGGCTACAAGGTCTCTAATTTCCTGTTTTTGAGCGGATGTCAGGATTTTATTAAGAGCAACCGCTATGGTCATTCTCTCTATTTTTCCCGGGGCATATACCACCTGCTCAATTTCTTTTGAAACCTTGTAATCCCTGGAATTTCTCGTTTTCTGGTAGTTTGTCCTTCCTTTTTCCTCGGAAGCATTAACCTCCTGTGTTTCGAATTCTATTTCCGGCAGGGCTGAATCTTCTTTTTTCCCGTAAGTTTCAAGCTCTTCTCTTTCGCTTTCAAGTATACCTGCAGGATTTCCCGCTGAATTTGCAGCCGGAAGATATTTTTCAACTGTCTTTTTAGCCTGGTCAAAATTTATTTTAGCGCTCACTTCCACGCTGACATTATCCAGTCCCACTATCCGCTGAAGTACCTTTTGCACTTTTGCGGAAGTTTCCCGCTCAAACTGCTGTCTGTAATCCATCAATCCTGCTGAGTTTTCAGAAATTTTACCAGTTAATGAAACCCCGTTTTGATCTGTCACAAAAACATTTGCCGGTGCTAACCTTGCAATGCCATATGCAACAAGGTTTTTAATAGCTTTTACCTGGTCCGGCTTAAGGCGAAAGCCGGATTCCAGTATTAACATAACCGACGCGCTGGGAAGCTCATCCCTGTTTGCAAAAACTGATCTGTCAGGTTCTGCTATTTGTACTCTTGCTTTTTTTATGCCCCTTATTTTTTCAATTGTTCTTGTTAATTCATCCTGGTAAATTTTTTGCTTTGTAAGTTTATTCTGAAACTCTGTTGCGCCGAATTGCATTTTATTGAGCAGCTCAAACCCCGGATTACTATCTTTAATCACGTCATTTTCAGCTATCATTAACCTTAGTTCTTCTTTTGCCCTTACCGGGACAAGAACCGTAGTCCTGTCATCGCTGAGTTTATATGGGTATCCGGAATCCTTAAGGTTTTCCGCCACTGCTATTGCATCTGATTCGGATAATTCGCTATAGAGTACTCCCCATTCCGGCTCGGTTGATTTCACTATGATGAAAGAAACCGCAACAAGGGCAACAATGCTGAGTAAGACAATCATTACTTTCCTGGAAAAATCAAGTCTACCCCAGAGTTTTTTTATATCTTTTGTCAGTAATTGAAAATAGTTTTCCAATTTTTTCTCCCTGTAATTTTCAATAATTATACTAAATTTTTAGGTTTAGGGCAGTGAAATATAATGATATTTAAAAATATCTATATACGCGTATTGCTTATTTCTTTATAAGCGCCGATTAATTTGCTTTTTAGCTGAAGGGCAAGCTTCATTGAAAGGCTTGCTTTCTCGGAAGCTATCATTACTGAATGAATGTCTATATCCCCGCCGGAAGCAAAGGTTTCAACAGCTTTTGCAGCGGTTTTATGCCTGGTGTTAACATTATCCAGGTATTTATCAAGAAGCCCGGAAAACCCGTCAGCTACTGCCTGGGGACCATGCAATCCCTCTCTGGGGTCTATTTCCCCGATAGGCTGATCTATTAATGATTGTAAATCTCTTATGAGCTGGGAATTTTCACTGGACAGCCCTTCTAAATCGCCTGCTTCCACAGGGCGACCCTGCTGAATTTTCGTTACAACCCCTCTGAGCAATTCGGAATTTTCATCCCCGGAAATAAAATCATCCAGCCTGCTTATATTTCTATAGTCTGCGGCGGCGTTATCATTAAATGAGCCTATATTAATGGTATTACCGTAGTTTTTCATTATGCGGTTATTTAAGTTTTCCAAGCCCGGCGTTATATCTGCCATAGTTTATACTCCCTTTGTGTTTAACTTAAATTTTCATAGCTGAGGTTATCATGCTTTTAGTGGCTTTTATTGTCGTTACATTTGCCTCATATGCCCTGCTTGCCGTAATCATATCAACCATTTCCTTTACAACATTAACATTCGGCATATCTACATAGCCTTCGGCGTCCGCGTCAGGATGGGAAGGATTATAAACCCTTTTTAGCGGGGTTGAGTAATCTTCCGCTACTTCCATTATCTTTACCCCGCTTGAAATTGCATTAACATTTTCCTCTACTCCCCCTTTCAGGAAGTTCTTGGGCGGACCTATTTTTTCCCCGAAAAAATCGTCTTTATTACCGTCTAACCGGTTGTTATACACACTGGCGAATACGGCTTCCTTTCTTCTATATACGCCCGGTGTTCCATCCGGGTTCTTTGTTGTGCTTACGTTTGCAATGTTACTTGCGACTGTATCCATTTTTATTCTTTGCGCATGAAGGGCAGATGCGCTTACATCAAGAGCGTGAAAATTCATTAGCTACCTCCCTTTTGAATTAAATCAGACATTCCCTGAAAGGCTTTTTGCTGAAGTAAAGCCAGGGCGTTATATTTCATGCCGTTTTTGGCAAGCTCTGCCATTTGCCTTTCAATGTTTACGTTATTTCCGCCTATACCGTCAGCCTGGCTTTCATAAGTTTCAGGGCTAAAATCCTTATATTGAAGGTCAAATTTCCCGGGCTGAAAAGGTGTTCTGTCTTCATTAAACAGGTTATCCATCTTATGCTGTTCTCTTTTTTCTTCTGTATGGATAATGTTTCTTAATTTATTTTCAAAATTAACTTTAACCTCTTTATAGTCCGGGGAATCAGCATTGGCTATATTTGAAGATATAGCCTTATGCCTGGCTGCCAGCCCGTCCAGGGCAAGAGAAGTTATTTCTACGTGTCTTTTTTCCAGTATGTCCATTTGCCGTTCTCTCCCGTTAATCAGTTAGCTGAAATATATTATAAATTCTGACCGGCTGTGGATTTTACGCCTATTGGCGCTGCCGGCAGCGATAATATGAATGTTGTTCCGTTTATACTCTTCGGGTCAACGTATAAATCCCCTTCATGCGCCTCAAGTATTTTTATTGCCTGTGCAAGTCCCAATCCGGTTCCTTCTTTTTTTGTTGTAAAGTAGGGTTCAAATATTTTTTCCCTGAACTCTGCCGGAACTCCCGGACCTTCGTCAATAACTTTTAAATAAATCCTGTCGTGTTCATTTGTCAGTAAAACCTCTACTTTTTTTCCAGGCTCAGAGACTTCCAGCGCGTTTTTAAGTATGTTAAAAATTATCTGGTGAAGCTTTGCCCTGTCAAAGTTTACTAAAAGGTTGTTATCAAAAAAGTTTTTCAATACTAATCCAACGTTTTTATCCTCATATGAAGGC
Organism: Candidatus Gastranaerophilales bacterium; assembly: GCA_028278305.1. Taxonomy (GTDB): domain Bacteria; phylum Cyanobacteriota; class Vampirovibrionia; order Gastranaerophilales; family UBA9971; genus JANQEB01. The sequence continues at coordinate 7,566 of JANQEP010000076.1, forward strand.
TTTATCAGGTTTATAATCTCACTTACCGCTTCTTCTATATTTAATTCAGTTTTTTCAAGCGACAGAGGTTTAGAAAAATCCAGTAATTCGCTTAAAATTTTCTCAAGTTTTTCTGAGGTACGTTTTATCAATCCGGTTGATTCTTGAATTTCACTTACTATTGCGGAGTTTTCAGGATTCAGGATTTCAAGTTTTTTTGAAATTATTTCAGTATGCAGGTTAATTGACCCGAGGGGATTTCTTAATTCATGCATTGCTATTGAGAATAGCTGGTTTAAAGATGCAAGTTTTTCATTTTCTCCTGACTTTTCGTGAAATTCCCTTAACTCTGTGTTTGCGCAGATAAGGTCTCTTTGCCTGTTTTCCAGGTCTGATACTATTTTTCTTAAGATTGTCGTAAATTTTTCGTTATTTCTTCTATCCTGAGTTATTTGCTTAAGGTCTTTTTCAAAATTTTTACTGTAAGCTACGGTTTGAAGATATTCCGTAATTCTTCCGGTATCAGCCAGGTTCAGGGAACAAAAACCTTCGCACAGCCCAAAACCTTCTGAAGACAAGTTATTCCAGCAAAGGCATGCTGAAAACCTTTCTGCAATTATGACAAAAAATTCGTCATTCTCCATTCCAGGAACATTCAGCTTTATGTTCTGAAACCCGCCTATATTTTCAGAATAGCTGTAAACTTTAATATCAGTGTACTTTAGCCTATTCAGAAGGTCACGGAAGTTTTTTGTTTCCCTGATTTTTACAAGGATTACGGCGTTGCTCCGGTTTTCTATAATTGTTTCCAGAAAACACCTGGACAGGCTCTCTATGGTCTGGGCTGTGTAGGTATCCCGGTCAATATTCCCCATCAGGTCTTTTATGGAAACTAACTGGTTGTTTTTATAATATCTTTTCATTTATATTGTCCATTCCGGGCTTATCCCGGATTGCAATTCCGGTCACTGCACTTATTGCAGGCTCTGCAGGGAAACCCGGAAGTCTTTCAGCAGAGCCATAACAGTAATTTTATACCGCAGCTTTCATTTTTGAACTGCCGCCAAGTCCGTGGTTTATAGCATAGAGAACTGCCTGTGTTCTGTCATTAACCTGTAATTTCTGGAAAATGTTATTAACATGGGTTTTTACGGTTGTTTCGCTTATAAATAGCTGTTTTGCAACGCCTTTATAGGTAGTCCCCTGTGTAAGCAACTCCAGGACTTCTTCTTCTCTTTGTGTAAGATATGAAAGAAAGTTTTCTTCGCTTGTAGTTTTTATAATGGAATTTTCCCTGAATGAAGTCTGGAAATGATCAAAGAATTTCACTGCCAGAGCGGATGGAAGATATATCTTCCCGGTAAGCACTTCATCTATTGCTCTTGTCAGTTGTGATGCTGCCATTGTTTTTAAAAGATACCCTCTTGTCCCGACTTTCATTGCCCTGAAAATAAGGTCAGAATCATCATATCCCGTAAGAGCTATGATTTTTGTCCCGGGATCAGATTTCTGAATTTCCTGAATAGCCGTGATACCATCTTTATCTGGCATGTTTATATCCATTAAAACTATGTCAGGCTTGTGTTTTTTAATAAGAGAAATTCCAATTTCCGCGGATGCAGCAATCCCTTTTATTTCAAACCTGCCTTCCAGCCTTACCAGTTCTCTTATTCCGGCTGCATGATCATAATTGTCATCGACAATTAAAACACTCTTTTTTCCATAAAGGTCAAAACTGTGCATAGTGACTCCCCCGATATTTTTTAAACTAATTTACCTGTTCCCCAACAACATATTTGGAGTTTATGTCTTCTACATTATGCATAGTAACCTTTTTAGAGTGGGGTCTCATCAATACAGAGATATATATTTCTCCTCTGAGAGGCTAAATTGAGGATTTAAATCTTCAGGTTTAAATTAACTCAAAACTTATATAAAATAAGAATTTTCGAGGTTATAAACTACTTATATGAGATGGACTTTAAAGATATTAGTCTATAGTGTATTAATTCATTAATTTTATGTAGAATCGGGCTCAAAATTTTTTAAAAATTTTGAGCCCACTGCCAAAAGCTTATTTTTTAAGGGAAGCCTTATGCATTTCCCGAAGTTCTTTTAGCTTATCCCTGATTTGCGCGGCTTTTTCAAAATCCAGTATATTTGCGGCAGAATGCATTTCTTTTTCCAGCTTTTCGATAACTTTTGGCAGGTCATTAATTTTAATATCATACTCCATCATTTTTTCCGCAACAACATCTTCAACGCATCTAAACGCGCTTACCAGGTCCAGAAGGTTATTAGAAAGCGGTTTAATGATAGTTTTTGGGGTTATATTATTCTTTTTGTTATGCTCCAGCTGAATCAAGCGCCGTCTTTCGGTTTCTTGCTTAGCCCGCTTAATACTGCCTGTGATTTTATCAGCGTACATGATAACTTTTCCGCAGGCGTTTCTTGCAGCCCTTCCTATAGTCTGGATAAGACTGGTTTCTGACCTTAGAAACCCTTCTTTATCAGCGTCCATTATGGCAACAAGAGTGACTTCAGGAAGGTCAAGTCCTTCTCTTAACAAATTAACTCCTATCAGGACATCAAATTCCCCGGCTCTGAGATCTCTTAAAATCTCAACCCTCTCTATTGATTGGATTTCACTGTGAAGATACCGAACTTTTATCCCCAGCTGTAAGAGATAATCCGTCAAATCCTCCGCCATTTTCTTTGTAAGGGTCGTGACAAGGATTCTTTCTTTTTTGCAAGTTCTTTTTTTGATCTCGCTTATAAGATCATCAACCTGATTCTGGATTGAGCGTACTTCTACTTCCGGGTCAACCAGTCCTGTGGGTCTTATAATCTGCTCTACAATATTTTCAGAATTATTAAACTCAAATTCAGCAGGAGTGGCTGAAACAAAAATGGTCTGGTTTACCCTTTGCCAGAATTCATCGATTGTTAACGGACGATTATCCCTTGCGCACGGCAGCCTGAAACCGTAGCCAATCAAAACATCCTTTCTTGAGCGGTCACCGTTATACATTCCTTTTATTTGAGGAAGCGTAACGTGGGATTCATCAATAAAAAGCAGGAAGTCTTCCGGGAAATAGTCCAGAAGCGTTGCCGGAGGACTTCCCGAGGGTCTTCTTTCAAAAATTCTTGAATAATTCTCAATCCCGTTACAGTAACCTAATTCCCGGATCATTTCCACATCATAATTTGTTCTTTGCTGTAGTCTTTGGGCTTCGAGAATTTTATTGTCCCGGTTTAACTCGCTTAACTGTTCTTTAAGTTCCTGTTTTATAAGTGTGATAGTTTCCTCAAGATCCTCTTCCCCGGAAAGATAGTGAACAGCCGGGAAGATTACGGTTTCTGCGCAAATTTCAACCGTATGACCTGTAATTGGGTCAATTCTTGAAATTTTTTCCACTTCATCGCCAAAAAGCTGAATCCTGATAATTACGTTTTCATAAGAGGGCTTTATTTCAATGATATCCCCTCTTGCCCGGAAATTCCCCCTGTCAAGCTCAACGTCATTTCTTTCATAATGCACGTCTACCAGATGTCTGAGGATGTCGTCCCTTTCTATCAGATCACCTACAGCTATTTTTATTGAGCCTTTAAAATAATTTTCCGGCAGCCCCAGACCATAAATACAGCTTACACTGGCAACTACTACAACGTCCTTTCTTTCAAAAAGGCTTCTTGTAGTGCTGTGTCTCAACCTGTCAATCTCGTCATTTATACTTGCTGTCTTCTCTATATAAGTGTCGGTTCTTGGAATATACGCTTCCGGCTGGTAGTAATCATAATAACTTATAAAATATTCCACTGCGTTATTGGGAAGCAGTTCTTTCATTTCGTTATAAAGCTGTGCTGCAAGGGTTTTGTTATGCGCAATTATTAATGCAGGTCGCTGGACTTGCTGAATAACGTGTGCTATTGTAAATGTTTTGCCGGAACCTGTTACCCCCATAAGTGTCTGTTTTTTATGACTGCGGGAAATTCCTTCAGTCAGTGATTTTATTGCACCTGGCTGGTCTCCAGCTGGTTTATATTTTGAAACTACCTGTAAAAGCCTGCTCATTTTTTGTTATGAATCTGTTTTTCCATGTTTCTGATTAAGAATATTTTACTATAAGGAAGTAATAAAAAATTCTTACGTAAAATTTTTCAAAAATCTATATGGAATTGTTAAAGGCTCCGCCTTTAACCACCTTTGAGGGCGGGGGTTTTTGAAAAATTTTAAAATGCGTAAGTTTTTATTCTTTATCCCTTATTAATTAACCCGAGTCGCTAATTGCATGTATGCAACATTTGCCAAAACCCACCCACAGCCACCCTATAAGTAGAAAAGAGGCGGAGCCTCTTTTCGATTCTCTATAATTTTTTGGTAAATGTTGCATAGTTATATCCTGGTTTTGGGCTAATTCGCGACTCGAGTTAATTAACAACCATTCCTCAAGGATTGAATGCCAAGACCTTATTGTAGTAAGAGATGATAATAGTGAAAGCCCTGCAAGGGATAGAACAATTACTCTCCAAGGAATTGATATCAAAGAAGATTTAGCAATTACTCTATGCTCCTGCTGCCGCAAGCGAAGCGAAACTCGTTTAATGCGAGCAACCAAGCTGACACAGGGTGGTGATCTCAGGTTATAAAACACATTAATGTTTGTTTGACAGATTGCCGCGTCAGGATTTTCAAGTATATTAATGTCATAAGAGATTATATCTTTGGAAAATCCGCTATATCCTTGCTTTTTTGGGAATATTCCTTAAGTTTTTTAGTGGTTACCTTTTTATCATTAAGAACACCTGACCCGCCCACGCAACCTCCGGGACAAGCCATCACTTCAACGAGATTACCTTCATCACATTTGCGATTTTTTGCCCACTTTTTTAAGTCCCTGATGTTTTTTTTGTCAAGACCGTCTATGCAGACGGGTTTTATCTTATTATCGTCCCTGGAGGCTGCCTTAACAGAATCGGCAACTCCTGTGGTAACACCAAAGTTTCTTCCCCGGGCAGATGCTTCGTTTG
>JANQEP010000093.1 GCA_028278305.1 Candidatus Gastranaerophilales bacterium
GCACAACCACCCTAAAGGTGGAAAAGAGGCTTCGCTGCGAAATGCGGACAGCACCGCCTGCTTCGCACCTCTTTTCGATTCTCTATAATTTTTTGGCAAATATTGCTCAGTCATATCCTGGCTTTTGACTAATTCGCGACTCGGGTTAAATAATCTATTTTATATTTACAAAGCGTTACAAAATTAAAATTTTTTCTAAAGTTTCTAAAAAAAACACCGACTCTATTATTGTAAGGCCATTTTAAGACCATACCCAAAACCTCCTCCCCGAGTCTAGTTGCCGCTCTGATAAGCGGCTTTTTTTTGCTTAATTTTTATGTAGCCCGGGTTACCGCCTGTAAAAATTTTGTTACTTTAAAGAGTAAGGAATAAAGAAAAAATTCTTACGTAAAATTTTTCTAAAATCTATATGGAATTGTTAAATTGCGAAGCGGGAGTGGAGCAAAGGTTAAGATCCGGCTTTGCTTGCGTAAGCGGGAGCGTAGACTCATTCATGCCGGTCTGGAACCTTTGTGAAACTCATTCTAAAGGCGAAAGCCTTTAACCACCTCTGAGGGCGGGCGGCAGCGGGAGCTAACGCAGTAGCTCATTCATGGGTGGGGGTTTTTGAAAAATTTTAAAAGCAGCAACTTGAGTTATAAATTCTCATAAATTAGTCCGGTGTATTTTATTTAAATTAAGTCTAAAATAATTATATAAAGGTTTAGAATATTCCTGTCCGGAGATACTTCATTGAACAAGGACAAAGACTATTATAAAATACTTGGAATCAGCCATAGCGCTGATAAAAAAGAAATTAAAAAAGCATACAGGCATCTTGCGGGAAAATACCACCCTGATGTTAATCCTGGAAATAAGCTTTGCGAGGAAAAATTTAAAGAAATTGCAGAAGCTTTTTACATACTTAATGATGATAAAAAGCGCCTGCAATATGATATTTTGAAAAGTTTTACCTCTGCAAAATCCGCAGAGCAGGCAAAAAGCCAGGCTTCAAAAGCCTATTCCGACAAAAAAAGCGAACCTGAACCCGCTTCTTCAAAAGGCAAAAAACAGGATAAACAGTTTAACGTGGATTTTGGAACTTTTTTTAAAGATTTTACCGATAAACTCGCCAAAACCGGGAATCAGGAAAAAAAACCTCACAGTGAACCGCGAAAATCCCAGCCTAAAAAAGGTGAAGATATCAATACAGAAGTTAATATAACCATTACAGAAGCCTATAATGGAACGGTAAGGAAAGTTAACATACTCAGAGCTGATATTTGCGGAAAATGCAGGGGTAAACGCATAATTAACGGCTCTTGCTGTAATAATTGCAATGGAAAAGGTGAAGTTTCCACTCATAAACAGCTGAATGTTAAAATTCCCGCGAAAGTAAAAGAAGGATCAAAAATCAGGATCGGCGGGGAAGGGAATAAAGGCTTAAATGGCGGGGAAAACGGCGATCTTTTCCTGATTATCCATGTAATCAAAAGCTCATTTTTTACTTTTGACGGAATAAACGTTCATTGTGAAGTTCCTATCACACCTACAGAAGCTGCACTCGGCGCAGAAATACAGATTCCGTCTATTGACGGGTTTATAAACATGAAAATTCCTGCTGAAACACGCTCGGGTCAGAAATTTAAACTGGCTGGAGAAGGGTTGCCCGATCCAAATTCAGGCAAAAGAGGCGATCAGATAGCTGCAGTAAAAATCGAGATTCCGCTAAACCTCAGTGAAAAGGAAAAAGAGCTTTATAAAGAGCTTGCAAAAGCCCGAAAATTTAACCCCAGAGAGCATATAATTTTTGAAACCCACTCTAAGACAAGATCATAATTACAGGTGAGTGTTATTTTAGTAAGGGGTAAAGAGCAAAAACTTACGCATTTTAAAATCAATTTTTTTCATTTTAATTTTATTATGAGTATAATTAAAATTATATTTACTTTTTACCTGATAAAATTCATAAAACTATATGCGCAAAAAAATAAAAAAGGAGTCAAAATGTGAAAATTTGTGTAATAGGAACGGGATATGTTGGTCTTGTAGCAGGCACATGCCTTGCAGAAATGGGAAATGACGTTATTTGTGTTGATAATAATGAAGAAAAAATAAAAGAGCTTTCACAGGGAAAAGTTCCTATTTACGAACCCGGGCTTGAAGAGTTAATAATTGCCAATACAAGGGAAGGCAGGCTTTTATTCACTACTGATCTTGATTCTGCCGTAAAAAATTCTATTATATGCTTTATAGCCGTCGGAACTCCACAAAGAGATGATGGGTCCTGCGATTTAAATTATGTTTTCAGGGTCGCGGAGTCTATAGCAAAATCTATGAACGATTACAAAGTAATAGTTAATAAAAGTACAGTGCCGGTAGGAACGGGTGAAAAAGTAAGAAACGTTTTAAAGCAGCATACACCCTATGAGTTTGACGTGGTTTCCAACCCTGAATTTTTAAAGCAGGGGGCTGCGGTAGATGACTTCCTCAAGCCTGACAGGGTAATTATCGGCTCTGACTCCCAGAGAGCTACGGAAATTATGCAGGAAGTCTACAGTCCGTTCTTGAGAACAGGAAACCCGATAATTGTAATGGATGTTAAGTCTGCTGAAATGTCAAAATATGCGGCAAACTCTTTTTTAGCCGCCAAAATTTCCTTTATAAATGAGCTGGCTAATATCTGTGAAAAAGTAGGCGCGGACATAGAAAACGTAAGAACAGGAATGAGCACTGACAGAAGAATCGGCAGCCAGTTTCTTTTTCCGGGACTTGGATATGGAGGTTCATGTTTTCCAAAAGACGTAAAAGCCTTAATAAGAGTTGCAAAGGATAATGATGTTCCCTGCGGTATCCTGCAATCAGTTGATAACACTAATTTTACGCAGAGAAAAACCTTTATGGATAAGATTCTTACCTACTACAAAGGTAATATAAAGCAGAAAACTTTTGCCCTGTGGGGACTTGCCTTTAAGCCCAGAACAAACGATATGAGAGAAGCCCCGGCAATTACTATAGTGGAAACGCTTCTTTCACAGGGCGCTTTAGTGCAGGCATATGATCCTAAAGCTTCAGATGAGGCAAAAAGAATTTTTAAAGACAGCATTATCTATGCCTCAAACAATTATGAAGCGCTCGAAGGAGCTGACGCGCTTATTCTTGCCACAGAATGGAACGAATTCAGAAGACCTGATTTTGAGAGGATTAAAAATACCCTTAAAAGACCTGTTATTTTTGACGGAAGAAATCAATACGACCCGCAAAGGATGTTTAAAAACGGTTTTGACTATATTTGCATAGGTAAAAAGACAGAAAAAGCTCTTCTGGAAGTATAATTCTGCTTAAAAAGCCGATGAGTCTTCAGATTTATATAAAAATCCGTGTACTTCAAGGTTTTCATTTTTATAAATAATGAAAACCTTATTGTCCTTGATAAGCGCAATTTTTGTCGTGGCAAAAGCAGGTTTTTGCGCATCATCCAGCTGAATTATCTGAATTATCACGGGTCTTGCGATAGTCCGGCTTCCTTTGAGGATTAAAAGTTTTCCGGTTTCAACCGACAGGTCTACCGCATAAATTCCGGGATCTACGTAATTAAACTCACTGTCATGCGCCCTTACATCCAGGGTAATCATAGGGTAAGCCGTTGATTCATCGTCTGTTATATAAGAATTTTGAGCTCCTTCAAGACCTGAAGTATAGGCATCCCTGGCATCCGGGTCAGCCGGGTTTATGAAAAAAGGCATGAATATCTGAATAAGTATGGTTTCCAGCATAAAAATTCCTGTTAAATCAATTCTATAATTTATTTTAATGATTTTTTAATTTAAGTACAACCCGGGATTACCTGCATAATCAAATCCTTCAATTTAAGCTGCCCAAGGAAAATAATCTGATAAGGGAATTTATTATTATACTTTTGTTTATTTAAAATGAGCAAAATATAACCTAAACTTTAAACAAGCTTGGATTTAAAAAGGTGAGCCGGAAAATTTTACCTTACATTTACATATAATATATTATTCTTTGAGGAGAGCTAAAATGGAACTCAGACAGAGATATGGGGGAAATATACATAACTATAATATACTCGAATTTAAAAACGTGTCTAAAGACATTCTCCCCTGGCTAGAAAAAGTCGCTCTGGAAAACAATTGCCGGATCGAAAAAAAAGAGTGGATAAGCAAATACAACAGCTATGTTGTATACGATTATGAACCATTCTGCTCAGATGGTTTTGAAATAAGTTTAACTATATCATCAACTTCAAAAAATTATCTAAAATTTATCCAGTATCTTTATGAAAATAAGCTAAATACAATCGAACACCTTAAAAACTGTCTTATCAGCTGATTAATTTATTTCCTTATATATCAATAAATCAGGCGGAAAAAATCAATTCCTGAATCTATGTGAAAAACAAAAAAGACCGGTCCTTTTTATTTACTCAATAAGACCGGTCTTTTTGTAATGAGGTATGAAAAAAATCTTCGGTAAATTTTTCAAACTTCCTTACGGAAACTAACTCATTCTGGCATATTTCTATTAAAACCTTTAATTATTTGTGTTTTAAATATAATATTAATAACCTTCTATCAGGATAAGTGTTGAATTATTAACATATGCGGAGAAATTAAAAAAATGCGTCCAAAGCTTAAAATACTTATAGCTGCCTCAGAAGCCGTGCCATTCGCTAAAACAGGAGGACTTGCCGATGTAGCGGGAGTTTTGCCTAAATATTTAAAACAGCACGATGTAAGAGTTGTAATGCCCAGATATTATTCTATTGATAAGGAAAAATACGGCTTAAAAGAAATTTCCGGTGCTCTGGGAGTTCCTATGGGTGTTCTTGGTGAATTATGGTGCTCAGTTCTGGAGTCAAAACTTCCCGGAACAGATATACCGGTTTATTTTATAGAACACGAGCAGTATTTTGGCAGGGCAAATCTTTATAATGACGACAGCGGACAGGGTTTTCTGGATAATGACAACAGGTTTGCTTTTTTTTCAAAAGCCTGCCTGCAGCTGTGTAAGAAACTGGGTTTTTATCCTGATGTAATTCATGCAAATGACTGGCAAACCGCTGCCATACCTGTTTTTTTAAATACCATATACAGACATGAACCTCTTGGTGATGCTGCAAGCGTATTGACAATTCATAATATACAACACCAGGGAAGTTTTTATGAAGGTTTAATGGATGTTCTGGGTATTGGCTGGAAGCATTATAACTTTCTTGAGCTTGAATATAATGATCAGGTAAACCTTTTAAAGGGCGGAATTTTGCACTCAACCAGGATAACCACGGTAAGCGACGGTTACGCAAGGGAAATACAGACTCCTGAATATGGATGGGGACTCGACGGTGTTGTAAAAGAAAGAGCCGGGGACCTGTACGGAATCCTTAACGGCTGTGATTACTCTGAATGGAATCCGCAAACCGATAAATATATAGCTAAAAACTATTCAGAAAACGATCTTTCAGGAAAACTTGAGTGTAAAAGGGATCTTCAAAAAACATTCGGGCTGCCTGTCAGGGATGATATACCAATATTCGGGATTGTCAGCAGGCTGGTAAGGCAAAAAGGCGTAGATATCCTGGCTGAAGCCATGTATAAACTTTTTGGTCTGGATGCCCAGTATGTGCTTCTTGGAACAGGTGAAGTCTGGTCGCATTTTTATTTTGGGGGAGCTCCGCCGCTTTTTCCGGACAGAATCGGGGTTCATATCGGGTATAGTAATGAATTGGCGCATAAAATCGAAGCGGGCTCTGATTTTTTCCTGATGCCGTCGCGGTTTGAACCCTGCGGATTAAACCAGATGTATAGCTTAAGATATGGTACTTTGCCGGTGGTCAGGGCTACCGGGGGACTCAACGATACCGTGGAAAACTTTAATGAACAGACCTGGGAAGGTACAGGCTTTAAGTTCCACGACCTCACGGCTGATGCGCTTTTTAATACCGTTGGATGGGCTGTTTATACTTATTACAATAATAAAGAAGCCATGAAAAAACTTATCGGCAGGGCTATGCAGCAGAGGTTCACCTGGCAGGATTCAGCCCGAAAGTATGAGGATGTATACTACCAGGCAGTGCGCAAAAGAAAAAATATTTACTTATAAATCAGAAATCACAGTTCTTTTCAGGAAATCCAAAAGGTTCAACCTGAATTGTAAGGTGATGTATGTTAAATTTTTTTCTCAAAACCCTGTCTGCTTTGAATAGTACATCCTGGCTATCAGGATAATCACTTACTATGTGAACACTCAGGACTACTCTTTGCTGGGAAATACTCCATACATGAAGCTCATGTACTTTTTTTACTTCCTCAAGTTCTAATAAAGCCTGTTTAATTTCATTGATATCAAGATGAGCCGGCGTGCCTTCGAGCAAAATATTACAGGATTCCTTTATAAGCCTGAAAGCGCTGTAGCTGATTAAAACTGCTATTATAAAGCTTATTACGATGTCCGCGTAATAGAATTTATAAAAATAAATTATGATACCGGCAATTATTGTTCCTATAGAGCCCAGTGTATCCCCGAATATATTCAGAAAAGCGCCTTTTATATTTAAATTTTGCTTAATCGAGGAATGCAGGATTGACAGACCGATTAAATTTATAACCAGTCCCCCCGAAGCGATCATTATCATAAGAGGAGCTTTAACTTCAGGAGGGGAAAACGCTCTCATTACTCCTTCATAAAGTATAAATACTGCTACCGCCACTAAAATTAAGCCGTTAATTAAGGCAACAATTATCTCTGAGCGGTAATATCCATAGGTTTTTTCATTAGAAGCAGGTTTCAGCACAATAAGTGTAGCCCAGAAAGACATTGTAAGCGCTGTAAAATCTCCCAGCATATGCCCGGCATCCGCAAATAAAGCAAGACTGTTCGTAAGGATTCCGCCTATAATCTCGGCAAGCATATACAATGCCGTAAGCAGAATAACCACCAGCAGTTTATTCCTTATTTTTATATTCTGTTTTGCGCTATAAGAGTCAATCAATTCTTATCCGAAGCCGGTACTTTTTAAATATAAAAATTTCTGAATCGCTTTCTTTTATTGAGTTTACTAAAATTAAATGTTTTTCACAAATTTTTATGGAACATACCCGGAATGTAGTAAAGCATCTTTTTGCCGCACTGGGATGATTGCATAGATACTTATCAGTTTTACCTGTGTCACATTGCTTGAGATGGTAAAGATGAAAACTGAAAACACATTTAAAAAGATTGAAAGAACCAGAAAAATTTTGAATATAATAGATTAAAATCTTTCTTTAATCACTATCTGTTTTCAAAAGTTGATTTTAATATTTTTTTTTTGTTAAACTTTCCTATTAAGTAGAAATAAGCAGGAAAATAAAAATATGGATCGTGCAGAACTTTTATTACCGGCTGGAAATATAGAAAAAATGAAGTATGCAATAGCATATGGAGCAGATGCCGTTTATCTTGGAACAGCTGATTTTAGCCTGAGAAGTCCTAAATCCGGAAACATAATAACAGATGAAAACTTGAAGGCTTCCATAGAAACGGCACGCCAAATGGGCGCAAAAGCTTATGTAACACTGAATGTCTTTGCAAATAACGAAATCATAGAAAAACTTCCCCCTATAATTGAAACATTACAGGATGTAAAACCTGACGGGATTATATTTGCAGATCCCGGATTTTATCCCGCATTAAAAGCAAAACTTCCTGAAATTCCGCTTCATGTCAGTACCCAGGCAAATGTGCTTAATTATGAGGCGGTAAAATTCTGGAGAGACCAGGGGGTTTCAAGGGTAATTCTTGCAAGAGAGCTTTCTTTGGGGGAAATTGAGCAGATTTCCCAAAAAGTACCTGACATTGAGCTGGAAGTGCTTGTTCATGGCTCAATATGCGTTGCTTATTCCGGCAGGTGCCTGCTAAGTGATTACCTGAGCGGTAATAAAAGAAAAGCCAACCAGGGAGACTGCACCCAGCCTTGCAGGTGGCCTTATAAAATAAAGCTGGCTGACCCCAGAAAACCTGAAGATGAGTATGAATTAACGCAGGACGATCATTGCAGTTATATAATGAACCCGAAGGATATTGCGCTTATTGAATATATACCTGATCTTATTAACGCCGGGGTATGCTCTTTTAAGGTAGAAGGCAGGACAAAGAGTATGTATTATTCTGCGCTGGTTGCAAAAGCCTATAAAACCGCAATAAATGCCTGTTACCAAGGCAAAACCCCGGATATTAACGAATTGTTCGAAGAGCTTACCTGTGCGGGAAACAGGGGATTTTCAACGGGTTTTCTTATTAACAACCCTGACAGTGAACATTATAATTATGTTTCAGGCAAAAGCCGCTCAAAGTCCGTTTTTCAGGGTATAATTACCGAAAAGGTTTCACAGAATAGCTATAAAGTATTAGTCAAAAACCAGTTGAAATCAGGGGAAAACTTTGACATTATAACTCCTGCAGGGAAAATAAATACCGGAATCAGGGAAATGTTTAATGAATACGGAGAAAAAATTGAGGCGGCAAATACAAATTCAGAAATTACGGTTAGCCTTGAAGATTCTCCGGGAAGTTGGGAATGGGGAATAATAAGACGTAAGGAAGAATCTGGTGCTAAGACTGAAACCCACTTATATAGTAGAACATGTAACTGATATTAATCTTGAGGATTTAAAACAGGAAAATATAAAAGGATTGATTTTCGATCTTGATAATACGTTAATGCCGCCAAGAACGGGAATTTACCCGGAAGTCATTTCCCAATGGCTTGAGGAGGTTAAAAAAGATTTTAAAATAGCGATTCTCAGCAATAATCCGTATAAGGATTATGTAAGACAGGCAGGAGAAAAAGCCGGGTGCATAGCATATGAAAAAGCCGGTAAGCCCAGAAGAAAAGCCGCTCTTCAAGCACTAAAGGACCTTGACTTAATGCCGGAGCAGGTTGTGATAATAGGAGACAGACCGCTTACGGATATACTGGTAGGACAAAGGCTTGGTCTTATAACAATTCTTGTTGACCCGCTTATAAAACAGGAAGAAGTCAGGGTTATAAAATTTTTCAGAAAACTTGAGAGGATTTTCATTTCCCCGGCACTTAAAAAGTTTACTGAAAACAATGAGAATAATGGTTCTGACTAAAAAAGTATCAGCGATTGATCAAATTAATTAACTCGAGTTAATTATCTATTGATACTTTTATCGCAAATCGTTGTCTATTTACAGTAAACGCGCTTTCTATGCTGTCAGGATCTTTAGCTGTTGCAAGTA
>JANQEP010000094.1 GCA_028278305.1 Candidatus Gastranaerophilales bacterium
AGAAATAATAGATATTTCGACAAGAAACCTTAGTAAGATAGAAACAGGGCAAAACTTCCCGTCTTCTGAAAATCTTGAAAAAATTATTGATGCACTTAAAGTTGAACCAAAAGAATTATTTGATTTTTGCCATTATAATTAAACAAGTCTTGTAGGGTGTGCACCCTACTAATACTGATTTATTCTGGTATTAGCGGTCCATAAAAGAAATTCGGTAACAATATTAAAAAAAGCATGGATTTTCATTGCAATGACGTTAATGCAGCCTTTGCAGCCATATTGGGCATAAGTCATAACCGCTGCCAAATATAAATTGTAAAGATTCGAAATAAATACTTTACTCAACAAATATTTAACTGTATGTTAATTATCCGGGAAGATAATTAACAAATTTATCCGTAAATAATAAATTAAAACTATATAACTGGTAAGACATTAACATATAAGGAAAAGTTTGGATTAATCGGCGTAAATTCCGTTTATGTATAGATCGGAGAAGATATTTGTGGGAAAATGTAAGCGAAGAGCTATCTCAAAAGTTAAACATACCGGTTTTAAAATGCAGTTTACCAGAAATGAAGCTGTAAAAACCGTTATAAAAGAAATAGGCAGAAACCCTGCGAGTATTTATGCCAGGGAATTAATTTCGCTTTTCGGTCTTACAGCGGAGGAACTTTCGGAATCAGGAGTCAGCTATGAAGTTTTGAGGTCTCTTGACGGGGTATTAGCTTAATCAAAGAAGAAAAAATTGAAAGCAGCGGTTTATACAGGAAAACAGGACTTAGAAATCAAAACAATAACTGAACCCAAATTAATTGACGGTGGGGCAATAATCAGGGTAAGCGGTTGCGGTCTTTGCGGTTCTGACATTGTCAAACTAAAACAGGGATCTGCCGCACAGAACGATGTACCGGGGCATGAAGTAGTCGGCTGCATTTATGAAACAGGCGAAAATAAAGACTTTATGCCCGGTGACAGGGTTGTACTCGGGCATCATGTGCCCTGCTATGAGTGTATTTTCTGTAAAAATAAAAACTACTCAATGTGCAGGCAGTTCAAGGCTACGAATATTATCCCGGGCGGATTTTGCGAATATATTTATGTTTCAGATAAACACCTTGCAAATACCGTCCTCAAAGTACCGGAGAACATGCCGGATGAACATGCCTCTTTTACAGAACCCGCTGCATGCTGCTTAAGAGCAGTACAAAGAGCTTCAATAAAGCCGGGAGATGTGGTATTTATAGCAGGATTAGGTTCGATAGGGCTGATAATGGGGCAGGTCCTGAAATATTTCAAGGCGGAAGTTATTGGCTGCGACTTATTAGACGGCAGAATACAGCTTGCAAAAGACCTGGGCTTTGATGCCGCTTATAAATACACCAATGACCAGGAAATAGCAGGCTTAATCAAAACAAATTTTCAGCAGGAAGGTCCTGATAAGGTCTTTTTAACTTCCGGTAACGTAAAAACCCTTTCAACAGCTATATCCTCAGTAAGAGACGGCGGGTCTGTCCTTGTTTTTGCGAGCATACCTTCTAATGAAGCAGGTTTTGCCAATAATGACATTTACTACAGGGAACTTACAATTCTGGGCAGTTATTCACCGTCACCTGAGGATTTAAAAAATTCACTGAAATTTATTGAAAAAAATGTTATAAAAGTGGATAATTTATTTACAATTTACGACATATCAGATATAAATCAGGCAATTTCAGATACAAATTCAAACAGGATCATTAAAGCATTTATAAAGTTAAGTTAATTATCACAAATTTTTTTTAGAATTTTTTAAATAGATATAAAAATATATGCTAAACAAAATTTTTTAAAGGCAGATAATATGAAAGCAGTAATGTTTTATAAACCGGGTCTGGTAAAATATGAAGAGACAGCAACACCGAAAATTAAGCCGGCAGAAGTTCTTATAAAAATAGAAACGGCTCTGACCTGCGGCACAGACGTAAAAACTTACAAAAGAGGTCATCCGCTGCTTATAAAGCAGGTACCGTCAGGATTCGGGCATGAATTTGCAGGAACCATCCATAAAGCAGGGGATGAAGTGGAAGGATTCAGGGTCGGGGACAGGGTGGTTGCAGCTAATTCCGCACCCTGCGGAAAATGCTATTATTGCAGCCTGGAAGAATTTAACCTCTGTGAAAACCTTGACCTTTTAAACGGAGCTTTTGCGGATTATATAAGGATTCCGGAGTTAATTACAAAACAAAACCTGCTTCATATTCCTGAAAATATTAGTTTTGAGGAAGCGGCATTTACAGAACCCCTTGCTAACGTGGTTCTGGGAACTGAAAAGACCGGGATAAAGCCCGGTCAGACGGTTGGTGTGGTTGGTTTAGGTCCGATAGGGCTTATGTTTGTAAGACTGGCAAAATTAAAAGGAGCAAGAGTCATAGCAGCAGGGAGAAACCCGCTGAAACTCAGACTTGCAAAAGAATTTGGACAGGCTGATGAAGTTATTAACCTTCTTGAAGTTTCTGATCCCAGGCAGGCGTTTCTTGACTTAACAACCGGCGGTAAGGGTCTTGATGCCGTTGTAGAAGCTGTAGGTCTTCCCGAGTTGTGGGAAAAAGTTATTGATCTCGTAAGAAAAGGCGGTACAGTAAACCTGTTTGGCGGCTGTAAGCCCGGTACTACAGTAACGCTTGATACCAGGAGAATCCACTATGACGGGATAAAAATTATCAGTCCTTTTCATCATACACCGGGGCATTTCAGGGAATCCCTGCGGCTTATCAGTGAGGGGCTGGTGGACGTTAAGAAGTTAATCACTCATGAAATGCATATTTCCAGGATTAAAGAAGCTATTAATCTTCATAATGAAGGAAAAGCAATTAAAATTGCGCTAAAACCTTAGAGCCAGTTATGAATAATAAAAATTGCTGTTAAGTTTTTATTACTTCTTTAATTTATAATTTCACCTTCTATTTCCCGGTTTTCATTAACCTCAAAGGCTGATTCGCTCTGCAAAGGCAGCTTGAAGCCAAAAGTACTGCCTTCCCCGAGTTTGCTTTCTACGAAAACTTCACCGCCATGATGTTTTTCAACGGTAATTTTGACAAGGTGCAGTCCTAACCCCGTTCCTTTTACTGAATGCACCCTGTTTTCCACCCTGTAAAACCTGTTAAAGATTTTATTTAAATGCTCAGGCGGAATACCTACGCCGTTATCTTCTATTGTTACCTGCAAATAATTGCCTGACCTGTCAATTTCCGCCCTTAACTTGACTCTTCCGTTATTATGAGAGTATTTTATAGAATTGGAAATTAAATTTTTTACGGCTCTCTCTATGCTTTCCAGGTTTATCATTACTTCAGGCAGCTCAGGCTCGGTGATTATCGAAAATGTAATATTCTTTTCCCCTGCTATCACTTTCATTGAACTAACTGCTGTCTCTAAAAGCGGGTGAATATCGGTTAAAGTCTTTTCAAGGCTGATATTCGGGGCTTCCAGCCTGGAAAAATCAAGGATATCATTGACCATTTTATTAAGCCTGCCGGATTCCTGGTCTATTACGGAAATGAATTCCCGCTTGGTTTTCTCGTCAAACTCATCCTCATAGTTATAAAGGGTGTCTATATAGCTTCTTATAACGGTTACCGGGGTTCTTAGCTCGTGACTTACGTTTGATATAAAAGAATTTTTCATCCTGTCAATCTCGGCTTCCTTTGTTATGTCGTGCAATACAATCACATAGCCCAGATATTCCCCGTAAATAGTGAAGAGCGGGGAAATTATGGTTTTGAGAATTTTCTGCTCAATCGTTATCTGGCATTCAAGGTTTTGAGGTTCAACTCCTTCATACGGGGTGTCTTTAAACTCTTTTACCTTTGAGGTAAAACACATTTCCCCGTTTGAGTCATAGAAATCGGTTATCCTGCTGGAAATAATTTCCTTTGCTTTTGTTTTAAGCATATCCAGAGCGGCATTATTTGCAAGTACAACCGTATCAGTCTTATCACATACTATAACACCATTTGCAATACTCATCAGCACCGCTTCCAGCTTGTTTCTTTCATATGTCAGCTGGTCGATATTTTTTTCTTCATACTGTCTTAGCTTCACAGACATATTATTAAAAGACTCAAAAAGCCGTTTGATATCTCCCCATAAGTCCTTTGATTTTATTTTATAGCCAAATTCCCCTGATGAAATACGTTTTACGCCTTCGGAAAGCAGCTTTATCTGTCTTGTTATGAGCATTGTGTTTATAAACACGGCAGCAATCGATAAAAGCCAGGCTATGGTAAATACAGCTATCATTAAATCCCTTGTGGCTTTGCCTACAATATCCATTGTATGACCTGACAGCCCCAGCTGGATTGAACCTATTACCTGTTTACCTTCGGAAGTTTCCACGGTTAAAGGATGACTTACTTTTATTTCCGGTTTATATTCACCCTCATTGTTTTGCAGCCCGGCAAAACTGCTTGAATACAGGATTTTCCCGCTATTGTCCATATAGACAACAGAAGAAATATCCTCACTGTTTTTGACTATATTTTCGGAATGTTCCCTGAGTTTTATACGGTTTGCCCGATTTTCGTGGTTATTTACGTATTCCAGGGCTTCGAGCGCAAAGGTTTTTGCCAGCATTGTCCCGAAATTGCGGTAACTTTCAAGGATTGTTTTCTGGGTATTGTTTATAACAAACCATGCAGTGGCTATGATTAGAATTGAACTTACTATAGAGCCGAAAATAATAAGCTTGTTCTGGGAATTCAGGCTTAAAAAGTCGTTATCTTCCTGTTTATCTATAAATTTAAGTAAATCACTCATTATTATCCTGTTTCTCCATAGGGTAATTTACTGGAGGTTTTCTAAAATCCCGTTACTTACGGCTTTTAACGTTGCAAAAACTCCCCTGCCTTCAATGGCTATGGCTTCATAGCTCGGGAACCCGAAAGCGTTAAGGTCATTTTCCAACTCTTCAAAACTTAGAATATCAGGCAGATCTCTTTTATTATACTGCAAAATAATGGGCAAGTTTTCAGGAATCAGGTTATATTCCTTTATATTCTGCATCATGTTGTTAAAACTTCTGATGTTATCTTCTTTTTTTTCCCTTGAGGAATCCGCCACAAAGACTATACCGTCAACCCCGTTTAAAATTATCTTTCTTGCGGCGTTATATTCCATCTGACCCGGGGTTGTATAGAGGCTGAATGTTGTATTAAAGCCTTTTACATCACCGAGGTTTACAGAGAGAAAATCAAAGAAGAGGGTTCTTTCATTTAGCCCTTCAAGACACGTCATATCAGACCTGATTGCCGAATCAAGCGTGTTGTGAATATATGTAAGATTACTTGTTTTACCGCTCTCACCTGATCCGTAGTATACGACTTTACAGGTCAGCTTGCGGTCAGCATAATTTACCAGAACCACAATATAAACTCTTTTTTTAAGAAATTATCAGTTAATATTAATTATCCACAAAATCCGGGCTTTGTACAAGGGATTATGGTTTTAAGCTTCATGGCACGGTTTTTTACTCAAAAATTTCCTGATTTATTAATTTTTATTAATTTTACGGAAAAATTATTATTTTTTTTGTCCAGTATTTTATTCAGGGTTTTTATAAAATAGAGTAGCATTCATGGAAATTAAAGAGTTGGGTTAATGTTAGTTTCAGGAGCAGGTAAAAATTTTCAGGAAGCAGTTTATCGCGATACTTACCAGAAATCAAAAAAACTAAGCCCCGCAGGGAATATGCAAAATGCAGCCGGGTCAATTTCACCCGGTACCCGCGCTTTAAAAGCTTATTACCTGAGCCCGGCAAAAATTTCATTCGGGCGAACTACCGCGGAACACGCAAGCTGGGGCGCTGTTTATAATAAAGAAACCAAGACAACCAACTTTAAATTCTATTCATATCCCGATAACTATAAAGTAAATATACTTGTATCGCATGAACAAGAACCAATTCCCTTTAATGAAATGAGACAAAGAGAGAATATCGAAGAATATGAGATGCGTCCTGAGCGGGGTGAATTCAGAGATCGCCAAAAAGACAGCCCGGGAATTTATAGGTCAGGCTCATTACCCGGCGTAAAACCCGGGGACCAGTATTGTTTTGAAGTAATAAGAAAAGAAGGAAGTACTCCAATTTATGTTCCTGACCCGTATTCTTTCAAGCAGCCGGGAGTTTTCAACTGCTCAAGGGTTGTTAAAGACCCGTATAAACATAATATAGACCCTGAATGGAAGAAAAACCCCGCGAGAATTGTCCGTAACCAGAGAGTTCACCAGGTTATAGACGGGAAGCAAATAAATTTTACTCCCCTGTCCGCGGCTAATATTTATGAAGGTCATATAGGCACTATGACTGAGGAAGGGACTTTTGAGGCAGCAATAAGAAAAGAACCTGGCGGTAAAAGCATGGTTCAAGAAATTAAGGAAAAAGGCTTTAATGCAATAGAGATAATGCCTCTTGAAAACACCAATTCTTTTAACTGGGGCTATGACGGGGTAAATAAATTTGCCGTAAGAGAAGATTACGGCGGGGATGAAGGTTTTAAAAAATTCTTAAAACACTGTCACGATAATGATATTTCCGTTATAGTCGACTTTGTCCCGAACCATATAGGGACAGACGGAAATTACCTCTCGGCGGCCGGGCCTTATAACAGTGGAGGATCTCCATGGGGAGACGGCGTTAATCTTGAACACGGGGACAACAGGTATATCAGGGATTTTGTCACGAATATGGCGCTAAACTGGCTTAGAAAGGGCGCTGATGGTATAAGAGCCGATATGACAGAGCATATGAAGTCTGATTCTACGATGAAGCAAATCGCGGCAGAAGTTAACCACCACTTCCCGGACGCGTTTCTAATAGCAGAAGAATCCAGGACTGAAGCTAAATATACTACCCCTCTCGAAGTCCGGTACAATACAACTTTGGAAACCGACCCTGAAGAAAGAACGCATGACAGTAATGTAGAGCATATAATGTCCGGTAAAAGCAATCTGGATCATATAGGATTTGATTCCAGGTGGAGTTTTGATTTTCATCATAATCTTGCAGCGGCAATATTGGGAGGCTGGGATAACTACCAACCAAACATGAACGGTCTTTATGGATCTATTAAGCATAACGCCGGATTTGAGACGCTTAAATACCTTATGAGCCACGATGAAATAGGTAATAAAGAAGGCACAAGGCTTATTGCTAAAAAGATTACTCAAAGACTTGAGCTGGGCAAAAACATTGAGGGAGCTTTAGACCTTGAAAAGAGCAGAAATTACCAGTTAGGCGGTTTACTGGGGCACAGGCTGGCTGTAGCTTATGCCACCATGGATGGAGATGGGAAAACCCTTGTCAATATTGGCACAAAAAACGAAGAAAAAGTTCAAATGTGGTATGGTGATGGATTAAGCGATGCGTTTAAGGAAAAAATAAGAGAAGAATTACGCGGCAACGTTTTCTATCTTCAAAACGGGGAAAAAATTAACGCAATGGGGCTTATGTGGATTAACAGGGGTACATTTACCGATGCTTTCAATATGGCTGTAAAACTTCACCGTGTAGGTACAGGGGTTGTATTTGCAACTCCGGGCCCCAAAATGATGATGCAGGGCGATGAAAGTCTTGACCTTACTCCATTCAGATTTTTCAGAGAGGTGTCAAACTCTGAAGATTCAGACGCAAAGAGTGAAAAAGGATATGACACAGGAGAGAATTCTTTCAGGGATTCAAAACTCTCTAACCTTAAAAATAAATACAGTAATGAATATAAAACCCGGATGACAAACAATGAAAAGTATTTCAAGACATTATCCGGCATATTCAAGGAAAACCCTGCTCTTCAGGTGGGATACGTTATGCACAACGATGACCCGTGCCGGGTAAATAATGTTTCCAAAGTTTTAGCCGTGCATGCTAAAAAAGATGATAACGAAATATTTTCAATTGCTAACTTTGGAGAGACTGACTTTATGTCAGGAAGTAAATACGGACTGTACGGAATGAAATTCCCGGCGGGTAAATGGGAGCTTTTAATAAGCAGTGATGACCCTCAATATGGAGGCGACGGGAATATAAGGGATTTCAATATTACAGTTAACTCTGAATATGATAATGACATGAAACATATTGAAATTCCTGCAATGAGCTTTATGATGTTCAAAAAAGTCGGCTAAAAAGACAGGCTTACCGTATTTGAACGCTTTCGTACCAACATTAAGCGGTAAATAATAAATACTTACAACTCGAATTGCTAATTAACCCGAGTCGCGAATTAGTCAAAAGTCAGGATATGACTATGCAACATTTGCCAAAAAATCATAGAGAATCGAAAAGAGGCTCCGCCTCTTTTCCACCTTTAGGGTGGTTGTGCGCGGCAGCGGGAGCTAACGCAGTAGCTCATTCATGGGTGGGTTTTGGCTAATTCGCGACTCGAGTTAATTATCTATTGATACTTTTATCGCAAATCGTTGTCTATTTACAGTAAACGCGCTTTCTATGCTGTCAGGATCTTTAGCTGTTGCAAGTA
>JANQEP010000114.1 GCA_028278305.1 Candidatus Gastranaerophilales bacterium
AACTACAATCCCAAATGAGTTTGAGTCTGATAATTTCTTCATTACATAGAATAATATTTCTCTATTGTTTTCAAACTGTCTTAATATTCTTGTATAATGAGTTTAGAATGAAGCCCGACCAGGACAATTATACTGATATCCGGTCTGTTTTAGTTTTTATTTTAGAGATTCGGGCTATTTAAGTTTTATCCATACACTTTGATAAGGTTCAAGCTTAATTTTGTAGGTGTTGGATGATCTCTGCCTAAGTATATCCACCAGTGCATCTCTTTTCTCAGAAGATCTTTTACTGGCTACCTGCTCTAATTCTATTATTTTGCCGGAAATTATATCTTCCAGAGTTTTTGTCCTATTAACTTTCGCGGATATATTTTCCGGTAAAGTTATTTTTGAATCCGTTGTTTCACCGCAAAGGTTATTTATCATTATCATTTGCTCAGACCCGTATGTTCTGAGATAGGCGAAAATTTCCTTTTGCCCTGTATCGAGCTTCTTAAATTCACCCCTGCTTATAACAGGGTTTTCTTTTCTCAGGTGAATTAATTTTTTAACTCTTTGGTAAATTGTTCCGCCAAAAGAATCTTTATTCTGCTGTGCTTCATAGAAAGCTTCTTTTGTTACAGGACCCCTGTTTATGTCCCTGCTGTCAAAGAAGCTGATAACATCAAGCTCATCTCCTTTTGCTTTAGCCATAACTTCTCTCTGGGCTTCTGAAGTTTTTGCATATCTCCAGTTGTTCTGGACTCCTATCTCATCGCCATAGTAAATTAAAGGAATCCCCGGCATTGACATAAGAATTGAAAAAGCAAGAGCTATTTTATCAGGTCTGTTATCAAGGAAATTAGCCATTCTTCCGCTTACGCCAAAGCCTTTTCTGAATTCCGCGCCTTTTTCAACGAGCTTGCCGTAAATCAGTTTTCTTGTCTCAACATCTACCATTTCAAGTGTTAACTCATCATGAACCCTGAGAAAAACTGTCCAGGTAGCTGTTTCAGGAATTTCCGGGGTCTGGGCATAAGCTTTCCAGAAATGAGAGTTATCTCCTGTTAACATAGATGCCCAGATAGCTGGCATGTATGGGAAGTGATATGCTATTTGTACTTCATCAGTTCTTTTAATTTTTTTCTTATTATCGCAGAGGATTTCATGATTTGTGCTTTGCTGCTCGCCAAAATATGGCAGAATATCTTCGGGCCATTGACAGGCTTCTGCCTGCATTACCGATCTCGGCGCTATAGCCTGTACAAATGAGCTTAAAAGCTTTATAACTTCGTGGGTCTCCTTTAGATTCTCGGCGTTTGTGCCTTCTTTTTTTATATAGTAAGGAATAGCGTCCATCCTGAATATGTCCACCCCGATGTTTGCCCAGTGAGCAAGCACATCAAGCATATAATACAGAACTTCAGGATTTTGCCAGTTTACATCAATCTGGAAAGGATAAAAAGTGTGATAAAAATAATAATCCTCACCTTTAATATTAACTTTTCTATAGTGATTTTCGCAAATATCAGGGAAAATCAGCCTTCTTTTTGATACTTTTCCCTCATCTTCCTTATATTCAACAACTATACCTACCTGTTCATCACGGTATTTTTCATATTCAGGAAGTTTTTTTCTGCTGACAAAATAATTTGCCTTTTTTTCATCACCCTGCAGCGCATCCTGAAACCATTCATGCTGGTCTGAAAAATGATTCAGTATAAGGTCTGCTTTTATTTTAAAGCCCCGTTTTCTTGCCTCAGCTATGAATTCCCTGAATTCTTTCATTCCGCCGAGGTCTTCTCTTACGTTTTTAGGGTCCCTGATATCAAACCCGGCGTCCCCCATAGGGGAATCAATAAACGGCAGCATAAAAATTGTCGTTACACCTAAATCTTCAAGATAGTCGAGCATTTTAATTGTATCTTCAAAGGTGTTTGCGGAATTTTTATCACTTACCCCAAACTGGTCAACATAAAACATATAAATTATTTCATCCTTATACCAGTCAGAAGTCCTTGAAAGATCTTCCATATAGAGTTTTAGGGGTCTGTTTTGCTTTGCTTTTTTTATTATTTCAAGAACTCTCGGGTAAATAACATTTACCTGTTGTTCACCATAGATGTTTTTTACAGATTCTTTTATATTTTTTTCAAGTTCTTCAGGTATAGAGTATTCAACTATTTTTGAATCTTTTTTAAATAATTTCAGATAGGTATTTCTGGCATCAGATAATGAACATGCCATTGCCAGGGGACTAAGATTCAGAAATAAAAATAAAGAGATAAGCGCAAGCAGAGTTGTTTTACGGAAAATTTTTCTAAACATTTTTATCGGACCCTCCAAGACGGTTTAATATTAATTAGCATAAATTATAGCAAATACAAAAACAAAACAAACTTTTTTTACTTATTTCTTAATGACGTATAATAAATAGTGAAATATAAAAATTTATGTCCGGAGATAATTGGTAAAAATGCTTAAATACGGTGTAAGGCTCTTAAAAAACAAACTTTATCCTGTAAATGTACCGGAAAATGTAGAAGTTGAACACGGGCAGATGATCCTGGTGACTACTGAAAAAGGGCAGGAAGTAGCAAAGCTGGAAAGAATCCCGTCTTGCGTTGTTCAAAAATGGGGAAAGGATCTGCCTGAAGCGCTTTCTTTTGTAAGGATAGTTACGGAAGTCGATAAAACCAGGGTTGAGGAAATAGGAAGAAAAGAAAACGTTGCTTTTCATAAATGCGAAGACCTTATCAAAAAACATGAACTTCCTATGAGGCTTGTATCTACGAAATACACCTTTGATGAAAAAAAATTAACATTCTATTATACAGCTCCGCACAGGATTGATTTTAGAGAACTGCTTAAAGATCTTACCCAGACGTTTAAAAGAGTGAGAATAGATCTTCGTCATATAGGAGTGAGGGATGAAACTTCTATTATAGAAGGCATAGGGATGTGCGGCAGGCAGTTTTGCTGTTCTTCCTTTTTAAAAAACTTTACTTCGATTAACATAAAACTTGTAAAAGACCAGGGAATGCCCGTAAATCCGGGTAAAATTTCCGGTACCTGCGGAAGGCTTCTTTGCTGTCTTAATTATGAATACTCAAACTATATCGAAGCTGCGGCCGGCATGCCTCCTGTAGGAAGCGCTGTTATGACATCGGAAGGCTTAGGAAGGGTTGCTGCACTACACTTTTTACATGCTACTGTTGTTGTAAAACTTGAGGATGGAAGAGTAAAAGAGTTCGGCAAAAAAGAAATTGAAATGATTGAAGAGGATGTAACTAACATTAAGCTTGATTATTCAATGGATTATCACGAAGATGAGGAGAGCATAGATATTTCAAGTATGGAAGATGACGATC
Source organism: Candidatus Gastranaerophilales bacterium (assembly GCA_028278305.1). Taxonomy (GTDB): domain Bacteria; phylum Cyanobacteriota; class Vampirovibrionia; order Gastranaerophilales; family UBA9971; genus JANQEB01. The sequence goes on from JANQEP010000114.1 coordinate 3,351, forward strand.
AGAGTTTTACTTCCAATGTGTAGCTGAACAGATTAACCTGGCTCAATACAGAATTACACAAGTCCTTCCCGCATTGCGGTGACTGCTGCCTGGGTTCTGTCATCCACGCATAGCTTTTGTAAAATACTATGCACATGAGCTTTTGCGGTTGCGCGGGTTATAAAAAGTTTTTCCGCAATTAAAGCATTCGACATCCCCTCTACAATAAGTCTTAGAACTTCGATTTCCCGCTGTGTCAAGCCTGCCGCCATTGCTGCTTTTTTAGAGGCCGCCTGCTGATCTTCTGAGTTTGTAACCTGGACTTTTCTCGGCTGGCTGATATTTTTAAGGACTATTTTGGCAATAGCGGGATCAAGCCAGGCTATGCCTTCGCTTACAGCCCTGATAGCGTTTGTTAACTGGTCAGGATTCGCGCCTTTCATTATATATGCGTCTGCACCAGCGCTAAAAGCTGCAAAGACATCATCTTCATTATCCCTTGACGTGAATATAAGAACTTTAGCATCGAGCTTTGCGTTTTTAATTCTCTGTGTAGCTTCGATTCCGTCGATTCCCGGAAGTCCTATGTCCATCAAAATCACATCAGGGTTTAATTGTTTTGCCAGCTCAACCGCTTTTTCCCCGTTCTCAGCTTCTCCGATAAGCTCAATATCCTCGATTTTTTCCAGAGCCAGCTGAAGCCCCATTCTGGTCATAGTGTGATCTTCAACAAGTAAAACTTTTATCGTCATCTTAATCCCCCTTTATCTGTATTATTTACCTTATAAACTGATAAATTTTCCTGTTTTTCCCTTACAGGAAGAGTGAATATAAACTTACTGCCCCTGTTAAGCTCGCTTTTCACGAGGATTTTTCCACCGTGGGCTTCCACTATCTGGCGGCTGAGGTATAAGCCAAGTCCTGTACTGGTAGAGCGTTTTTTTCCCGTACCCTGTGAAAACCTGTTAAACAGCTTTGGAATATCTTCAGCAGGGATTCCTACCCCTCTGTCTTCAACCGATACAACAGCTTCATCTTCTGTAAAGTCAACTGAAACAGTTATATCTCCCTGCCTGTTTGTGTGTTTTATAGCATTACCGAGAAAGTTTGTTATTACTCTTTTGATTTCATGCTTATCAGCATAGATTTTTTTATCGCTAATATCTAAAAATTCAATATTTAAGTTGTTTTTTTCCGCAAGAGGTCGGACTTCCATTATGCAGCCTTGAATTACATCTGAAAGTACAAAATTTTCTTTGTACAAAACCAGCTGTCCTGACTCATATTTATAAACTTCCAGAAGGGCATTAACAAGTCCCAGAAGATCTTCATTGCTTTTTTTCATTGTTTCAAGAAGCAGTCTCTGCTTATCGGTAAGTTCACCTACTGTTCCGTCAATGAAAAACTGTAATGTCTGGATAGCTGCAAGCAAAGGCGTACGCAGGTCATGGGTAAGAGTAGCAATAAAGTCATTTCTTAGCCTGTCCATTTCCTGGTGAAGCGTAACGTCTCTTATAACCCCTACAAAAGAGCTAATTTCCCGGTTTTCATCATTGATAATCGGTGCAAAGCTTATTTCTACTGGGGTTATTTCCCCTGAACTACAGTTTTGTATTGTATAACCTCCTATTAATACGTCTTTTTCATTATGAAGCCGGGTGTGTATGGATTCATTAGCATTGTTTGCGCATATATCAGAGATATTTTTTCCCCGGGCGCTTTCCATACCGCAGATCGCATTAAACGCAGGATTTGCCCGGTTAATTTTCCCGTCTTTTAAAACCGTTATAATTCCGTCAGCACTGTAATTTATTACTGTACTGAGTTTATAATTAGCCTGATTCAGGCTTTTTGTTCGCTCTTTAACAGCAATTTCAAGTTCCTCGTTGTATCTTTGAACCTTAGCTTTTGCATGTTCGAGCTCCTGTATTTTCTGCTCAAGGTTTTCGATAAGATGGCTGCGCTCAAGCCCGTTTTTTATACATAACATTAAATCATCATTATCCCAGGGTTTTTCTATGTACCTGTAAAGCCCGATTTCGTTTATAGCCTTGATAGCGCTTTCTTTATCCGCATATCCTGTCAGAAGAATCCGCGTTGTTCCGGGATTAATTTCCCCGGCTTTTCCAAGAAGCTCTATACCATTAAGCCCGGGCATGTAGAAATCCGAGATAATAAGGTCAACTCTTGTGATTTTAATATACTCAACTGCTTCAAACGGAGAGTTAAAGGTATTAACGTTAGTGTAACCTTCTAATTTCAAGAGGGATTTAAGGCTGGAAGTTACCATCCGCTCATCGTCAACTATTACAATATTCCATTCGTTTAAATTCTCTTGCATTCCTGTCTCTTTGGATTTAGCGCTTAGTTATTAATTATATCCGGTTTTGCAGTAAGAAATATTTAATTTTTGTTAAAATTTATCCTATGTTAGAACATATTCATAAAATATAGAATTTTCCATAAAAATACAAATAGTTAACATAAAAGTAAGAAAATTCTTTGCCTTAACCATTTATATTTCTTAAAAATTATTTTCATTAAGGAAGTAATAAAAAATTCTTATGAAGTGGTCTCAAAACCTAACGAGGTTTCGTAAAAGAATAATTAAACAACCCAATAAAACAAAGGCTAGTGCACTGACACATTAATTATGAAGGATAAAGTCGTCTTAATTTAATTCTTGCATCACCGGTTCTAAATCTCCAATTAACAATAATATTTCGAATATTGCGCTCATTAACCCAAGCATTAAGCTCTTTTTTAAGGGTTTCAATGTCTGGAAGGCGTTTTTTAGTGCATTGCCTTGACATTGCAGAAAGTTCAATCTCTGCAATATTAAGCCAACTCCCATGTACAGGCGTGTAGTGAACTTCGAACCTTTTGATTATTCGTCTGGACTCCTCCGGCGGATAATACCTGTAGAGAATTGAAAGTTTGTGAATATTCAAATTATCCATAACAAGCCGTATTGTTTTTGCTTCAGGGTAATAAATATCTGATAAATCCTTTAAAAGTTCTGCAAAATCTTGTTTTTTCCTTGTCTGAGTTACTTTACATTCTCTAAAATTATTAAAAGGCTCTGATATCATAAAAATATTACAAGTACCGTTTCTTTGGTATTGATAATCAATTTTTTTAGATCGCCCTTTTTCCAAAGGTATAGGCTCAATACAATTATTTAAAAGCTGATATGGTTTTTCATCTATACACACTACAGGTTTTTTAGGGTCATATGCATTTATTGTGTCAGTGCACTAGATAACTCGAGTCGCCAATTAGCCTTAATCCCTGATTATATGACCGGGCAAAAGCTCAACAGTTCAATTTTTGTTTTTGAAAATTTGAAAAAACTACCTTTAAGCAGGTGAAAATTAATTTCACAAATTGTTATAATCCATTTGAAGCGGATGGTAGACTTCGGGGTTATACCTGACTCCGTAAGTAATTCAGTAATTAAGTATTGCCAAAACAAAAAATTTCAACGGTGAATCTGATAATGTCTAAGACAAAAATTTTAATAGCTATAGATGAGCCAAACTGGGCATCTATTATTGTGCAGACCCTGTTTAACCTTGTTAACAGGGAAAGTTGCGAAATAATCCTTTTAAACGTCCTGGAAACAACCCTTGCTGAAGAGGGATATTTTTACAGCCGTCCGGAAAAATACATTAAACACGAGGCTAGAAAGGCAAATTTTGCTTATGTGGAGAATTTACTGGAAAAAAATAAACTTGAATATCAATTGATTTTTAAAGAAGGCGATGCTGCCGAAAATATTGTTAGTATGTCCAAAAAACTAGATGTTGACCTTGTAGTAGTCGGTTCTCACAATAAAAAAATTTTTGAAACATTCTTTTTAGGCAGTGTAAGCTATAAAATTTCAAGGCTTTGCAGATGTTCAGTAATGATTGTCAGCAGCAAATATCACGTTCACAACATAAGAAAGAAGAATTTCAATATATTATTTGCTGCTGACCGTTCAAAGTTTTCGAATTACGCTGCTGAAAAGCTTCCTGAATTAATTGATATAAAAAGGGCTAAAATTGATATTTTAAACGTAACTGTTCCCCCGCAAAAAGTTATACCTCCGGAAGCTTATATTTACACTGATATAGGCAAAATTATAGATGAATCCAAGCATGTTTCTGATGAATTACTGAATAATACTGCTGAAATATTTGAAAAATATGAGGTTTCAGAAATAAAGAAAGTTTCATTAATGGGTGAGCCCGCTGCTATAATAGTGGATTATGCCGAGAAAAATTCAATTGACCTGATAATTATGGGCTCGCATGCAAGAAAAGAGTTATCCGCTCTATTTTTAGGCAGTACAAGCATGAAAGTTTCCGAAAAATCAGAAATACCTATACTGCTGGTAAAAAAAGCAAAAAAATAATGGCAATAAGCTGCTGCAATTAATGAATCAGGTCATTGCAGCTGTTTTGAATAATGAGATCTATTAACTCCTCACAACTGTAATAATTTTCTATTACTTCCACATTAATCCCCAGTTTTTCCTCAACATCCTCCAGTGTGACGTCATCAAGAAACCGGTCAGTGTATTTTCTCAACATTACCGAGGGAATTACAAGATTACTGATTTCATTTTTTACGGGCATAAGCTCACTCAAGAGGTCTTTTCCTGTTATAAGACCGGAAACTGTAACCTTTTCCCCCCAGAACCCGCTTTTTACAGGGATGATCTTTATATTTAAATTCTCTATAGTGTTCAGGTTTTCTATTACAGGCTGCATAACCTCATATGCCAGCTGTCCCGTAGCTATTGTAAGATTATAGGGCTCAGAAAGCTTTTCAGGAAGCCTGTCTTTGTGTTTTTCATAGTTTTCCAGTAAAATCCTTGCTGCCCCGACCCCGTCGTCAAGCTGTCCGTAACCCCTGTAACTTTCATCCTTCGGAAAGTCAAGACCGGATATAATATAGAACTCGTCTGAGGCTATAGCCAAGCTATAGCCGATTTTTTCATTAAACTTATCGGACTGGTCTATAACTTCCCCTGCCAGCTGGGGAGTTACAGGCTTAAGAATGTCATTTTTCCTGTACCTGGTTATTCCTACAGGAACTATGGCAATCGAAGCAATGTTTGATCTTAGCTCTGCAAGGTCATTAAGGGTTTTTTCCAGCTCATTACCGTCGTTTAATCCCGGGCAAAGCACAATTTGCGTGTGAACAGGAACTTCAAGCTCATTAAGCCATTTTAATTCTTCTAAAATATTTCCTGCTTTTGGATTCTGAAGCATTCTACACCGCAGCTCAGGATTTGTTGTATGCACAGAAACATACAAAGGACCCGGCCTGAGCTTTTCAATCCGTTTTTTATGCTCGGATTTTAAGTTAGTGAGCGTAATATAAGTTCCCTGAAGATAAGACAGCCTGTAGTCATCGTCTTTTACATATAAACTTTTTCTTAACCCGCCGGGCTGCTGGTCTACAAAGCAAAAAACACATTTGTTATTACACGGTATAACCCGGTCAAATACCGCTGATTCAAAGATTAAACCAAGATCTTCCCCCGGGTCTTTTTCTATATCAATAATTTCTTCCTCGCCTGAGCTGCGTTTAATGTGCAGGCTTAAATTATCAGAAGCCGTAAAATATTTATAATCAATAAGATCAAGGGGCTTGACACCATCTATTGAAATAACTTCATCGCCCGGCTGAATTTCCAGGTCTGAAGCAATACTGCCGGGTTCCACGCTGTTTACTATTGCCGTCATTATTTACATAGCTTATCATTGTAACTAATTTAATCATAGCAAAAAGACTAAAATGAAGTTTCAAAGAGTATTTTTTTTATTTGTTATCTTATACCTTTTTTATACTGCTTTAGTGCTGACAAACGGTTATTTACCGGACTTTTTTGAACATATCAACAAGGGAAGCGTTCTTTACGCAAACGTATGGGAACATTTTAAAGAAGGTAATTTCTTTGTAGATAAAAGATTTGCCTGTGAAGAATATTTTGTACTTGACAACGGCAAATTTACAGTTTACTACGGGTTTTTCCCGGCTTTTATCAGGGGGGTTTGCAGCCTGTTTGTTGAAGACATATACAGCCGGAATTTTAATAACTTCTCAATTCTCTTAGCCCTTGGTGTTGCAATTTTCTTTTTATATAGAACCTTTTTAAAACTGGACTTATTTAAGGCAAAAACACGTTTTTTCAGTGTAATGTTTTTTACAGCGCTGTTTCTGGCAAGCCCGGTTTCTTACATTACGGCATGGGGCTGGTTATATAATGAACCGATAATCTGGGGATTTGCCTGGTCAGTGGGTTATATTTCCATTTTTTTCCTGTGGGTGTTTAAACCTGAAAATGAAATAAACATAAAAAATGGGGGATTAATGGGATTTTGCGCGTCAATGGCGGTTTTATCAAGGGTAATTGATGCGATAGTACCGGTTTTATCAATTACTTTTTTGATTATAAAGGCAATTTTTGATTTTTATTTAAAAAAAGACAAAAAACAACTCAGGGCGCTTTCCGCAGGAATCCTGATATGCATTGTTTTTGGATGTTTTACCATGAAAATCAATGCGGATAAATGGGGAAATCCCTTTAAGTTTCAGCAGTTTGAAAAAAATATCCAGGTAATAGAAAACGCTGAAAGATTAAAAGGGATTCAAAAAGAAGGTATCTATAACTTAAAGAGGCTGCCTGCTTCTTTTTTATATTATTTTGTCCCATCAGGGGAAAATTTCAAGGCTAAATTTCCCTTTATTGATGTTGACAGGGAGGTATCAATAATAAAAAACCGCCCTTATTATGATTTAATAATGACTTGCAGGGTTCCTTTAACTTTAAGCTCACTTTTTTTAATAATTTTTGGTTTATTAGGAATTTATAAATATTTAAAATTCGATAAAAAAGAAAAATTTTATCTTTTACCCCTTATACTGGCTGGAATATTACAATACCTGACACTGCTAATCTATGGTGGAGTGGCTCTCAGGTATTCAGCGGGATTTATTTTTCTTTTGGTCATATTTAATTTAATTTTTTTGGTTTCAGAATCCAGGAAGCCCGGGCTTTTTGAAAAATCAAAATTTTTATATTCAGCATTCATGGTTTTGTTGGTATGTGTATACATTAATTTTTTCACCATGCTTGCTTATAAGCACTACATTTGGGATATTTCACCCGGCATACGGAACTTTATAGGGAGAATTATAAACTATACCCCGGATGAGAATCATTTGTTGTTAATAAAAAACAATACTGAATATAAGAAATTCTCTATTAGTGGTCTGAAAAAATAAACGTTAATTGCAAATTATTATATATGCTTCTGTATTTTTAACCAGACAGACTAACCGGTTGTAGCATAAAATCCAGGGCTTAAACAAATTAAAATAGGGTTATTTATTACTAAAAAAAAGGGGGGGAATATGCAAGGGGGAGAATCTAGCTGCTTATTCAAAAGTTTTTTAAAACTGTATGTTATAGCGGGATTATTTCTTTTATCCTCTGGTTCATCAGCCGTGACCGTGAACTCTTTTGAGCTTAGAAGCCTTAAAAATGGCGATGTAATTCAAAAATCAATACAGGGAAAGGCTTTGACTTCTTCAAAGAGTATTAAAGGCTCTGAGAGTAAAATTTTAATTAACGCGTCCACTGAGAGAGTATGGAATATTCTCGATAAAAAAGAAAATCTGCCCAGGATCATCCGCCAGATTCAAGAAGCTCAGGTGATTGAAGACAACGGGAGCAGCCAGAAAGTCAAGACTTCCATTAAACTATGCAGGTTTTTACCGAAATTTGATTATATCCTCAGTTTTGACAGAAGTGAGAAATACAGAAGGATGAAATTCAAAAAAACTGAGGGATGTTTTAAAGACCTCTACGGTTATTTTGAATTTATACCATGTGGAAATGATACTATTTTAGGCTACAGGATTTATTCAGACCCCGGGTTTTACATTCCTGAATGTATAACTAAAGGCTTAAAAAAAGATGCAAAAAAGATAATGATCGCCATAAAAAATGAAGCTGAGAAATAACTGAAGTGGTATAAGGAGTAAAGAATAAAAACTTACGCAGTTTAAAACTTTTTATTATTTCCTTAGTCATATCCTTGCTTTTGGCTAATTGGCGACTCGAGTTATTTAGCAGTTCGGGTTAATTACATATATGCAATTAGCGATCCGCGTTATTTAAACCGTATTTGAAGCTAAATTAAACAGAAAACTTTTTAATTTTAATTAAATAATCCATCTTTGATTTTGCAATATTACTTCTGTAATTACCTCTGACCGGGATTACCCTCAAAGGATTACAAGAAGCCGCAACAGGTATATGCAGGTCTGAAACCGCCAGTCCGTTAACCGGGTCATAACCCCTCCAGCCTCCCCCGGGAATATAAACCTCTGCCCAGGCATGCAGGTGTGTTTTATCCTCACTTTCCTCATCCAGAAAATATCCGCTCACAAACCTGGACATTATTCCCTGGTGTTTACACGCTTCCGTAAACAAAACAGCAAAATCCCTGCAGGCGCCTTTTTTATCCCTGAGGGTTTTTTCAGGTGGCTTTGCAGTACCGTCTTTTCTTATTTCATAATCAAAACCACCGCTTATTTTTTCCGCAAGCAGCGCTAAAAATCCAAGAATATCACTATTCGCGCTGTTTCTCAGTTCATCTGAGAAACTTTTTACAGCCGGGTTGTCCTTTGGATTTTCAGTATACTCATAGGGTAACCTGAGCTTATCGGAATCAACAATAAAATCATAGGGATTATCCCTCAGTGTCTCAACTTTGCAGTTAAAATCCATTGTAAAATGATCTGTAAGACCATTAAACCATATTTTTAACCCGCAGTTATCTTCCCGGTCAATGAAAAAGGTTTTATTTGAAGGCGCGGGACTGATTTCTATATTAAAATCCAGCAGTCTTTGAGTTAAATCATTGCGGGGAAAAATTTTAACCTCATTTGATTCCAGGAATACAGGCTCTGTATACTCATATTTGATTTTGTAATCTACTTCAATCAGCATTGCAGCCTGTCTATTATGCTATCTAACTCAATTGAAGGGATTTCATCAACGGATTTTCTCAGTCTGTCCTGCCACCAGCCGGAAAGTTCCTTAATATCATCTTTAAAGATTCTGAATTCCCTTATTTCGTAACTATTTCGGGGGCAAATGATTACATCCATAGGATAATCCACGTCTGTTGTGCTGATTCTGGTTGAATCAAAAGCAAGAATGCCTACTTTTAAAGCGTACGAAAGCTTATCTTTGTATGTTAAGGTCCTGTCTAAAACGGGTTTTCCGTAACCGGTGGCTCCGATTATCTGGTAAGGTGTTCCATGCGTAACTTCAATCCAGTTTCCCTGCGGGTAAATAAGAAAAAGCTTATGCTCTTCATCGTTCTGAAGCTGTCCCCCGACAATACAATGAATATCAAAACCAATCCCGCTCTCTTCCAGGTGTTCCTTATCTTCTTTATAAACCCTTCTTATCTGCTTGCCAAAAGAGTTTATAGCTTTATAGAGCTTGTCAAATGATTCATCTTCCTCTTCAAGCGTTTCATTAAAATACGTTATAGCTTTATCCCTTAATGATCTCAGCCCTGATGTCATAATAAACATCGAGTGGTTCTGTCTTTGAAAGACCGTTACTTTTCTGGAACTTGTACATTCCCTGCCTGAAGTTATCAGGGTGTCTGAAATCCCTAAAATTCCCTCTTCTACCTTAATTCCCAAACAAAAAGTCATATATTTCCCCTTTTATTGCTGCGTTAATTGGATTTCGCCCATATCAAAATATTTACGGGAAATATCCCGGTTTACTTTTATAAGCTTTAACTGAAATGAATCAATAAATTCATGTAGCCCTGTTTTAACTATGGTATCTATATCGCTAAAAGCCAGCTCTGAATTTAATGCCCCGAGAGACTGTTCGGCTTTATTTACGTATGTATCCGTGGAACTGGCAGAAATGGCATGAAGACACTGGTTTGCCCTGTGAAGGCAGAAATTGATTGATCTTGGAAATTCTTTATCCAGGATCAAAAATTCAAGAATTTTATCCGGTCTGATTAATTTATATTTTTTTGTATACATCTCAAAGCCGCTTGCGGATTTTAAAATGGCTGCCCATTGCAAAATATCGTAGTTTGAGCCGACAGATGCAGATGAGGGTAAAATGTGAAAGTATTTAACATCAATAATTCGGGAAGTCTGGTCCGCACACTCTAACATCTTACCCAGCCTGCCGAAATGCCAGCTCTCTCCCCTGGAAAGCGTTGATTCCTGTATTCCGGAGAATATATGGCAGTTTATTTTAACTTCTTCGAGAAAATCGTGTATGTTATCAATATTTAATTTTTTTCCGGCAATTTTTTTTGCGAACATATAAAATTTGTTTATTTGCTCCCACATCTCAATATTAATAATTTCCCTTACTGTTGTGGCGTTTTCCCGCGCCATTGAAAGGCAGTTTATTATTGAGCTCGGATATTGAGTGTCAAAGAGCAGGAAGTTTATAACATTTTCCCTGGTTGCCTCACCGTATTTCCCGAAAAAATACTCCTTGCTCCCGCTGATTAAAACCAGGGGTTCCCATTGCTCGTTTTTGCTTACGTCTGAATCAAGAATAAAATTCAGGTTTACGTCAATAATCCTTGCTATATTCTCAGCACGCTCAACGTATCTGTTTAGCCAGTATAAAAAATTTGCTACTCTGCTCAGCATATTATTCTCCGATTTTTGGGCTGTCAGAGAGGACCCAGGTATCTTTGCTTCCTCCTCCCTGAGATGAGTTTACCACAAGGGAATTTTTCTTAAACGCAACTCTTGTTAATCCCCCGGGAATAACTTTAACGTCTTCCCCGTAAATAATATAAGGTCTTAAGTCCACATGACGTCCTTCAAGGCTTTTCCTGCTCATAATAGGAACTCTTGAAAGCTTTATGGTAGGCTGGGCAATGTATTTTCTGGGATTTGCCCTGAGTTTTTCCGTAAATTCTTTTTGCTGTCTTTTAGTTGACTTCGGACCGATGAGCATGCCGTACCCGCCGGCTCCATCAACGGTTTTAACAACTAATTTTTCAATATTACTTATTACATACTCCAGGTGTTTCGGGTTTGAGCAGATATAAGTCGGAACGTTAGGAATAATCGGGTCTTCATTAAGATAATATTTAATTATATCCGGGACATAGCTATAAATTGCCTTATCATCGGCTATGCCTGTTCCGGGCGCGTTGGCAAGCGCGATATTACCTGCCTTATAAGCGTCAATAAGACCGGGAACTCCCAATAGCGAATCATGCCTGAAAAATTTCGGATCAAGAAAATCATCGTCAATTCTTCTATATAAAACATCCACTCTCTGTAAGCCTTTTGTGGTTTTCATAAACACAAAATTATTCTCAACAGTAAGATCCCTGCCTTCTACAAGTTCTACACCCATTTGCCTGGCTAAAAAAGAATGTTCAAAATATGCCGAATTGTAAACCCCCGGCGTTAAAAGACATACCGTGGATGATTCAGGGTTTTTATTGGAGATATATTTAAGCATATTAAAAAGATGGACGGGGTAATCTTCAACAGGTCTTACTTTCAGGGATTCGAAGAGCAGGGGAAAGGTTTTCTTGGTTATCTGCCTGCTTTCAAGCACGTATGATATGCCGGAAGGGCATCTTAAATTATCTTCGAGCACATAAAACTGACCTTTTTCATCTCTTATCAGGTCTGTACCCGTTATATGGCACCAGATATTCTTCGGCGGTTTTACCTCATTGCATACGGGTCTGTAGGCATTGGAAGACAGAATAATTTCCTCGGGGATAACCCTGTCTTTAATTATATTTTTTTTGCTGTAAATATCATTAATAAATAAATTAAGCGCGATTATTCTTTGTTTAAGACCTTTTTCAAGGCAATCCCACTCTGAGCCGCTGATAACCCTCGGGATGATATCAAAAGGAAATACTTTTTCCCGGCCTTCTTTTGAGCTGTATACGTTAAAAGTTATTCCGAGGTTTAAGAAAGCTTTTTCCGCTGCTTTCTGGCGGCTTAAAAGTTCTCCTTTTGCAAGCCGGTTGATTTTATCAACAACAAGTTTAACGGGTTCCCTGCAGATATTACTATCTATAAAGTATTCGTCATAAAAGTTTTCAATTTTATAGTTGCTGAATTTCAAGGAGGCTCTCTTGTCTAAAACATTATAAATTACTTATATAATAACTAATAGTAAGTTATTTAGCAATTCGAACTGTTTTGTAAATATAGATTTTGAGAAAATTTTAAAAAATACAGTCTGTGATTCGAGTTAATTAACGTTTTGAGAACTGGAATCTTTTTCTTGCTCTTTTTTGACCGTATTTTTTACGCTCTTTAACACGCGGGTCCCTGGTTAAAAGTCCTTCTGAGCGAAGTACGGCTTTGTCTTCATCCCCCATTGGCGCAAGCGCTCTTGATATACCGTGTCTTATAGCTTCCGCCTGGGCGCTGATACCCCCGCCGTATACTTTAGCTCTTATATCAAAATTATTTTCTTTTTTAGTAAGTACAATAGGCTGGAAAATTTTCATTTCAAGTGCAGGTAAGTTTCCGAAGTAATCCTTAGCGGTTCTGTTGTTTATAATTAATTTCCCTTTACCGGGAACGAGCCTTACTCTGGCGATAGCGCACTTTCTGCGTCCTGTGCCTGTATATTCTTTTTTTGTCATTACTTAATTACCTCCAGGTCCTTCCATTCAACGGGCTGTTGTGCTTCATGAGGATGCTCTGAGCCTGCATAAACTTTAAGTTTCTTAAACTGCTGAGCCCCCAGAGTATTATGAGGGAGCATTCCTTTTACAGCTTTTTCCATGGCTCTTGTCGGGAATTTCTGCATCATTTCCCTGAAACTGATTGTCTTTAAACCGCCCTGATAGCCGGAGTGAGAATAGTAAAATTTATCTGTTTCTTTTTTTCCGGTTACTTTGACTTTATCTGCGTTAACAATGATTACAAAATCACCTGTGTCAATATGCGGGGTATATTCAGGTTTATGCTTTCCGCGCAGTAAGTTTGCCGTAAGAGATGCAAGCCTTCCGAGTTCTTTATTTTCAGCATCTATAAGATACCATTTTCTCTCGACTTCATGAGGCTTTGCAGAGTAGGTTTTGTTCATTTGTTGCCTCCATACGCATTAATTCATTAAGATTATATTTTTCGTCATAACCGACTCCCATTAAGGTTAAACCCCCGGGATCAGCTGTGGGACCCGCGGCTTTCCTGTCTTTTGCCTGCAGGATTTCGAGCATTTTTTCTGCTTCATATGAGCCCCGACCAATTTCTGTTAAAGTGCCCACTATTATTCTAACCATATTATATAAAAAACGATTTGCAATCAAATCTATATAAATAATATCAGAAATTTTTCTGCAACGCGCGTACAAAAGGCTGCATTCCTTTGCAGGGTTATCGGAATTTGTTTTTTTAAAGCTCGTAAAATCATGATAGCCGATAAGATAGTCCAGTGCTTTTTGCATTTTTTGCAAATCCAGTTTTTCGGGAATATGAGCGCTTATGTTTTTTAGCAAAACAGAGCGGCTCTGTTTGTTATTGATTATGTAGCGGTACCACCTGTACCTGGCGCTTTTCTGGCTATGAAAGGTTTTATCAACCGGCTTCATCTGTTTCACGCTGATTTCATCAGGAATCAGGGCGTTTAGAGAATGAGTAAATCTCTTTATTTCAACTTTATGAGCTAAATCAAAATGCAAAAACTGGCATTTTGCATGAACACCGCTGTCGGTTCTTCCGCAGAACACGGTTTTTGCTCTCTCTCCGGTTAAAATACCTATTGCCCTTTCGATTTCCGACTGAACCGTTATACAGCCCTCAGCCTGAACCTGGCTTCCGCAAAAACCGGTCCCAAGATATTCTATTGTCAGGGCGTACCTGGGGTTTTCATTATTTTTCCGCATAATTTATTATATCCATAAAAATGGAATTTCTCATAAAAGGTAAAGAATACTTATGAATTTTAAAATTTTTCATAAGTCCTTAAATTAAGCTCTATTTTCATTATCTATTTTTTCTTTTAATAAATATCAAATCATAACCCAGAATATCACCGATTAATCTGGCTTCTTCGTATTTCAGGGTTTTTCTGGTTAGTTTTTGGGAAATATTTGACATAGAATATTTCTTACCAGAAATTTTAGTCATTTCTTCTGCTACTTCTGTCATTGTCCAGTTTGACTGGACTAAAAGCGTTTTTATATCTTCCTTTACACCCATAGTTACTCCTTTTAAATCATATTGACATATGTTTTGTACTGGAGTAAATTGAATTATTATAAAGCTGGTATATTAATTTTAAAGCTTATGATTTTGTAAAAAAACTTAGTAACAAGGAGTAGCCATGGATTCCCAAAAAAAGCTAGATACGCTCGACGAATTGACATTGCAGGCATTTGTCCTCTCAATAGAACAGTTTGAGACTTTGATAGAGTTTGAAAAAAGCTATTCTATCACCGGACTTAGCTATCTATCCAGGCTGTTAAATGAGAAATTAATAAAAATAAGAGAATTATTTTAAACTCCTGCAAATACATCAAAGTCGCTTCATATTATTGACAGAAACCGCCGCATATAGTGTAATTCTGTATATAGTAACGTAATTGTACGGCATGCAAAAACCGCGGCATTTAAAAAAACTTGTGGAGTCGAAATTTCGGATATTTAAAGAAATCTATTGATGTACATCAGCAGGATTGAAATAGATAATTTCAAGTCGTTTGCTAATACGACCGAAATCCCCTTCCTTGAAGGGTTTACTACGGTGTCAGGACCGAATGGTTCAGGAAAAAGTAACATAATAGACAGTATCCTGTTCTGTCTTGGTCTTTCATCTTCCAAAACACTCAGGGCAGACAGGCTTTTTCATCTTGTAAACACTCATAACAAGAAAAATGAAGCCTCGGTAAAGGTCTGTTTTTCCAACGGAACAGGTCAGCAAAAGCTTTCTGTAAAAAGAAAAATCAAAAAAGCCTCTACAGGTTTTATAAGCAGCTACTACCTGAATGAAAAATCCTCTACGCTGGGGGAAATTCATGATACGCTATCTGAATATAACATATCCCCCGGGTGCTATAACGTGATGATGCAGGGTGATGTTACGAGTATAGTGAATATCAGCCCGAATGAGAGAAGGAAAATCATTGATGAAATAGCCGGGGTCGCTGAATTTGACCGGCGCATAGAGCAGGCGGAAAAAGAACTTGAAATCGTTGAGCAAAGGGTTGGAAAGTCACGGGTTATCCTGGGTGAAATCGACTACAGGCTTGTACAGCTTGAAGAAGAAAAGAATCACGCCCTTAAATACCAGAAATTACGCCATGAAAAACAGGAACTTGAAAATAAACTCCAGGTTGTAAGGTATTTTGAGATAAAAAATTCTTTTGAAAGGCTTCATGAAAGCATACTTGACGCGAATAAAAACAAAAAGGACGAGGAGAAAAAGCTTTTTGCGCTTGCGGCAAGACTCGATGAAACCCGCAAAAAACTCGCAGGTCTTTCGGAAATCATAAAAAACAAGGGCGAAGATGAGCAAATAGAGATCAAAAAACAGATAGAAACCTTTAAAGGCTTAATTGCAAGGAAAAAAGACAGCTTAAGATTTTCTGAAAAGCAGGCTCAGGATAATATAAAAAGTATTGAAACAGCAAAAAGTAATATTGAAAGCTTAAAGCAGAAAATAAACGACTCTTCACTCAAGATTCATAGTAAAAACAACGAAATAAAATCTGTTGAAGAAAAAATTACCTCGCAAAAGCAGGAACTTGAAAAGCTCTTGCAGGAAGTCTCCTGGATAAGTAAATCCACCACAGACCAGATTAAGAAGCGGAATAATCTTAGAAAGCTTCTGGAAGAAAAGAGAGACAGGGAAGCTTCGGTATTAAGGGAAAAATATTCAGTAGAAGAAAAGGTTTCCAGGATTGAAAAAAATATAGAAGAAGCCAGGTTAATAATTCAGGAAGCAGAAAATCTTAAAACATCTGAGCTAAAGAGAAGAAACATTCTTGAAACCCAGATACAGGAACTTACAAAAGAGCTTAAGGACTATGAAATTGTCCAAAAGAACAACCTGGAATACCTTGACGATCTTAAGAATGAAATAAGCGACCTGAACCACAATATAAATGCCGCATACAGAAAAATTACACAACTGGAAGCAAACAAGCGGGCTTCAGAAGAGGCGGGATTCGGCAGGGCAATAGATACCATAATGGATGCCGGAATCAGGGGAATCCATGCTCCCCTCTCACGGCTGGGAAAAGTTAATAAGGAATACTCAACCGCCCTGGAAATAGCAATGGGCGGAAGAATGAGATGCATTGCAGTTGATGACGATGAAGTTGCAAGGGTTGCAATAGAAGTTCTCAAGTCATCCCGGGCAGGAAGAGCTACTTTTCTACCTCTAAACAGGATGAAACAGCGTCCCTGGGGAATGAAGCTTCCAAAAGACCCCGGAATTATTGATTTTGCCATAAACCTTATTGAATTTGACGCTCTTTATGAAACCGCGTTTTATTACGCGCTGGGTGAGACATTAATCGTAGAGGACCTGGTTTGCGCCGGGAAATTTACGGGTAAATACAGGATGGTAACGCTTGACGGAAGCCTGATAGAAAAAACAGGGGCTATGACAGGGGGATCAGTGCAAAAAACCGGCTTAAAATTTGCCGGCTCACAGGATGATGAGCTTAACACGCTTAAGGAAAGATTCCAAAAACTTCAGGACAGGGCAATTGAGCTTGAAAACAAGAAAACAGAAACTGAAAAACTTCTTGATAAGGTAAGGCAGGACTATTCAGAAGCATCAACAGAGCTTAACAAAAAGAAATTTGAGCTGGATAATTTTGATAAAAACACTAAAGACAGTGATTTAAAAATAATTAAATGTCAGGAATTAATCAAAACAAAAACTCCGGAACTTGAAGCTGTTCAAATTGTTCTTTATGACAGGAACACAACACTTGAAAACCTTTCAAAAGAAATAAATAAGTTGGCTGAAGAGATTGAAGCAGTAGAAAAATCCCTTCCTGAAAACGAACTGACAAAATTAAACGATGTTACACAAAATATAGAGAGGGAAATAAAGAACTATGAATCTGGGCTTGCAGCATGCCGGAACGACATAAAAGCTGTAAAAATGGAAATCGAGTTTAATGAAAACTCCATAAATATCCATAATGAAAGAATAGAGCAGCTAAACCTGGAAAATAGCAACCTGGAAACTGAAAAAGAAGACTTTACAGGTGAAATTTCGCGGACCGAGCAAAGCTTAGCCGGTCTTCAGGAAAAAATGAATGAGATAGGATCGGAATTAACCGGGCTTCAGGACCAAAGGGAAGCATTAAACACGGAAATTTCCGACCTTGAAAGGAGTAAAATAGGGTTTGAAACAAAGGTTGAGCGACTTACCGAGCAGGTTGAGGCGTTTAAAGCAAGAAGAAAAGAGCTTGAGCCTGAGCTTGAAGAGATAAGAAAGGAATTAATTGAGGAAGGTTATGAAATTTCCGGGCTTAAGCCTACGGAAATTTCCGTGGAGCAAGTGAATAAGAATATTCTCAGGCTTGAAAGACAGATGGTAGAGATGGAGCCTGTTAATATGAAAGCCCTGACAGAGTATGACGAAGTTAAAACCCGCAAAGAGGAACTTGAGACCAGGATAAACACTTTAACCGGCGAGAAAAACCAGATTATAGACAGGATGAATGGCTATGAAGAAATGAAAATCAGGTCATTCAGGGAAACATTTGAGCAGATAAACAATAATTTCAAGGTTATTTTCAACCAGTTATCAGATGGGGAAGGAAAAATCATACTTGAAAACGAAATAAACCCCCTGGCAGGTGGACTTACAATAGAAGCACAGCCGCGCGGCAAGAAAATGCAAAGGCTTGAGTCAATGAGCGGCGGGGAAAAATCCCTTACCGCCCTGGCGTTTGTTTTTGCGATACAAAGACATTTGCCTGCCCCGTTTTATGCTTTTGACGAAGTTGATATGCATCTTGACGGAATAAATTCAGAAAAACTTGCCCGGATGATAAAAACACATTCCTCGAATGCCCAGTTTATTGTTGTATCCTTAAGAAAGCCTATGATAGAAGCGGCAGACAGGACAATAGGAGTAACCCAGAAGAATAGCGGCATTACCAAAGTTACGGGTGTAAGATTACATGGATAATAATGTTCTAAAAATACAGCCGGACTCACAGTTTAACCTGGAGCAGAATATAGAAAAAGTTCAAACAGGGGAAACTGCTGTTGATGGTATTGAAATCCTTGCAGATATGGCAAAAAGCGGGAAAATTGACCCATGGAATATTGATATTGCTGATGTAACAGATAAATATCTTCAAAAACTGGTTGAAATAAAGTCAAATAACCTGAAACTTACAGGCAGGACATTATTTTTCGCGGCGCTTTTGCTAAGGTTAAAATCAGATGTACTCGAAGGTTTGACGGTTTTTGACGATGTTCCTGAAGAGCCTGAGTTAATAGAGGAATTCGAGGATATTGAAGAGCTTATAGATAATGTAAATTACAACAATGTAATTTCGCTTGACCGTGTGCTGGAAAGAAGAACCAGCGTCAGGCTTCATAAAGAGCGGGTCGTAACCCTGGAAGACCTGATTAAGCAGCTGGAATTCTACGAAAAAATGGACAGGAAACTTGCCCTGAAAAACAAACATAAAAAGGCTTCCGGAAAGATTCGGTCTTACGAGAATTTTACGTCCGAAGACATAATTAACATGGCGCACGATGAGTATATTGAAAACAGCGTGGCAACGCTTCAAAAGAGCCTTGAAAAACTGTTTGAGTCCAATGATAAAATAGAATTATCCGAATTAGTCCAAACAGGGATGGATAGGGTTTCAGCCTACATAGCCCTGCTGTTTCTCGCTTCCCGAAGCCGGATTGACCTTGTCCAGGACGAGTTTTACTCTGAGGTTCACGTTGTCAGGCAAAGCGAGTAATTTAAAACAAATCTCTTATTTTTTCGAATTTTTCGCGGAGAATTTCTGATAAATAGTATATTTCACAGATTCCATAATGCTCTTGATAAAATTTCAGAGCATTATCCAGGGCTCTGGAGAGCATATCAGCTTCAAAGGTCAGTATTTCGAGTCTGGTCAGGATTTCCTTTTTTTCCATTTTTTACTCCTTTAAGAAATATTTCTATTTTATTAAAATAGTCTTTAATTATATTAAAACAAGATTTAATAAAAATCAATTATATAGACATAATGTTAAACTTAGCTATTATGATAAAAAATAATCTTTCTGAAATAATGGGTAGAAAAAGAATCAGAATAGCTGAACTGCATAGGATGACTGGCTTGAGTCAGCCTACAATAATAAACCTTTATTATGAAAAAAATAAAAACATTTCTCTTGATACTATAAATAAAATCTGTAATGCCCTGGAAATTCCTGTTGGAGAGCTTTTTGAACATATTCCCGATTAAGAACCTATCCGAGAAATAAAAAAATAAGCGATTAATGTCATTTACGAGGAGGGCAGGCAAATAAGCTTGGGTATTTGATATAAACGTTATTCTGCCCGACATGGTAATCTATCTAAATGGGCTGAAAGCCCATAATAGCGTTAACCGGACAGATTGCCGCGTCGCTTCGCTCCTCGCAATGACAGGCAAGGTTTTTAGCCAGTATTCAATTGGCCTGTTTATTACCTCTTTGTGTCGTAATTTATTTACTATTGATGATATAAATATTAACATTGATATCTAAAAAAATATCAATAATTAAATAATTTGTCAACATGAGCATATAAAAGTTAACATGCTAATATGCTAAGCATCAAAGAAGAAATACAAGTTCTATTACTCAGAAAAGGGCTGTCAATGCGCAGCCTGATAAAGAATATGGAGAAAGAAGGCCACGATATGCCAAGCATTGGCAGCCTTTCCAGGATGTTGTCCCAAAAAACAATTCGCTTTGAAAAAGTTCAGGAAATTCTCGATTTTTTGGGTTATAAGTTAGACATAAATCCAAAAGAAAAGAGCTAGTAATGAGTAGAAAGAAAAAAGCAATAGAAAAGGAAATAGATTGCCTGATAAGCATTAAAAACAACCACTGGAATGCCTTTATTTTAACGCTCGCCGGTTCATTAGGTCTGGTATTTATATCTTTTAGCATACTTAAGTGGATTCTTATTGCAATTGGAATAGGGCTTTCATTATTATTTTTCTGGATATACTTAAATCAGATAGATCGTTTATTCAATTTAGTAAAAAAATTAGAGGAGAAATAACTTTATGGGAATTAATGAAATATTTGCAGTTTTTGTCGGGATAATGCTTTTTATAATGATGTATCATCTGAATAAAACTCTTAAAAAAAACCATAAAGAGTTTTTGGAAAGACTTGAAAAAAAATAATGCCCTTAAGAAGCAGGATAGAAGCGGTATTGTTCGTTATAGGCAAAGCCGCGACAGTTGAAGAAATAGCAGGAATTCTGTCAGAAGACCCCGCACAAGTCGAAACAGAACTTCTTGAGCTGATTATGGACTACTCCTCCCGGGAAAGCGCCCTGGAAATTGACGATGAGAACGGGTATATAATCCAGGTAAGGGAAGACTATAAGGACATTGTGGAAAAACTGGTCCCGGTTGAGCTAAAACCATCGGTATTAAGGACGCTATCAGTAATTGCGCTGAAAGAACCTGTCAGGCAGGCGCAACTTAAAGAACTCCGGGGAGCTGCAGCTTATGAGCATGTGGGTGAACTTCTTGAAAAAGGGCTTATATCAAGGAAAAAAGATAAAAACGGCAGGTCGTTTATTTTAAGGACCACACCGAAGTTTGCCGAGTATTTCAAGCTAAAAGGCGACACCAGGGCGCTCGCGAAGATCCTTGATCTTCATAAGCCTTCTTCCAAAGATGAAGAACACGATATTTAGCTAACCTGTCATTCAGGTTATTTAATATCAAACGCTCTTTTCATATGTGCAATAATAAAAAATGTCATATAATTAACGGAAGATTATTAAGCTCTTTGTGGTGTAATCTAAATTCAGTTATAAAATAAAATCCGGCAGAAAAAATGAAAACTTTTTTAATTCTAATATTAACGGCTATCGCTGCATTACAGCTATTAATAATATCCGCCCCTGCAGAAGCTGCCAGGAAATCTGTCAAGCTCAGTGAAGAGGAAATTAAAAAAGTTGAGGAAAATATTGAGGTTTTAAACAAAAAAATCCATACACTAAGCCTTTTTTCACCTGAAGACAGTGAAAAACTGGTTGAAATAAAAACCCGGCTTAACTCTATCGCTGACGGAAATCTTAAAGACCCTTTATATGCAAGACTTTTTTATGAAGCAGCTTTCATTTTAAAAGAAAGAGAACATAAACAGGATTCAATCCAGTATTTCATGGTCGTGACAAAAAATTTTCCCGAAACAGTATACTCTAAAAGAGCTGTCAGTGAATTAAAAAATTTGGGAGTGAACCTGCAGGAAGATAAAGAAGATTCTGATGAATAAAATTTAAAAAAAGAGTTGACCCCGATCCTTTTAAACGCGCATTCAGCGAGCCCAGCTAGGGTCGAGGTCATATATAATTATCCTTAAAAGGGTATTTTTACTTATATCTTAATATATTATTATTTTATATAAACAACATTACCCTGAGGTATGAAATTAACTTAAGATTTTGAGATAAGAAATTCAAAAATTCAATTGGTGATCCGGGTTAAATATTTTCAAATTATTGAGTATTTTTTGGTAATATTATATTCAGTTACAATAATAAATATTTTAATAAACTGGGGGCACTTATGGATAAAAAAATTCAAATAGGTCTTCTGGGTATCGGAACAGTGGGAAGCGGTGTTTTAGAGACCCTGATAAACAAAGATTGCGGCGTTGAAATAAAAAAAATTGCGGATAAAGATACAGAAAAAATAAAGCGATATCCTGAATTATCGCCGGATATTTTCACTACAGACGCAAAAGAATTGATTAATGATCCTGAAATTAACATAATGGTGGAGCTGATAGGGGGAATAAACCCTGCTCTGGGCTTTATTAAAGCCGCTATTAAGAATAAAAAGCATATAGTTACGGCAAATAAGGAATTAATAGCAAAGCATGGCAAGGAATTATTTACCCTGGCAGAGGAAAATAATGTTGTTATTTTATATGAAGCTGCCGTATGCGGGGGGATTCCTATAATCATGCCCCTGCGCCAGTCACTTGCAGGGAATAAAATTAGCCAGATAGCTGGGATTTTAAACGGTACAACGAATTATATCCTTACAAAAATGGAACATGAAGGCAGTGAGTTTGAAGATGTTCTAAAAGAAGCCCAGGCGCTTGGTTATGCTGAAGCTGACCCTACAGGGGATGTTAAAGGGCATGACGCAGCTTATAAAACAGCTATTCTTGCTTCACTGGCATTTAATAAAACCGTGGACATAAACTCGGTTTATGTGGAGGGAATTGACGGAATAAGTCCTATAGATATAGGCTATGCCAATGAATTGGGCTATAAGGTAAAGTTAATAGGACTTATACGCAATGGTGATAAAGATATTCTTGACGTAAGGGTTCATCCTATGCTGGTTTCGAAAGACCACCCTATTTCTGCCATTGATGATGTGCTGAACGCCGTTGAAATCGAAGCGGAACCTGTAAGCAGGGTAATGTTTTCCGGTCCCGGCGCAGGGAAATTTCCGACTGCAAGCTCTGTTTTAGGCGATATAATGGCTATTGCAAGGGAAATATCCTTTACAGACTACCCTCTGCCTATGATGCGCTATGACAAACAGAGAAAAGACGCTGATATAAAACATATTAAAGATACAATAAACAAGTATTATATAAGGGTTACCACAAATAACATGCCCGGAGTCATAGGGGATCTTGGAATTATCTGCGGTAAAAACGGAATTAACCTCTGTAGCATAGTTCAAAAAGGCCTGCTTAGTGACGGAAACGCAAGGATTATTCTTTTAACTGAATTTGCAAAAGAAGAAAATATACTGAAAGCAGTTGACGAAATTGCCCAAAGACAAACAACCAGAGAGGTAAATAACCTGATAAGAGTTATGGATTAATTTTCGTGTCTTTTCAGAAATAAGGAAGTAATAAAAAATTTTAAAATGCGTGAGTTTTTATTATTTACCCCTTATGCCTGAGCGCAGGATGAAATTCATCAGGCTTTTATCTAGGCTGAATTACGGATAAATATAAAGGAGGATTTTATGCCGGAATTTGGAACACCTTTTGTGGCAATGAATGCAGACAGAAAACTCACCAGGGGCGAACTTATCAGGGCTGTCAGGTACAACATCGCAGCCGAATACGAGGCAATACAGCTTTATATGCAGCTGCATGATTCTATTGATGATGAATTGGCAAAAAAGGTTCTTTTGGATATCGCTAATGAAGAAAAAGAGCATGTTGGTGAATTTATGAGGCTTTTAAGACATCTTAACCCTGAAGAGGAAAAGTATTACAAAGAAGGAGAAAAAGAAGTTGAAGAAATGATAAGGGATCTGGAAAAGGAGGTATAAAAAATTTTACCGCAGGATTTTTACTGCATCTTTACTGCTAAATTATTTCACCTGTTGGGGAAACTTTCCGCAGCCTCTTATTTCATCGCAGTAGCGGCTCTTTTCACATTTTGCTACCAGGTATTCACCCAGCCAGGGTTCTTTTTCCACTACAAGTCCGCACATTTTTTGGATAAGCTTTCTGATTTCATGCTGGGCATTTACACAAAGCCTCAGATTCGCCAGGTGAATCATCTCTCTTAAGTTTAAACTGGTAACCAGAGAACTTGTAGCCGCATTCGGAAGTACAAACCTTGCATCCTCAGCAGGAATTCCCTGCTCTATCATTCTGTCATAAAATCCGGCAATCTCCGCCATTAAAGCATCATATTGCTGCTGTAAACCGCTATTTTTAACGGTTGACGGAGTTATGTATTCAAACTGCCCTTTTTCCGTAACATATCTCTGGGATTTTTGCGAAAATGACATATGGCGATGTCTTACAAGCTGGTGAGTACAGGCACGGGTTACACCGCTGATCGTGAATGTATACTGGCAATGCTCAATCGTACTATGATGACCCGATTGCAAAACTTTTTTCACCAGTTTCAGCATCTTTTCCGGGTCAGTGTCTTTTTCCCGGATTTTATAAGGATACTCGGCAGAATAACAGGTTCTGCATGCAAGATAAATTGTTTTTAAAGGGTTTTCAGGCGCACTAATCAGATGGACTATAGGAAATTCGCTATTCTCTGTCATTTTTTCTCTTTCTTTGCTATCCCGTAATTTATGCAGGATTTATGTTCCGGAATTTTTTTACATTTCAGCAATATGCCGCAGTAAAACTGCGGTTTACTGAGAAAATCAGAATAAAAAAGCTATTTTTTTCTTGTATTTGCGTAGCGTTTTTTAAATTTTTCAACTCTGCCTTCAGTGTCTACAATTTTTTGTGTTCCTGTAAAAAAAGGATGACATGCATTGCAAATTTCAACTTTTAAGCCGTCTTCTGTTGAGGAAGTTTCGATTACATTACCGCAGGCACAACTTATAGTAGTTTTTTTATACTTCGGGTGAATTTTCTCTTTCATTTTAATGCTCCTGCATTGTGATTCCAATAATTTTATCTGTTACTTGAATGTTTTTGGTTTTAATAAAAATGTCGAGAGTGGGACTTGAACCCACATGGATCGCTCCACACGGCCCTCAACCGTGCGCGTCTACCAATTCCGCCATCCCGACGCGTTATTTTCAGGGTACAGCTTACCTTAAAGATCCAACAATTTCCCTGCTTAATTCATCACTTAATTACTTTTGACGATGAGTTTACTTAAATTGTTTCTTTAAAGTAAAAGAGTGTCTATTAATATTAATTCGCTAAAAACTTTCATGTCAATATATGTGCCTTATAAAAGAACAGATAGTTCTAAAAGTAAATGACCGGCACTTTTAAAAAATGGTTCTGTAAAGGCTGCAGCTAAGAGGTATAAAAATTTTATTTCTGATGTTAAAATGAAAACTTTGGATTTAATTTAAGTAAACTATGAAAATTTTTCTAAAACTCATTGGTTCATTATTTTTATGTTTCCTGCCGGGAATTGTCGGAGGATTTTTTACGGCTGATAACCTGTATATATGGTATGACATGCTGGTTAAGCCTTCATTTAATCCTCCAGACTGGGTATTTTCTCCTGTCTGGACAATGCTTTATACATTAATGGGAATTTCTTTATTTTTAGTTTTAAACTCCGAAAAATCAGGGGACAGGGCGCAGGGAATAGTCTTTTTTACAATCCAGCTTGTATTAAACGGTTTATGGTCAATAGTTTTCTTTGGAATGCACCAGATTTTAGGCGCATTTATTGTAATTATACTGCTATTAATATTTATAATCCTATCTATAGTGAAGTTTTACAGGATTTCAAAACCGGCAGCATACCTTCTAGTCCCTTATTTATTGTGGGTTAGCTTTGCTGCAGTGTTGAATTTTTCCTTATATCAGCTAAATATTTAACCTTAATTCGCTGTATTTCAATTGATTATTTAAGAAAGAATGAAAAAATTTTAAAATGCGTAAGTTTTTATTCTTTACCATTATAAATTATCAGGAGAAGCTATCCTGCCTAAAATTGCGCTGGCTGCAGCTATTGCCGGGTTAGACAGATAAACTTCGCTTCTGGGATGCCCCATTCTTCCTACGAAGTTTCTGTTTGTAGTAGAAATTGCCCGCTCTCCTTCAGCGAGAATACCCATATGCCCCCCAAGACACGGTCCGCAGGTAGGAGTGCTTACTGCACCGCCTGCTTTTATGATTTTTTCCACATAACCAAGGTTCATTGCTTCAAGATAAATTTCCTGGGTTCCGGGAAATACTATAAGTCTTACATCAGGGTGCACCTGGTGTCCATCGAGAATTTCCGCTGCTTCTTTAATGTCAGAAAGTCTTCCGTTAGTGCAGCTTCCTATTATAGCCTGGTCTATTTTGACATTTCCGACCCGGGAAATTGATCTTGTATTCTCGGGTAAGTGCGGATACGCTATTGTCGGTTCTATATCTTCCGTATTGTATTCTATTATCCTGCAATATTCTGCGTTATCATCACTTTTATAGAACTTATACGGTCTTTGCGTCCTGTTTTTTACGTACTCTTCAGTGATTGCATCCGGCGGGATTATGCCGTTTTTTCCCCCTGCTTCTATTGCCATATTACAGATCGTAAATCTTCCGTCAATTCCCAGGTTTTCAATGGTTGAACCGGTTATTTCAAGGGATTTATAAAGCGCACCGTCAACGCCTATCTCTCCTATAAGATGCAGGATAAGATCTTTTCCTGATACCCATTTATTTAATTTCCCGTTAAAAATAACTTTTATGGTTTCAGGGACTTTAAACCAGGTTTCCCCGGAAGCCATGGCGCATGCAAGATCTGTAGAACCCACGCCTGTGGAAAAAGCGCCGATTGCCCCATAGGTGCAGGTATGACTGTCAGCTCCTATCACAAGGTCCCCGGGACCTACTATTCCTTTATCAGGTAAAAGCGTATGCTCTATACCGAGTCTTCCCACTTCAAAGTAATTTTTAAGCTTTTGTTCTTTTGCAAAATTCCTTAGCAGGCGTGCGTTTTCCGCTGACTTTATATCTTTATTGGGGGTAAAATGATCAGGTACAAAAACAACTCTTTCAGGATCAAATACCTTTTGAGCTCCTGTTTTTCTGAACTCGTTTATTGCTACAGGACCTGTTATATCGTTTGCAAGGGTTATGTCAACTTTTGCTGTTATTAAATCACCCGGTTTAACCTCATCAAGACCGGCATGGTCAGCTAATATCTTTTCTGTGATGGTCATTGCTCTTGTCATTTTCTAAAACCTTTCATTTTTTCCAGCCATGCAAAATATTTTACACATTAATTATTCTATACCAAAGTAATTTTTTTAAGTAAAACTCTTCTGATTAAGGAATTAACAAAAATTTTAAAATGCGTAAGTTTTTATTATTTACCCCTTAAAAATACTTTCAGGCTCTTAATCTATAGATTGAGCCCCCGGTTTTAACTTTATTTCGGGATAACATTACTTAACTTCCTGGTATAATAATATTTTGCCTGTTTTAAAAACCTTGTTTAAAATTATATTAGCAAACAGCCTGAAAAATAAAGTCAGAGTTTTTAAATTTGAAATTTCTTTTAAATAAAAAAATTTTTGGAATCTTAATAAGCCTGCTTTTTATAGGAGCTATAATCAGCCAGGTTGATGTTGATAAGACTATCCTCTCTTTTGGTCTTATGAATCCTGTTTTTATCCTGCCTGTAATCCCTGTTTATATAATGTCTTTTATATTGCGGGCATTCAGATGGAATTTTTTTCTTCATAACCCCGGTTTAAGGTTTAATTCGCTGTTAAGCTCGATTTTCATAGGGTTCAGCCTGAATTGTGTGCTTCCTGCCAGGGCAGGAGAAATTTACAGGGCTTATTTTTTCAGCAAAAAAGAAAACCTTAATAAGACAAAAGTCTTTACCTCAGTAATTCTCGAAAGAATTTTTGACGGAATTACTTTATTTATGATTCTGGCTGTTACAATTTATTTTATATGCCCGGGAAAATTATTTTCTAAAATAGCTCTTATAGCTGGACTGGTATTTTTTAGCGGATTTATTTTCCTTCTTGTGCTCTCAAAAATCCATGAAAAAGGCGATAAAAGAAAAAAAATAAAAGTATTTCTGCTTAAAATTCTTGGGTTTTTCCCGGAAAAACTAAAAAAATTCGCCGAAGTTTTGATTGATAAAGGTTTTTTAATTTTTCACTCTTTTATAGAAGGGCTTATAATGCTGGATTCATGGAGGCTTCTTATAAGAACAATATTTTTTTCTTTCCTGATCTGGATAATGGAAGGCTCTTGCATGTTTTTTGTAATAAAAAGTTTTGGCATAGAGATTTCGCTTTTGGGAGCACTTCTGGTGCTTAGCGTAACAGCGTTTTCTTCCCTTATACCGGCGGGTCCGGCAGGAATAGGTCCTTATCAGGGGGGTTATATGCTTGCTCTTAGCGTTTTCAATATAGAACCGGAATTAGCATTTGCAGTGTCTGTTATAAACCAGCTTCTGGTAGTTATACTGGTATTATCAGCGGGATCGTTCTTTGTATGGAAAGAACACGTAAAGCTGGAGGAAATAAAACAAAACCTGAAAGATGAGCAGGAATCTGCCGAATTTTAATATGCAATTAGAGATTAGGCAATTTTGAGATCGGCTCTGCTTATTTTTCAGAAAAAATAATTTTATACCCCAGAATATCTGCTATAAGTATGATTTCTTTATAAGTAATAGTTTCATTTCTCAGTTTATTTGAAAGATTTTCTGATGAGTAGTTTTTATTTAATCTAACACTCATCTCTGCTACAAGGTCTTTCATTAGAACACCCTTTTGAAGAAGCAGTATTTTTATTTGATCCTTAATTTTTACGTCCATGTACTTAATATATACGTTTGTTTATTAATTGACAAATTAGAAAAATAACATTATAAATTTAATGAATTAGTTAGCTTGTTAATTTATTAATTATAAAATTTGTAAAATAATTTAATAAAAGGAGTAAAAAATGAACAAAAATAAAAAACTTTACGGCTTAAGGCTGGGCATAACAACAGAAGCGGAAAGAATCAAAATTACACGATTACCCTGATTTTATATTCCGAATGCTCAAACTCAAGAGGAGAAGGCATTTTATAGAATTCCCCGTCCAGCATAAACTCCAGGGTTCCCTCGAATTCAAGTTTTATATCGCCTTTTGGCTTATAAAAGATTGCGGGATCTTCCAAAATATTATTGCCAGCCTGGTTTTTTAGCATTAGCCTTGTTAAGTCCCCAAAAGAAATTTCAGAATACAAATATATAAATGAAAAAAGGTTTTTATCCTCGCTTTTGATACTGTCAGCTGGAATATTCTTGCTTCTCAAACTTGCATTGTTTATTAAAAGATAAGCTGTCCTGAATTCCAGTGAATTAATCCAAAATTTTTTTATAAAATCCGAATAATTTGAAATGGCAAATAACCCGGGAAGCGGATAGGCATATTCTCCAAGGTAAAATTTTGTTATTTCAGAAGTCTCCCGCAGGATATGACATGCAATTCCGTATAAAAATCCTGTAGCAAAACGGTATTCTTTATTAATAATCCCTATTTTCCTTCTGGTTATGCTTTTTTGCCTGGTAATAGCCAGGGCAGCCTCTTCAAGTATAAGCGGAAGACCCAGGGATTTTGCGAATTCATTTGCTGTGCCCCCGGGCATTATTCCAAAAAGATATTTTTCAAGAATATTATCGGGTATAGTATTGATTGCCCTATGCAAAGTGCCGTCTCCCCCGGCTATTACAAGAATATCAGAACAATCCCCGGCAGGGATGTTTTTCCGAAGAAATTCCTCATCTATAATTTTAAGATTAAACCCGCATTGCCTGGAAAATATCTGATATAGCCTGCTTATGCCGCATTTAAACCTTGCGTCAAACCAGGGATTGGCATAAATATAGATAGTTTGCTTCATACATAAGCAACAAACAAAGAGTTTTTACCGCTACACCCCGGGCGCTTCGCCCTTTCACTAAACCCCGGGAATAATGACGTAAAAACTTTTTGCTAACTCCTTAATATTTCATTAACTGTTTGTTTAATTTTATCAATATAAAAAGTCATAAAAACCGGGAATTCAGGCTTGGAAAACTGACTGATTAATTTAATAGCCGAGTAACCTAAAATTAGAACAGAGGGGGGCTTGAAGTTATGAAATCAGGGGTTTTGATATCTTTACTTATATTATCTATGTTCTCTATTCCCTGTGCTAATGCTGCACAGAATGATAACTCTTCTAAAGTTACCGGTAAATACGCTAAAAAAGCACATGAGGCTTTTGAAGATAAGGATTTTCTTCGAGCCGGGGTATATTATGAAAAAGCCTACAGAGCAAACAAAAACAAAGTTTACCTTGAAAATTCCATCATAGCTTATTTACGCTATTCTTTTGATTCTTTAAATGAAAAAAAATATGAAGAGGCTATAAAATACTGTGTAAAGGTTTTATCACTTCAGCCGAACAACCGGGATGCAAAGGAAATCCTGGCTGACATTTATTATTCGAGAGGAACTGATTTATATTACAGCGGCAAAGAGGGCAAAGCAAGAAAAGACCTGGAAAAATCCCTTCAATACAGTATTTTAACCGAACAAAAGCAAAGAGCAAAAAAATTATTATCGAAAATCTCAGACAAACGGCTTAGATCCGGTTATTCAAAATCTTATATAAAAAAGACTTCCGGTCACAATTCCATGCCCGAGATACTTGAGTTAATGGAATTAAAGATATACGGGGAAACTTTTGAGAAATCATCTATGTATGAAAGAATCGGTAAGCTTGAAAGAGATGTTTTTGGAAGAACTTATAAAAATAACGGGCTTATAGTGAGGATGAAAAGGCTGAAATCCAAAGTCCTGCCCGAACTTATAAGCAGGGGAAGTACCATAAATCTTAAAAGTAAAGATTTTTCCACCTTTAATACAGGCTGTTTTTAACCTGCAGCAATCTGTTGTTTGCCCATTGCATCTTCATGCCTGCTAAAAATTTCATCGGCAAGTTCATCAAGCTTACGGTAGGCATTTTCGGTAGGGCTGCCTTTTATAAAAACAGGAGTCAAACTTTCTGCTTTTATTGCCGGCATAAGCGCTTTTACCTGTTCATGCATTTTTTCGCCCAGTTTATCAGCCCATCCAAAAGAACCTATGGAAGTAATAAATTTTGCTTTTGGTTTTAGGGCATTGATTATAGAAGCCGCATAAACAGCAGCAGGATGAGGACCCGCCAGGACCATTGATGCTCCCATTACTATTGTGGTAGCATCAACCAGGTAAACCGCAAGTTCTCCAAGATCAGTTTCCGGCAAGTTAAACAGCGTAACTTTTACACCTTTTTCAATAAGCCTGTCTGCAAGGTAATTAACCATTTTACCTGTGTTTTCATACATAGACACATAAGGGATCACGACTTCGCCTTTTACATCGTCAGAAGCCCAATCTGTATAAGCATCTATAATAAATTCAGGTTTATCGTACAGCGGTCCGTGACTTGCAGCTATTATTTCAATATCCATGCCTTTTAGCTGTTCTGTATATTTTTTAACATGAGCCCTGAAAGGCATCATAATTTCAGCGTAATATCTTTTTGCAGCCTCGTGAACAACCCATTCATTCTTTACGAAAAGGTCGCTTGTTGCGAGGTGCGAGCCCATAAAATCAGTGGTAAAGATAATTTTTTCCTCGGGAATGTAGGTAAACATGGTATCGGGCCAGTGCACCCAGGGGGCAATTATAAATGTGAGGGTCTTATCCCCGATTGAAATTTTTGTGGAACTATCAACCTCTGTAATTTTGTTTTCATCTATTTTTAAATGATTTATAAGAAGTTCCTTACACTTGGAATTGGTTAAAATCTGAGCCTCAGGGTAAATTTCCAGCAAAAGCGGCAGGGACCCTGAATGGTCAGGCTCTGAATGGTTTGAAACTATGTAATCAATTTTATTAACCTTAAGTGTTTTAAGGTTAGAGAGTAAATCATCCCATTTTTTAGGATATACAGCATCAATTAATACAGTTTTTTCACTGCCTTCGATCAGGTATGAATTATAGCTTGTGCCGTGAGGAAGAGGTATTAACTGGTCAAAAAGCCTTCTGTCCCAGTCTATTGCTCCGACATAGTATATATTTTCCCTTATTTTTTGAACAGCCATTTCCAGCCTATCCTTTCATTCATTTTAACTCATTATTTCAAACATATCCTTTGTAGCGCCGCATGGAGGACATACCCAGTCTTCAGGAACATCGTCAAAAGCAGTGCCTGCTGCTACTCCGTTATCCGGGTCACCTTCGGCAGGGTCATATATATAACCGCAGATTGTGCATACATACTTACTCATTTAAAATCTCCTTTCTGAGGTATAAACATAAGGTTCATTTAATATATTAACAAAAACCAGAGCTGTTAAAAACTTACTTAATTAAAAATTAAGGAAGTAAGGAATAAAGAAAAAATTCTTACGT
>JANQEP010000149.1 GCA_028278305.1 Candidatus Gastranaerophilales bacterium
CGACTGCTTCGCGCCCCTGCACCTAACCATTAAAGTGCTGCTATTATTGCTTTTCATCCTCATGTATTAAATCTTGTTTATTTTCCCGGATCACTATAATTGGCAAATGTTGCATACATGCAATTAAAGATTCGAATTATTTCCTGAATAATTTTGAATGTTTCGTAACTTTATAATATATTTTAAAAATCAGAGCTGTAGTACAAGAGGGAATAAAATGAGTCTTAAAAAAGTGTCTGTAATAGGTGCGGGAAATGTCGGGGCTGAAGTAGCTAACCAGCTGGTGTGCAGGGAACTTGCAGACGTGGTTCTTATTGATAAGCTGGCTGACTGGGCAAAAGGAAAAGCCCTGGATATCTTAACTTCAGCCTCTTTAAAAAATTCAACTTCCAAAATTATTGGAGGAGACGATTATAACCTTATAAAAGGCTCTGATATAGTCATTATAACTGCAGGTATGCCGAGAAAGCCCGGTATGTCCCGGGAGGAACTGATTGAAACTAATGCGGATATCATTTCAGGAATTGTAAATAATGTAAAAAACCTCTGTGCTGAGGCTATAATAATCATGGTGACCAATCCCCTGGATGTTATGACCTATCTGGCGTATAAAGTTTCCGGGTTTAAACCGGAAAAAGTGATTGGCATGGCAGGTGTTCTTGATACAGCCAGGTTCAAAACCTTCATAGCTGAGGAACTTAATGTCTCAGCCAGAGATGTTAATACAATGGTGCTTGGAGGTCACGGCGATGAAATGGTTCCTCTTATTGACAGCACTACAATATCGGGCATTCCCCTGAAACAGCTTGCTGATAATGAAACCCTGGAAAAACTTATTGAAAGGACAAGAAAAGGCGGCGCTGAAGTGGTCAGCCTTCTTAAAACAGGTTCTGCATATTATGCCCCGGCTGTTTCCGCCGTAGAAATGGCTGAGACTATTATTAAAGATAGAAAAAGTATCCTTACAGCATCTGCCTTCCTCAGCGGACAATACGGAATTAATAATATATACCTGGGAGTTCCTGTAATACTTGGATCTGGCGGTATAGAAAAAGTGATTGAATTTAATATCGGGAAAAAAGAGCTTGAAGCGCTGCAAAACTCAGCCGGTGTAGTAAAAGATACCATTGATAAATTCGAAGAGGCAGTGAATATAATTCAATGATAAAAAACAGGTCAGAAATAAAATCTTCTCTTATAACTGATGCGGTCAGCTATTTATGCAAAAAAGCAGCATGTTTTCTGCCGGAAGATGTTTACAAAGGCATAGAGGATATTTATTCCAGGGAATCTTCAGAGCCCGCAAGAGATTTTCTTAAAGAAATCCTTGATAATGCCCATATAGCATCTAAAACCCGAAGACCAATCTGTCAGGATACCGGTATTGTTGTTGTCTTTGCAGAAATCGGGCAAAATGTGTCTATAGAAGGCAATAACCTTGAATTAGCGATAAATAAGGGCGTTGAAAAAGCTTATAAGGAATTTGCCCTGCGAAAATCCATAGTAAACGATGCGGTTTTTGACAGGACAAACACAGGCACAAACACACCGGCTATCATTTATACGAAAATTGTTCCGGGGGATTCAGTTAAAATTACTGTTGTGCCAAAAGGCAGCGGAAGCGAAAATATGAACGCTGTTAAGATGCTCACCCCTTCTGAAGGGGTTGATGGAATTATTAATTTTGTAATTGAAACTGTAAAAAAAGCCGGTCCTAATTCCTGTCCGCCGCTTTATATTGGTGTGGGAATCGGTGGGACAATGGAGTATGCGTGTTTATTAGCTAAAAAAGCCCTGCTGAATAAAGTTATTTCTTTTTCTGAACTTGAAAAGCTTGCTAAAACCGATAAAAAAAGAGAGCTGGAACTAAAAATTCTTTATGGAGCAGAAAAAACAGGCGTAGGCGCGGAAGGGTTCGGCGGTAGATGCACTGCTTTTGCGGTAAGTGTTGAAACTTATCCCTGTCACATGGCGAGCCTGCCGGTTGCAGTAAATCTAAACTGCCATGCGGCAAGGCATTCTGAAATGATTATCAATGAAAATACTATTATACCTGATGATATAGAACCTGAATATGAAATTTCACCAGGGCAAAGTTTTATTGACTACTCATCATATAAAAAAATAAGCCTGCCCTTAAAAGATGAAGATATAAAAAACCTTCAGGCTGGCGACAGGGTACTTTTAACAGGAGAAATCTATACAGCAAGGGATGCGGCGCATAAAAAGCTTAATCAGGCGCTTAAAGACGGCAGCCCGTTGCCTTTTGATATTAAAAACAAGGTTATTTACTATGTAGGTCCCTGTCCTGCTGTGCAAAACGAAGTTATAGGACCTGCCGGACCTACAACTTCGAGCCGTATGGATGTGTATACTCCGCAACTTCTTGACCTGGGACTTAAAGGGACGATCGGCAAAGGTAAGAGAAGTCCTGATGTTTTAGAGGCTATCAGGCGGAATAAAGCGGTTTACTTTGTCGCCACAGGAGGTGCAGCCTGTCTTATTTCCAAAAAGATTGTGTCAGCTAAGATTGTAGCATATCCGGAACTTGGCGCTGAGGCTGTTTACAAATTGGAAGTGAAGGATTTTCCTGTTGTCGTAACCATAGACAGCATGGGAAATGATTTTTACGCTCGTATTACGGGTTAAGAACCGGCTGGTTTATGGGTATTAAAAGACCTGTCTCCTGCATCACCCAATCCGGGTAGTATATAACCGATATCATTTAAATGGCTGTCAAGTGATCCCGTAAACATTTTTATATTTTTAAACGCCCGGGAAAGTTTAGAAATCCCTTCCGGTGCTGAAATCAATGAGATAAAAGTAATATTTTCCTGCGGAATATCAAGGTCTGTAAATAATTTTACCGCCGCAACCGCTGAACCGCCTGTTGCAAGCATTGGATCAAAAATATAAACATATGTATCAGAAGGACTGACAAAGCTATTGGGCAAATTATTATAATACGACAACGGTTTTAAGGTTTTTTCGTCTCTGTATAGTCCTATGTGATGAACTTTTGCAAGCGGCAATATGTCCATGGCAATTTCTGAAAAAATTAAGCCTGCTCTTAATATCGGAGCTATTATAAATTCGGCTTTATTGTCTATAACATCAGCTTCTGTTGACATTAAAGGGGTTTCTATACCGGCTTTTACAAGCGGAATATTTTCAAAAGCCCTGCTTATAAGTATCTGGGAAATTCGCCTTACCGCAGCCCTGAAACTTTCAGGGTTTGTGTTTTTATCCCGCAAAACCGAGATGTTATGGGA
Source organism: Candidatus Gastranaerophilales bacterium (assembly GCA_028278305.1). Lineage (GTDB taxonomy): Bacteria > Cyanobacteriota > Vampirovibrionia > Gastranaerophilales > UBA9971 > JANQEB01. The sequence goes on from JANQEP010000149.1 coordinate 3,273, forward strand.
AACTATAGGATTATTACATATTGAAAGATTATCTGTGATTTCCGGCGGGGAGGTCATTTTAATAATTCTCCTTAAATAATATATTGATACAAGGTTTAAACAGAAGCAGTTATTGCATTTTGAACCCTTTTTATCACACGGTCCCTGCCTAACAGGGAAATCACCAGGGCAAGGTCAGCTCCATGCGTTCTTCCGGTCAGGGCTGTTCTTACTGCCCACATAACATCTTTAGGTTTAAGAGGTTTCATCTGTTTTCTAAATTCACCAAGCTGCTCGTGAATTTTTTCAGTGTCCAGGTAATCAAAATTACCCGCAAGCCCGGTAAATTCTGATAAAATTTTCCGGCTCTGGTCTGTTTTCAGTATATTTTCTCTAATTTCATCCTCAATATCCACGTCTTCTCCAAAGAAATAACTTACAGAATCCCGGACTTCGCTAAGCCTGACCAGGTTATTTCTTACAGCGTCTACAATTGCCTGTAATTGTTCTTCTGAATATGAAGATAAGTCATATTCCTTAAGATATTTTCTTGCTCTTTCAGTTATATCTTCTACAGGTAAATTTCTGATATAAGACCCGTTAAGCCAGTTTAATTTGTCAAATTCAAACACAGCAGGAGTTGAAGATATTTTGTCTATATTAAACAGGTTTATAATCTCGTTTAACGGCTTAATTTCCTGTTCATCAGGTGGTGACCAGCCCAGAAGAGCGAGGAAATTCACAAAAGCTTCCGGAAGATATCCCTGGTCTATGAATTCGCTTACAGCAGTTGCTCCATGTCTTTTAGAGAGCTTGCTCCTGTCCTGCGCAAGTATCATTCCCACATGCGCAAACCGGGGAGCCTCTAATCCCAGGGCTTCATAGATTAAAATTTGTCTTGGTGTGTTGGAAATATGGTCTTCTCCACGGATTACATGGCTTATTTTCATTTCAGCGTCATCGACAACCACAGCAAAATTATAAGTTGGAGTGCCGTTTGATTTCATAATTACAAAATCACCGGTAAGTGCCGTATCAAATTCAATTTCGCCTTTTATCATATCGCTGAACTTTAGTTTTCTTGACGGCATGCAAAAACGAATTACCGGGTTTCTGCCTTGTTGAATATATTTTTTCGTTTCTTCAGGGGGAAGTTTTTTACATTTTCCCGAATATATAAAATCTTTTTTTTCCTGCTGAGCCTGCTCTTTTTCCGAGTCCAGTTCTTCCTGTGAACACCAGCAGTAATATGCATTACCTGATTCAACAAGTTTTTTAGCGTATTTATCATAAATTTCCGTACGCCCGGATTGCTTATACGGGGCATAGTCCCCCCCTGTATCAGGACCTTCATCCCAGTTAAGCCCGATTGCTTTTAAGCTGTCGTAAATATTTTGAACATATTTTTCTTCTGATCTTTCAATATCAGTATCTTCTATTCTTAAAATAAATTTTCCGTTATTCTTTCTGGCAAAAAGCCAGTTAAAAAGAGCTGTTCTGGCTGTTCCGACGTGAAGGTTACCTGTCGGGCTCGGCGCTATTCTGACTCTGATTTGCGGGTTTGACATATTAAAGACCTTCTTTAGATAGTATTTTCAATAAAATTTTATATAAAAAACACTATTGATTCTATAAATTATAAGCTGTTTATTCGTTTGTTCACTATAGTAAAATAGTAAAATAAATCCGGTATTTAAAAAAGGAGTAAAAAATGAGTTTATGTGAATTTCCTGAATCCAATGCTACTTCAGAAGAAATAAGGGAAATTTTGGAAAATTCCAAAAATATCGCGGTAGTAGGGCTATCACAGGATACATCCAAAGCAAGTTATATGGTTGCAAAATATTTAAAGGAAAACGGTTATAGAATTTTTCCTGTAAACCCTAAATATGACGAGATACTCGGTGAAAAATGCTATGGTGATTTAAAGTCAATTCCGGAAAAAATAGATATAGTTGATATCTTTAGAAAACCGGAAGCTGTACCTGCTATTGTTGATGAAGCAATAGAAATTAAGGTAAGGATTATCTGGATGCAGTTGGGAATTGCTCACAATGCAGCTGCTGAAAAAGCAAGAGAGCAAGGTATTTGCGTTGTAATGAGCAAGTGTATTAAAATTGAGCATTTAAGGAAGTAATAAAAAAAGAGTTGTTTTCTTATTAGAAAACAACTCTTTTCTAATTTTTACCATGATAGAATTTATTTGTCAGATATATATATGCTTTAAGATAAAATATGGACGTCTCGATAATACTTGTCAGCTATAATACCAGGGATTTAACAAGAGATTGTATTAAGTCAATATATGAAAAAACGCAAGGGGTAAGTTACGAAATTTGGGTTGTGGATAATGCGTCCACCGATGGTTCTGTTGAAATGTTGAGGGAGGAGTTTGCTGAAGTTAAGTTAATAGCAAATAGCGAAAACCTGGGTTTTGGAAAAGCTAATAATCTTGCGATAAAAGAATCTAAAGCAAAATATTGTTTTCTTTTAAATACAGATACGGTTTTACTAAATAATGCAGTTAAAATATTATATGATTTTATGGAAAAACCTGAAAATGTTCAGGTGGGAGCCTGTGGAGGGCAATTGTATAATTCTGATATGACTTCTCAGTGGTCAACAGGGGAATTTAATACACTTGAAAAATTATATAAAAAATCCATTGGAATGAATTTAAACCAGATAAAATACAGATTCAGGGATAAAATTAAAAGCGGGATTTTTAAAGAAAACAGATATTCCCCTTCTTCGGGACAGGATGTGGATTACATAATCGGAGCTGATATGATGCTCAGAAGGTCTGCTATTAATGAGGCAGGAGTTTTTGATGAGAGATTTTTTATGTTTTGTGAAGAAGCAGAGTTATGTTTCAGGCTTAAAAAGAATGGCTATAAAATCAAATTCGTTTCCGAATCCCAAATTTTACATTATGGAGGAGCGTCTGCATACAATAAAAATTCTTCTTTACACGTAGAGAAGATGCTTCTTGATAGTAATATTTTATTTTTTAAAATTGCTTATGGAGAGAATGCTGCTAAAAAGGCTCGATTTTATTATATTATTTACTATTTAAGATATTTTATATTCAGATTTTTTACGCCTAAAGCTTTTGCAAGGTTAAAAACAGCGTTAGAGTTAAAAGTTTAGTTTGTAGAATGATTTACTTTTTAACTGAGTTTGGAATTTTTATATTAAAATTTTAAAAATATCATATAAATTAATTGCTTTAACAATGATTGTTAAAGCAATTAATTATACTTATTTAATTAAGTTGTTTTAACAATAGTTGCATTGATAACTTAATTAAAAGAAAAATTTAGTTGCTTAAGCAATGATTGTATTAACAACCAAATAAGGTAAATTTTTTGACTTTTATACCAATACAAACCAAAGACAATTCTATAAGCCTGTTTAACATTGAAATTAATGATGTATACCATAGTAAGGTTGGCGCATACACAGAAGCTTTACATAAATATGTTATTCCATCCGAATTAATAGAGTTTATAAAAAGCTCCAAGCAGGTAAAAATTCTGGATGTATGTTACGGTCTCGGTTATAACTCCAAAACAGCAGTTGATGAAATTCTGAAAATTAATCCTGATATTAATATTCAAATTACAGCTTTTGAAATTGACCCTGTAGTTTTAGCTTTTTCTACAATTTTTGGAATTGAATGTTTTAATGATGAAGTAAATTTTTTATTTTTTGAAAAAATAAGCAAACATATTAATATTCAACAAATAATTAAAAACCACATTCAAAATATAGCTCATATATGCCCTGAAATTAAAAGTAAAATAGCTAACCAGTATAAAATCATCCAAACTGAAAATATAGAGGCAAAATTACATAATATATATTATGTCAACCCCCATTTGGGGGATGACATATTTATAAAAATATGCTCTATCTTGATACACCTAACTGTTGACGTTTAATGGTTTCTCTAGAACTTAACATTCTGTAATATTCTTTGCGTTTTTCTGTATCTTCGTTATCTTTTCCTTGCTGAATTGCTATGTCTTGTAATTTTAATTGTTGATTTTCTAATGTTTTTTCTAATGTTTCTTTATTTTCTGTTTGTTTTATTTTTTCCTTATAATATCTAGGCAATCCGCAAGAATGTCCATTAGATAACGTTTTTCCTTTTTCTGCCATATCTTTGCCATACTTTTGAACGTGCTTAAGTCCTAAGCCTTGAGAACTTACAAACCACTCAAGAGGATGTTTCCTGTCTTCTTCTTTTACTCCTAGCTCTTTTTTTATTGAATACTTTGCAGTATATCGGGCAGTTTGGAAATTTACATTTGTTATTGTATGGAAGCCATAATTCCACTTCATTTTAATACTTTTAGAAATAAAATAATTATTTCCATTTTTCTCATATAAGAATTCTAAATCTTTAGGCATCCATCCAAATATACATATATGATAATGTGGGTTATCGTAATTATCTCCTAACTCTCCAGAGGCTATAAATTTTATTTTTACGTGTGGTATTGACTTTCTTAATTTTTTCATAAATAACTGGAAAGGTCTTTTTTCGACTACTACTTTCCCATCTTTTAACGGTGGTAGGTTTTCTGTGTCATAAGTTAATGTGATGAAACAATTTTCATCGTGACATTTTGCTTCGTGTTCTGCTCGCATTCCCCATTGTCGAGTTTTTTCAAGCCTACAAGCTATACACCTTCCGCAGGGAACCTCGAAAGGTTTTCCCTGCTGTGCTTTTCCTAATTTTGGTTTAAATGTTATATTTTTCTTTCCGTTGGGTTTCAAGCCTAAATCCCAAGCCGGTATCGGTTTGTTGCACATTTTTTATTTCTCCTTTATAATTCAAATTATGTTAAATTTTTTATGGAATACAACTAAATTTTTCGGAATGATTGCACTTACTCTTTTATGTATAAATTTTATTTTTATAAATATCGCAATTACTAATTTAATAATTAATATGCCATATTATTTAGATATTCTAAGAGAAGTTCTTTATCAAAGTCCTTAAAAACCATATTTAATAGCTTGGTCAGCCGTAGGAGCTTGATATATACTGTTATAATGAATTCGACCTTTCAAATAAGGTTTTTTATTTGTTGATGGATGTTTTTTTAATAACCTATCTATAAACCTCATATATGGAGGGTCATTCTTTAATGTATGTTCTTGTCTACCAAGAACTTTATTTTCACGCTCTATTTGTTTTGCTTGCGCATTTTTCTCTCTAGCCTGTGCCCTATAATTAGCTTGTACAGTCTTTTGAGTTTTTATTTCTTCCCTGGCTCTTTTCATTTCCATATATTGACCTACTGGGTCTAAACTTCCATCTGCTAAATTCGTGGAAGCGGGACTTCCTGCGGGGGAGCTTGCGCCTACTCCTCCTGTAGCACTTAATATCGGGTTTAAACCTGCTTTACGCAAGTCTGCTACCTGTCTTTGATGAGCTGTATTGCTCATTCTCTCCTGCCAAGCTCTATTTGCTGCTGCTTCCTGTGCATTAAAACCTGCTTGTCTATCTGCAAAATATTTCTTTGAAGCGAAATTTACCGCTGCGCCTAATCCTGCTCCTATTAATGCTCCAAACATTTTTTTTATATCCTTTTACACTTATTATTTAAAACTTAAATTTTTATAATTTTTTTTCAATCTATTATTGGATTTCAGGGCGCCCTCTGCAGCGCCCTGGGAAAAAATCCAAATACACTTAATCGGCTAAAAGTGGTCTATCATACCGGGGTCACTGTATACCGGCATTTTTCTTGTGTACTTTGCGTCAAACGCAAAATCTAAATTAAATTGTGGCTCATCTTGTACCGCTATTACTCTTTCTATAGGCGGGTCTTCCTGCATAAACTCTTCGTTTAATACTGGTCTATTTTCAAACTTTTGAGCTAAGTGCCAAAAGTCTAAAGGTGTTGGGTCTGTTGACCTTAATTTACCTGTAATTTTTGACCTACCGGTACGAAGTTCTTCATATCTTGGCACATAGCCAAATACATCTTCGTCATTTGCTGAACCATCTGCATAAATCTCTTTAGAAAGAACTGCTTGTTCTCCTAAATGTACATACTCAGGATTTAAAAAGTCGTGAACTGTTCTACGACTCCATTCCCTTGGTATACCTTGTTGATACATTAAATCACTTCTAATAGAAGCTATACACATAAGGTATCCGTGTTCTGTAAATGCCTTTTTAACAGCTCTTTGAGGGGCGTATTCTCCATAACTAAACGCACTTATATTACCCTGTGGGCTTGTTGCGTCAGTACTTGAAGTTTGTGCAACTTGATGGACTTGTATATAATCTGACTCAGAGCATAAAAACTCTGGTCTCTGTAATCTTCCATCTTCACTCTTAACATTCCATCTATATCTTAACTGTTCTACATATCTATTTCCGGCACGCATTAGCTTTTCGCCTATTTTTTGCATTGCAAAAGCTTGTCGCCATTCATTAACTGTTGCGGAACTTGCTTCTGTTAAATCAGCTTGTAAACCACTATTGTCTCCATCTTCTGAAACACCTATAGAAGATAGGTTTGCCGGTAAACCGCTACCAGAAGTTGTATCGCCTACTACTGTCCCGTCTTTATTTGAATAAGACATTAAGCCTGTTGCAGAACCATATGTCAAACCATAATCAGTACTTCCATCTGTTAAGCCTAATGCTTTTCCTGTGCCAATAACTGGTGCAGTTCCACTTAAAGGAACATCTACAGCAACATTTTGTTGTGGTTCTGGTAAGGCACTTGTAAAGTAATCTGAACGTTTACACCTTTTTTGTATTAAATAATCGGCGTATGTATCTCCTGAATCACCTTTTTGTATATCTAATGAATCCATTAATTTTTGATGTCTGAAACATTCGTTCCAAATAAGGTAATAAGCTCTTGGAGGTAATGCATTAACTTTTATACCGGGTATTCCTGTTGGTAATCCGAAATAATCAAATATTGATCCTACCTCGAATCCTGTTCCCGCTGGTGCTTCAATTTGTGGAATTAAATAATCGTTATGGTCATCCGGGTTTACTTTTTCACCCATAAATTTTTGGAAATTGTCCCATACTAACCTTGTAGGGACAAAGAACCAATGTTTATCAAGGTAAACATTATTCATAAATGGGACTTTTGGAGTGTTTAATCTTGCAGTCATATGAGTTTTAATGTCTACGTCATCACCGGGGTAAATCTCTTCGCAGTATATTGGGTATAAGTTTCCCGCATCTGCTGTGGTTGAATATCTACACGTTCTATCGAATGTACTTCTTGGTCCTTGTACTGTGGGTATCATTCCCATTGCGTGTTTCATTATGTTTTTAAATTTCATTTTTGTATTCCTTTATCACTCTTAATATTGCACTTGCCTTAAAACTTGGTTTATCGAATTTCATTTTACATATTCTTTCTATTTCTTCGATAACTTGTTTTTCTTTTTGCATTTTTTTCTACCTTTCCACCTTGCGGTGTCATCTAGCACATTTATGTCAAGTTCTCTATGTGCTAGTTTCCGCCTTTGGCTCTGCTTCCACTACTGGGGCGGGAGTTTCCGCCTGTTTTTGTACCTCTTGGAATTGCTGTTTTCTTTCAAGCATTCCAAGTTTGTCAAATACTTCATACTGAAAAGCCTGAACGTCAGCTTGGTTTGACGGTTCAGAAATAATTTTTACAAAATTATCGACTTTATATTGACAAGCTTCTCTTAATTCTGATGGAAGCTCATTAAAGAGCTGTTCTACATCATTTTGAATATTTAGCATTTCTTCAAAGCTTTGTACATTTGTCATATCTGCATATCTAGCTTCTAATTGGACTACATTCGGTGGTGTGAATCCTTTTGATAGGTATCTTCTATGTAATATGTTTATATCGCAATCGTCCTTACCTTCTTGATATGTCTTACTTGGTTTTTTGAATACTTTGCCTTTTGGAGGTTCATAGTCATATCTTGTTGTAAACTTCACAGTCTGATACCTCCTCTTTGTACTGTTTTATTTAATTTGTTTGTGTTTACAGCTCTTTGTTTAAACTGTTTTTTTGACTTTTTGTTGGATACTTTCCATCTTTTTTTTGACATTTTTGTCTCCTTTTTGCCTACGGATTAGTGGCTGTAACGCCTGAGAGCGATTAGAGCTATAGGGCTCTAATAACTCTCAAGCTAACAGCCTCTACGTTACTACTTCGTTAGCTTCAATAGCTTTTTGTGTTTCTTCTTCAATGATTTTTTGGTCTAAGAACTCTTGTGTTATTCTTTTGATAACGTTTTTGATGATTCTTAAGACTTTAATAGTGGTATTAACGTAACCAGCAATCTGCTTCCAATTCACAACCGCTCACCTCCTTTTTAAGCTGCCTTAAATTTATTTTAGGTGTTAAATGACCTAGCTCTTACCTAACTAAGTAAATTACATAATATATATTATCGGTCTATTTCGTCCAGAAATAGCATTGACAAAAAAGTGCCTCGTAGTAAGGTTAATATTGATTTCTTTATAGATGATGCCAGAATTTCAGTTCAGAAACTGAATTCAAAATATGATTTTATATTCCTGGATCCTTTTACTCCTTCAAAAACACCAACTTTATGGACAGTTGATTTTTTCAGTCAATTAAAAAGGTTGTTGAGCTATAAAGGAAATATTACAACTTACAGTAATGCAGCTCCTGTAAGAACCGGATTAATTGAAGCAGGGTTTTTTATAGGACAAACCACTCCTGTCGGTAAAAAAACACCCGGAACAATAGCATATAAAAACCCCGGATTAGTAAAAAATGAGCTTTCAGAAAAAGAAAAAGGAATTTTAGAAACAAAAGCAGGAATTCCTTATAGAGATAAAAATTTAAACAGCACGATTAACGAGGTTTTGAGTAATAGAGAATTTGAAAAACATAAATCAAATAGAATCTCTTCAAGTAAATTTTTAAAAAAATATTTCAATAAAAAATAATAAGGAGTAAGCAATAAAAACTTAAGTGTTTTTAAAATTTTCAAAAATTCATTATTTAGTGTGGCTATCTTCTTGTTTTATTTAAACATTTTACTTCTTCTATAACTTTTTTAAGAGATTCTGTTGCGTCTGCCGGAAGTTTATCAATTCCGCCTTTTTCGGTATTTCTTGATTTAATGAAATTTAATCTGTCATTTAATCTTGCTACTAACTGCTGTCTGTAATCTTCGCAGTTCAGGCTTATGTTAAAATCCTTCAGTTCAAGGATTTCTATGTTTGAGAAATTCCCCCATTTCTTAAATTGAGCTGTGCCTTCAATTATAGACTCTATAATTTCTAAAGTATGCTCAGGTTTTACTTGTTTACCCATAAATTCACCTGTATTAAGAATGTAGCAATCTACACCGTCTTCTATTAGCGATCTGAATCTTTCATAATCTATTGCAAGAGGGTAAGTCCTGAACGGGTTTGCGTAAGGCTCAACTACAAGCGCGTTAGGATCAACGCCTTCGGCTAATCTTTCAGCAGATGTTCTTTTGGTCGCAAGTGTAGCTCCCATTACTGCTGCCATGGAAGCGCCCTTAAGTTTTAATACCGGCGGTATTGTCGGGTCTTTCATCAGCCAGAAAATAGCATTAATAGGCTCATTAACTCTATCTACCCTGTTTGGCGACCAGAGTTTTGATTTAACAGCCCTGCCGTTTCCGTTTCTGATATCTTCTGATACCACATATAATTTCCCGTCTTCATCTGCTATAGCGCCGTTATTCTGAAGTGTAATAATAAATTTATTATCTTCACAACCCATAGGGTAGTCCTGAGTTTTGTCAAAATATCCAGGTTCGAGGGCTATGGAATATTTTTCCTTTGTATTAATTATAAAAGCGTCATCATGAAGCACTGTTACGTCATATTTATTTTCGTGTTTCGCGTGGGTAATAGTTGATTTTCCCGAGCCTGAAAGTCCGAAGAGCGCAACTGAGAACTTTTTGTTATTTTTCATGTTATATCTTTTTAATCCGCCGTGACAGGAAACGTACCCGTTTCTTGCGGCGATTCCCCAGGCTAGTGTAAGCGTGCCTTTCTTGTGTTCGCCGAAGTATCTCATTCCGAGAATTGCAACGCAATTATTTTTAGGGTCAAAGAATGTTAATCCGTAAGGAAAATCAGGATGTGACCAGTCAGGATCCGAAAAAATCATAATATCACCTTCGGGTATTGACCTGGAATCCCTGTACATACGGCTGTAAAACTCGTTAACATACTGGAAATTCAATAACCAGCTGTACATAATATTTTCAAAATTTTCAGGAATCAAAAGGTTTGCTTTTACCATGAAATCCTGGTCAAGCCCGACCAGCGCCTGGGCGTGATACATTAGTTTGTTTCTTGTGCCGTAAACTGCTTCTCTTATAAGGGGCAGAAGTGTTTTGAGATCACAGTCAGGTTCGCCTACAATTTTTCTTGCTGCCGCGCATCTTCCGACAACTGCTCCGTCGTTGAAAAGAAGTACATTAGCCCCTCTGGCAAGCCCCTGTTTTTCAGGCTCATAGACCGGCATTCCTGTCAGTTCAATTGTTCCGGGGCTGTTTAATGCAAGTTTATACGCTTCATGTAAAGAGTTAATTTTTTCTGCGTTATTTCTGAAAAAAGCTGTTTGAATTGTTGATCTTACTGATGAAGTGATTTTTTTGAACTCCTGCGGGTTGGTATAGGTTCCTATTGTGCTCATTTTTTATTTCTCTCTCGTTAAGATTTAAAAATATACCTGTAATCAGGATATATCAGTTTATACATCTTACTATGCTCATTAAGAGATTATTATACAGTAAAAAAATTTTTAACTATAAAATTAATTAACCTCAATAACGGGTTAGCTAAAAAACAAAGTTTAAATTTATACTTTTTAACAAATGAAATAAACTTTTAATAGTAGTTTTCAAGGAAATAATTGCTCGTTTTTTCCCAAAATGCTAAACTGTGAAAGAAATACATAGCATAAAAAAGGTATAAACATACATGAGCGATGCAAAAGTTTCTGAAGGTAAGGGAAGAGACTTTTTAAGACAGATAATTGACAGGGATTTAAAAACCGAAAAATATGGCAGTGTTATTACAAGATTTCCCCCCGAACCAAATGGTTACCTACATATAGGACACGCAAAATCCATATGCATAAACTTTGGCATAGCTAATGACTACCCCAAAGCAAAGTGTCATTTGAGAATGGATGACTCTGACCCTGCAAAAGAAAATTATGAATACGTTGAATCAATTAAAAAAGACGTTAAATGGCTTGGATTTGACTGGGGAGATAATCTTTTCTTTGCCTCGGACTATTTTGAAAAGCTCTATGAATACGCTGAATTTTTGATTAAGAAGGATAAGGCATACGTCTGCAGCCTTTGCGAGGAAGAAATCAGAAAATACAGGGGCACAGTTACACAATCCGGAAAACATAGCCCTTATAGAGACCGTCCCGTGGAAGAAAACCTGGATTTATTCAGAAGAATGAAAGCAGGCGAATTTAAAGACGGAGAGCACGTTCTCAGGGCAAAAATTGATATGTCCAGCTCTAATATGAAAATGCGAGACCCGCTTCTATACAGGATAAGACACGCTGAACATTACAGACAGGGTGATAAATGGTGTATTTATCCTCTATATGACTTTACTCACGGTTTATCAGACTATATAGAAGGCGTAACACATTCTATATGTACACTTGAGTTTGAGAATAACCGTGAATTGTACGACTGGATACTCGATGAATGCGAGATTAAAGAACCTCGTCCCCACCAGTATGAATTTGCACGACTTAACGTGAATTACAACGTGGTAAGCAAAAGAAAACTGCTTGATTTAGTGGAAAACAACTACGTCAGTGGTTGGGATGATCCCAGAATGCCTACACTTTCCGGAATGAGACGGCGGGGAATCACCCCTGAAGCTGTCAGAAACTTCTGTGAAAGCGTGGGGATTGCCAAGGCAAACAGCATAGTGGATATGGCTCAGTTTGAACACTATATTCGTGATGATCTTAACAGGAAAGTTCCCCGCGCATTAGCTGTTTTAGAACCGCTTAAAATAATAATAGAGAACTATCCGGAAAAACAGGAAGAGTTTATCAAAGCTTCATATTATCCCCATGACGTGCCTGTTGAAGGTTCAAGAGATATTCCCTTCAGCCGGGAAATTTTCATTGACCGGGATGACTTTATGGAAAACCCACCAAAAGGTTATTACAGGCTCTGCCCGGGCGGTGAAGTCAGGCTGAGGCACGCTTATATAATCAAATGTGAAAAGGTAATCAAAGACCCGACAGGAGAAATAAAAGAACTTCGCTGCACATATGACCCTGTAACAAAAAGCGGGGCTGATACATCAGGTAAAAAAATCAAGGGAACCATTCACTGGGTTTCTGCAAATCATGCTGAAAATGTTGAAGTAAAGCTTTATGACAGGCTTTTTAACGTGGAATTTCCCGAGACCATTGAGCAGGGGTTTAATAAGGATTCCCTTAAAATTATCTCAAATGCATATGTTGAACCTGCCGTAGCCGGGTCTGCACCGGGAAGCCGTTTTCAGTTCGAACGCCTGGGTTATTTTTACCTTGACCCTGTTGAATACAGGCAATCTAAAGCTGTATTCAACAGAATAGTTACCCTGCGTGATTCCTGGTCCAGAGCTGCAAAACAGGAGTTATCACCTGAGAAAAAGCTTGAAAAAGAAGTTTTGCAAAAACCTTCCGAAAAAGTGGAATTTGATATTTCTGAACTTGCTACTGATATCAGAAAGAAGTTCAACAGGTATAACCAGGATTTGGAAATTCACAGGGAAGAAGCCCTGACAATCGCCAGGGATGAAAATTTAAGCAGCCTTTTTGAGCAAACCATTGCAATTTATGATAATCCCAAAGTTATAGCCGGGTTTATTTCCACGGAAATTGCCAGGAAGTTAAAGGAAAAAGCGCCTGAAAAATTTTCTGTCAGCTCAAAAGATCTCGCTGAGCTGGTTAAGCTGATTGATAAAGAAGTAATTTCCGTAAAAATTGCAAAAGAAGTGCTTGCTTCCGTGCTGAAAGGACAGGGAAGTCCTGCTGAAATAGTTGAAAAGCAGGGTTTAAAGCAGATTAATGATCCTGCTGAACTTGAACCCGTAGTAGAGCGGGTAATTTTTAATAATCCTGAAAACGTGGCTGAATATAAATCCGGTAAAACAAAGTTATTCGGGTTTTTCGCAGGTCAGGTTATGAAGGAAACAAATGGCAGGGCAAATCCTGAGCTTCTTAATAAGCTTTTAAACAAAAAATTAAGTTAACAACATTTATTGCTAAGGAGTAAACAATAAAACTTACACATTTTAAAGTTTTTCAAAAATCTATTAGCCAAAAGCAAGGATATGACTATGCAATTAGCGACTCGGGTTAATTAGCAATTTGAGTAATAGGAGGTAAAAAAATGAAATTTGCACACACAATGCTCAGAGTAAAAAATATTGATAAATCACTGAATTTCTACACACAAATAATGGGGCTAAAAATGCTTAGACAAATGGAATTAAAAAATGCCACACTGTATTTTGTTTCTGATGAAAGAGAATGCTGTACAATTGAGCTGACTTATAACCATGAACTGCCCAAAGACGGATATAATCACGGAAGTTACTTTGGACACCTGGCTTTTGAAACAGATGATATTGATAAATTCACAGAAAAAATTAAATCATTCGGAATAGATTATACCCGCCCGCCTTTTTTTGTAAAAGAAGGCGGACCTAAAATTGCTTTTCTGGAAGATCCTGACGGATTTTCAATAGAAATTATTGAAAAAAAATAAAACCTCTGCTTTTGATTTTCTTCAAATAAACAGAGGTGGGGCTTTATTTGCTTATGAATGTTTAGATAAAAAGTTCTTCCTGTAGACATTCGGATCCATCATTGTCGTTAAACTCGTATGTAGCCGCGTATTTAGCACGTTTCACCTTGTCTACAGTGAATTTTTTTTCCGGATGGTATTTTTTCAGGCGAATATTAGGGCTTTTTTTAAATTCAATCTTTCGCCCACCTGAATGTTGGTCGCTCATTAGTTCAATGCCCTCTACGTTAAATAAATTAAGTGTATATACTAAGCTAGTTCAATTAATGCATTTCTTACCTTAATAATACAAATGTATTAATTATAGTTCAACTTTTTTTTCTTAAAATACAAAATATTATTAAAATTATTAAAAAATATATATTATTTATACAAATATTTTTTTAATTTGAAAATTTTTTCATAAAACTTAACAAATAATGGGTAAGGAATAAAAACTTACGCATTTTAAAATTTTTTCTTTATTCCTTAGTATAGTTTTCTGAAGAAAGAATTAATTTCTTTTTATGGATTCCGCCGGCATAACCGCCTAAAGAGCCATCTTTTCTAATGATTTTATGACAGGGAATTAAGTAATGAACAGGGTTTTTAGCGATTGCATTTGCTGCCGCCCGAACTGAGCAGGGATATCCTGCTAATTCCGCCAACTCCTGATATGAATACAATTTATTTTCGGGAAGGGTTAAAAGAGTCTGCCATACTTTTAGCTGAAATTTTGTTCCTTTTAGATGCAAACTTAGCTCTTCTTTTTCCTGTGAAAAAATTTTTTTTGCTAATTTACAGACTTGTTCTTTAGTTTCTTTTATAGAAGATTTTTTCCATTTTTTAAGGAGATTTTCCAGATAAAAATTTTTTTCGTGAATCATAAACTGCAGGTTACAAATTCCTTTTAGGGTTGTTGCCAGGAAAATTTCACCGTAAACAGAATTACAGGTTCCGTAGTTAATCTGCGGGGCGGAATTTTCTTTGTTGAAATTAACAATTTCATATGCAATTTTGATTTTATGTCCAGCCATATTTAAACAGTAATTAAAAATTAATAAAAAAACCAATAAAAATAAGGAATCAAAAAAAAATTAATTTTGAGATTCTTACTTAATCCTGTTGAGGTTAGTTATAAGCTCAGAAATTACTCCTGCTTTATGTCCGTTAGATAAGTCCTTATAGAGCTGCAGGGCTTTTATGTAATGCTCTTCCGCACGGGTTATATCAGCTGTTTTAAGATAATAATTGCCGATACTCCTGCAGGTATCGGCTATAATTTCCTTATAGCCGATTTCATCATTTATTTCAAAAGAAAGTTCGTTATACTCTCTTGCTTTATTAAGCTCATTAGTCAGTACGTAAAGCTCTCCGAGTTTAGATAAAATCTTTGCCGTCCTGAACCTGTCATTTATGTCTTTTGCAATATCCAGTGCGGTTTTATAGCAATGTTCAGCTTCTTTATAATTTTCTTTTGCAATATATAAATTACCGTATTCATAATAATTTTCCGCTATGCCGCTGAAATTATCCAATGCTTCGTTAATTTCCAATGCTTCTTTTAAGTGTTTTTCAGCCTCTTCGGGCATTTGCTCACTGATAGCCACACTTGCAAGCCCGCAGAGATCGTCAGAAATTCCTATTTTCCTGTCAAGCATCCTGTCTGCTTCCAGGGCTTTATTAAACATACTTCTTGCCGCAATGTAATTCCCCTCGGTTTTAAGGATTTCCCCCATCACAGCAAAGGCGTTAGCTTCTCCTTCCTTTATTTTAAAGGTTTTACAGAGCGTCATGGTCATGTCATATAATTGCTTTGCCCATTTTAGCCGGCCCCATTTCTGATAAAGAGATGCTAAATTTGAATAAGTAGTTGCAAGCGCTTCATTATTTCCTAAAATTTTGCTTATCTCTATTGTCTCTTTAAATATTGATTCTGCTGTTTTTGTATTGCCCAGAAAAAAATTTATATTTCCGAGGTTAGAAAAAATAATCGGCAGGTTTTCCTTGTTACTAAGATGTTTTGTAATTATCAGGGCTTTTCTGAACATGGCTTCGGCTTCTTCCAGGTTTCCCTGAATATAATAAAAATTGCCGAAGTTTATACAGATTCCTGCTACCCCGTCCATATTTCCGAGCGCTTCATCAATTTCCAGGGAATTTTTATACATTTCTTCTGCCCTGGCAAGTTCGCCCCAGTTTGT
This sequence comes from Candidatus Gastranaerophilales bacterium, assembly GCA_028278305.1. Classification (GTDB taxonomy): domain Bacteria; phylum Cyanobacteriota; class Vampirovibrionia; order Gastranaerophilales; family UBA9971; genus JANQEB01. The sequence goes on from JANQEP010000149.1 coordinate 19,262, forward strand.
ATAAATTACCCCCAGGTTGCAGTAAATATTGGAAAGCCCTTCTTTTCTATCGAGTTTTTTGTTTAATTCCAGGGCAAGAAGGTATTCTTCCTCAGCTTTTTTAAGCTCCCCGTGTATTGAGTAAATTATGCCTGTATTACAATGAATCCTGGCTTTTAACTCGTCTGGTACTTCCCCGGAATTAAGGGCTTTTTCATAAAATTCTATTGCTTTTATGTGTTGACCGTTTACAAAAAACCTGTCTGCTTTTTCAATAATTTTTTTAAGCATAAACTCCAGCGATCCATAGAAATATAATATATTAAATTATACCGGACTTTTGCGTTTATGTTAATCAACACTGTTACCGTTATAAAAACCTATATTGCAGCTACTCGAATTGCTAATTACATTTTTTCAAAATTCCTTAAAACGCCCACCCTGAAGGAGGGCGGCGGCTTCGCCGCCGCCTCTTTTTTATAAATTTTAAGGAATTTTGAGTCAGTCATATTAAGCCTTTCAGCTATTTAACTCGAGTCAGCTAAAGAAGCAACAAAAATTTTACAGAATGCGCAGGAATTTTTTGTTACTTCCCTGAGATGGCTTTGATCTTTAGTATGATAAAAACACTCTTATTTTCCCTTTTATTCCAATGAAATTTTAAGCTGGCAACCTTAAAATTTTTTTAACTTCTTAATTAAGCAGGGTAATTAACTGCCATGAATAAAAAAGAATTTTACCTGGTTGCTGTTATTGTTATGTATATTTATCTGGCATTCATCTTTCATGTGAATTTGAAAAATTTTGTAAATATGCAAAAAGATCCTTATGCAGAATTTACAATTAATATTTTTCAGTAAATAAGCTCGAATTACTAAATGATGGGTTAGCTAAAGTCCTTTAGCATTCCGCGTAGTTGTGGGCATATATGTTTTTATTAAATAAAACTTCCGCTGTCTTGTAAATTTCCAGTTCTTCCGGATTATCTTTGTTATAGTGAAGCTCTTCCAGCTCGCCGAATTCCTGCATTAAGTTATAGAGGTTTATAAGCACATTGTCTGACTCTTTTTCAGCTGTCCGGTTCTCTATAACCCTGATTACCCTTAAAAGTTCATTATCAAAAGCGTCAACTATGGCGGAATCAAGTCCGCAACCCATTGCCATTACGCAAAATACCCGGTTAATCAGGGATCTTATTTCCCCGGGGCTTCCGTTAGATACGTTGGAAAGCCCTATAGTAGTCATAACAGGAGGGTCAAAAGATTCTTTAAATACTCTTATTGAGTCCAGCGCAGCCATTACCTGGGATTGATCCACGTTTACAGGCAAAACTAAAGGATCAAGATATATTTTGGAATTATCAATTCCAAGCTCCATAGTTTTTTCAAGGATTATGGAAGCTATTTCAATCCTTCCGTCAGGGTCTTTGGGAATGCCTGTTTCATTGCTCAGGGTAAGCGCTATAAGGCTGCTGTTGTAATCAGCCGCAAGTTTTGTAACACTTTCAAGTCTCTCAGGATCACCACTGGCGCTGTTTAAAAGACAGTTTTCGGGATTGGGATGAGCTTTTAGCCCGGCTTGCATTTCCGAAGAGTTTGTTGTGTCAAATGAAAAATTTACATCCATTTCGCTGAGAATGGTTGAAGTTAGCCATTGCATGGTTCCTGCCCGGGATTTTCTTGCAGGACCAATATTAAGGTCAATCCAGTCAATGCATGCATCAGCCTGTCTTTTTGCCATGTCAATAATATAGCCGGAATCTTTGTTTTCTACGGCAGTTTTTGTTTTTTTAGAAATTATATGTATATTTTCCCCGATTAGTTTCATTTTTACCTCCTGGTCATATTTTTAATTGTGTAATTTAAAAAGCTTAAGTGTGTTAAAAAGCAGAATGGCAATGGTCATAGGACCAACCCCTCCGGGAACAGGTGTGATGTATCCCGCTTTTTCGGAAACTTCATCAAAATCGACATCACCTGCAAGCTTTCCATCTTCTGTCCTGTTCATTCCCACATCTATAACTGCAGCTCCGGGTTTTACCCAGTCAGCTTTTACAAGTTTTGCCCTGCCTACTGCCGCTACCAGGATATCAGCCCGGCTGCATATTTCCTTAAGGTTTTTTGTCCTGCTGTGACATACCGTAACCGTTGCGTTCCTGTTTAAAAGCAATGAAGCAAGAGGTTTTCCGACTATGTTCGACCGTCCTATTACAACAGCGTTTTTACCTTCGATTTCTATGTTGTTTTCCTCAAGAAGCCGAACTATCCCGTAAGGAGTACACGAAACCGCATATGGATTAAGCCCTGTTACCAGCTTGCCTGCATTTACAGGATGAAAACCGTCAACATCCTTTTCAGGATTTATTTTTTCTATAATATCATAAGCGTTAATATGCCCGGGCAGGGGAAGCTGGACAAGAATCCCGTCAACAGCCGGGTTATTGTTTAAATTGTCAATATAATTTTCAAGTTCCTGCTGGCTTACCGTCTCGGGCAGTTCGATAACTTCCGAATTAAATCCTGCTTTTTCGGCTGTTTTTTTCTTTTTATTGACATAAACCTTGCTTGCCGGGTTTTCTCCCACGATTATTACTGTTAAACCGGGTTTTTTATCGTAATTTTTAACTTCTTTTTCGATTTCATCAACAATTTTTTCTGCTAATTCTTTTCCTCGTATTAAAACTGTCATTTTTTTCTCCTAATTTCCCAGAATTGACAGGTTAAGCCTGAATAAAAGTTCATCTACCCCCCGGGTAACCGTTTCAGATTCTCTCATTAAGTTTTCAAACTCAAGATTCTTATCATAGGGTAACATTCCAATCATTTTAATGTCATTTTCTACTAAAAGCGCAGCGATATTGTCAGGAATCTTGTTTTCCTTTACCTTATTGACAATAACTCCTATTTGACCCTGAGCAGCAAATCTCATAGAGGATTCCTTTATTTTAGCCGCCGAGTATATCGATGAAACACTTGTATCCGCTATTATCAGGGTTGTATCAAGCGGGTAATCAACTAGCTTGTGTAAGTATTCAAGATCATATTCACAGTCAAATAACACGATATCATAATTTTTAAACAGGTCATTCAGCGCATCATCAATAAATTGATCGGTAATACAGGTACATCCCTTTGTAAAAAGCGGTCCTGCAACTATCAGGTCAATTTCATCATAGAGATTCAGCACCATATCATTGATTGCCCACTCTACGATCTCGTGTTTCTGCATTTTTTCCGATGGTCGATAGCTATACTTGCCCATTCTTATTGAGTTTATGTTTTTTTTGATTTCTATTCCAAAGGTGTTAGCAAGCTCACAGCTTAAGTCGTTATCTACCAGTAAAACGGATTTTTCCGGATAGTGCGCATGCAGTGCAGTTACCAGTGATTTTACTACTGTTGTTTTGCCGCTTCCGCTCTTTCCTGTAACCGCTATCGTTATTGTCATATTTTTTGATTCGTGTTATTTAATATTTTTTTTATTTTCTATATCAGTAATTAGTTAAAATATATACATAATAGTCTTTTTTCATAGCTCGGATTATATCATAAAAGCTTGAAGGTATCAGCAATGACGTAATTTTATATACCCGCTTTCAGAATTGAAAAAGAGACAGGCGGGAACCTGTCTCTTTTGCCCCAATCTCTCTATTTTTTCAGTACTTTATGCGATTGCTCTTGTCGCGGTTACATCAAAATTATATCCGAGTCTCGCCCACTCATTATCTTGTATAAATCCATCTCCGTTGAGGTCATCTGATATACCGTCACCGTCGATGTCGTTTACTCTACTTGAGCCGTCAAGCTTAGCAAGATCATCTTTATGGTTAAGTAATGTACCTAAGACGCCGCCTAATTTTTTGTATCCATTGCCCAGCCTACTGCCTTCTGCTATATGGACATCCAGGTAGTTACCGCTATCTATAAGATGGATTGTAGCGTCTTTTTCCTTAGAAATAACATCTATATTACCGTTTTCAAGAAACTTAATCTGTGTTCCATCTTTAGTTGTATAATCTTTACCTTTTTCAAGGACTTTTCCATTAAGAGTTGCTGTACCGTCTTTATCAAAGATTAATTCTTCATTACCGGCTGCTACTCTTACAGTTCCCATAACCTGGGGAGCATTAGGATCTCCTGAGTTAATATATTTTGCATCTACAAGAAGTCCGTCATTACCTCTCGCATCGAGTATATTATATGTATTATCATCAATACCCTTATGATCAGTCATAAGATCTTCACCTTTACTATTGGTTACGTTAAAGTGCGGATCACCCCAGGCTTTTGCTTCCGCGATAATTTCCGTCTGCTCCATCATACTCTGCTCCATCAGATCTTTTAAGAAGTTTCGTAATGAAATCTGTTGCATTAATAATTGTAGTTGTTGCATAAATGATTGCATCATTTGATCAAAATTACCAATTGATGGCTGACCAATTATCTGCCCTTGAAACATTGACGTTGGCATTGGCTGCATTGGCATTTGACCGCCCATTATTTGACCTTGCATTATTGGTTGTTGCATTGCAGCGTTGGCAAAGAAATTATTATATATATTAGTAATATTATAATAGCTATTATTGTAGCTTGGTGAATAACTGTAGCTCGGTGAGTAACCTCCATACATACTGCTACTTGGCATACCCATAGGCTGTTGCATCGTTTGCATAGGCATCATTGTACTAGGTCCGTAATTCCACATAAATATCTCCTCCTCAAGAAAACATATCCATTAGTAATGTTTTATATTTTTATTTTTGATAATTCTTGGTTTACTCCTCCGGTCACAAAAAGAAAGTTTTTTAACTTAATCTTCATGTATATAAAAAAAATATATTCATTAAAAATTCAAAATTTGATTTTTTTTTAACATTTTTTAACATTTAAATAACTTCAATGACAGGCTAGCTAAAAACCTTCTTACTAATTAACTCGAGTCGCTAATTGCATATATGCAACATTTGCCAAAACCCACCCATGAATGAGCTACTGCGTTAGCTCCCGCTGCCGCGCACAACCACCCTAAAGGTGGAAAAGAGGCTTCGCTGCGAAATGCGGACAGCACCGCCTGC
>JANQEP010000002.1 GCA_028278305.1 Candidatus Gastranaerophilales bacterium
TTATAACCTAAAAGGACAGATCACCACGTCACAGTTTAAAATAGGCAATATTGCCTGTTTTAAACTCCTCCTCGTGATGACAAATGCGCATTAATTGCATTTAACGATTATCTATTGAAATTGGTATAGGTGACAAAATTTATTTCCCGCCGGGCTCTAAGCGTTTATGACGGGCACATAATTTTTAAGCCCGGGTTGGTTTTTTAATTCCTGAATTATAACTTCGGTTGCAAGGTTTCCGACACCTTTGCCTGTTCCCTGCAGGGTTGAGTCAATATAATTAACACCATTCTCAATGGCAGTCAGGGAATTTGCCAGTGCCCGGTTTTTATTATTATGCCCGTGAAATCCGATCTGTCCATAATATTGCCGGTTGATAACGCTAACAATTTTCCCGACATCCCGCGGGGAAAATTCCCCGAAAGTATCCGCAAAATAAAGCGCGTCAAAAGCCTGCCTGTCCTTAATTTTATTGATTATACCGGCAATTTCTTTTTCTGAACCCGGGGAAATTTTAGTAAGATTCAACATGACTTTATATCCTTTGTTTTTCAGGATTTCTGTGATTAATGAACATTCAGGGGCTTTTTGCCAGGGTATCGCAATTCTGACGATTTCCACAGGAGAATCAGACGCTTCCTTAAACATTGCGTTAAGGGATTTTTGAGCGTCAGCCGTAAAAAATTCCTCAGCTTTTATCATTACAGCCAGTTGAAATTTTTCAGGAATAAACAGGCTTTGCAAAAATTCATCCGTGCAGTATGCAAATTTTCCGAAATCAGGATTTTTATTAAGAAGTCTGAATCCGGGCTCAATCATCTTAATTCCCAGGGTTTTCATTGTTTTTAAATAATTTTTAACCAGGTCTTCCGAAAAGTGCCAGTTAGTCTTATATCCGCCGTCCCGCAGGGTACAGTCAAGTATTTTGATGTTGTTTTTCATTGACTTTTTGCTCAAGATCAGTTAACATTGCTACTTTCCGATTAAAGCTTCTTAAAAATCTGTTTGCAGCATTTTTTATTTTACTTAATACTGAAATAATTTAAAATAAACTTGTTTTGCTGCTGGCAGGGTTTTTGAATTTTGTAATATTGTTCTGGAATAATAGCTCAACGCTTCCTACGGGACCGTTTCTTTGTTTTGCCACGATTATTTCAGCTTTATTTTTCTTTTCTATATTTTCAGGGTCATAATATTCTTCCCTGTAGATAAACATTACAATATCAGCATCCTGCTCAATACTTCCGCTTTCCCTGAGATCACTCAGCATTGGTTTTTTATTTTGCCTTGATTCCACAGCCCTTGATAGCTGGGATAGGGCAATAACAGGAGTTTTTAATTCTCTTGCAAGACCTTTAAGTCCCCTGGAAATTGACGAAATTTCCTGTACCCTGTCATGTCTTCTGTTATCAGAGCCTTCCATAAGCTGAAGATAGTCTATAATAACCAGTCCAAGCTCTTTCTGGCTCATACATAACCTTCTGCATTTTGCCCTGAGCTCGGAAATGGACAGTCCCGGAGAATCATCAATAAATATAGGACAATCACCCATTTCATTCATTGCCCTGGCAAGTTTTGTCCAGTCTTCCGCGTGCATATGACCGGTTCTAAGTCGGTTGGCATCAATTTCTGCCTCGGAACACAGCATTCTCTGGACAAGCTGCTCTTTTGACATTTCCAGGCTAAATAATGCAACGGGCTTTTTTCTTCTTATTCCTACTTCCTGGGCTATGTTAAGACAGAAAGTTGTTTTTCCCATAGAGGGTCTGGCTGCAACTATTATCAGATCAGAAGGCTGAAAACCGGCGGTTAAGCTGTCAAGGTCATAAAATCCGCTGGGAACTCCTACAAGCTCATCACGGTTGTTATATCGGGTTTCTATCAGGTTGTAGCTTTCAAGAACAATTTCTCCCACGTGAGTAAGGTTGTCAGGAGCTTTTTTCTGGGAAATCGAAAATATTAGCTGTTCTGCTGTATCAACTGCTTTTTCCGTGTTTATATCATCATATGCTATTGAAGCAATTTCTCCTCCTGCTCTTATAAGCTCTCTCATCACAGCTTTTTCCAGGATTATTTTTCCGTAATACTCAATATTTGCGGAAGTAATAACTGAAAGGGCAAGATCATTTATGTATGCTCTTCCCCCTACCAGTTCAAGCTTTTCTGCACTTTTGAGGTTTTCTGATACAGTAACCACATCTATGGGTTCATTATTGTTAAAAAGCGATATTGCCGCGGTATAAATGTATTTATGAGCCTGTTTATAAAAGTAATCCGGTTTAAGCAGGTCGGATATCTTTGCTATAGCATTAGGATCAATAAGGATCCCGCCTAACACGGCTTTTTCAGCTTCAAGGTTCTGAGGCGGAAGTTTTGCCGCTTTTTCTTTTTCATATGTGTTTGTCAAAACACTCTCTCCCGGGGAATTTAGAGTTAATTTCAATAAATATCAGCTTTTGAATACTGATTTGATTATATATAAATTTGTTTAAAACTTAAATAAATATGAATTTTTATTATGATTTTTCAAATTTTAATTAAAAAAATAGTAAAAATTTTTTAATATATAAATATTTAACTCGAGTCGCCAATTAGCCAAAAGCAAGAATATGACTATGCAACATTTGTCAAAAAATTATAGAGAATCGAAAAGAGGCGGAGCCTCTTTTCTACCTATGGGGCGGCTGTGCGCGGCAGCGGGAGCTAACGCAGTAGCTCATTCATGGGTGGGTTTTGGCAAATGTTGCATACATGCAATTAGCGACTCGAGTTATTTATCAAGAATATAAACTCATTTCACTATAGCAATTCAGGTTATAAATATTTAAAATTGAAATCGGTATACTCCTAAAAAAGGTAAATTTTTAGTTTTTATAGGGTTTGTATGTATAAGTAAAAATAAAAATGTTTTAATTTTAAATGAGTGGAATAACCGGAATATCTCAAAAACTTTTTAGGACTCTTTCTGTGACGGATCTGGAACAAAAGGCAAAACTGCTGATTCCGGCGGGTATTGTCGGAATATGGGGAGTTCAGACAGCTATGGAAGTTAGCCATGCGGTGGAAGAGGACAAGAAAAATACTTTTATAAATAATGTTATAATTGGCGCTGCGATGATACTGGGGGGTATAATAGGACACAGAGGGTTTCAAAGGTATTTAAACAAAAAAATTGATTCTGAAGTAGCGAAAACTTTTGCTGAAAAACATTTACTGAAAAATATACCTGAAAAAATAGGCAATATTATCAGAAAATTTCCCGCAAGGGATTTTCTTCAAGCCCTTAGCATTCCGTTTAGTGCCGGGATTCTTGGCGGTGTGGCAGGGGAATTTGCCCAGAGAAAATTCCCGGTAAAATACGACGAACCGGATGAAGTTTCTAAAAAAGCTAATAAGTTTATTGACTATAAATATGGAATAATGAATCAGATTGATGATATTCCCGGTGCAGACTATATGGATAACATACACCCGTCTTTTTCAACTATAGTTGGCTATTCAGTAGGTAAGCAAAAAGGGATTAAAAATAAAATAAAGGAATTTGTTTTTGAAATTATAAGCGGTGTTCTGGTTCCGACTGCCATTATTCTTCCCATAGCCGCTCATTTAAATAAAAAATTCCCGGAACCAAAATATAAAGGTTTAATAGGGCTTATAACCTTTGGAGCAGCTATTACCGCATCTTTTGCAGGTAAAGCCATAGCTTCCTGGTTTAACTTGAAGGTTACCGATAAAATAATAGAAGATAAGTTCTGGCAGGATATAACAGCAAAGCAAAAACAGTTAATGAAATCTTATATGTTTACTGATAATCCTTTTGAAAAACAACAAATACAAGAGCAGGTTCAGGAGCTGAAAGAATTTGGGGATAAAGTTAAAAGTTCTATAGTCAATGTTCGCGGTATAGCTTCAAAAGCAACTTCTAAAACTGACGAAAAAACCAATTAACCCCAAAACCACCTCACTCCTTATTTTCTATGATAGACCTGGCAACTATAATTATCAGGTTACTTCCTTATGTTTTTTAAAACCTGTTTTGCCGTGTCAGTGACAGCAAGACCGGCTTCACTGCTTTCTTTCAGCATAGGGGACATCAGGACTCCCACCTGTTTTACAGCCTGGATAACTTCATCCGGCGGAATAAAACTCTGAATCCCTGCCAGCGCCATCTCAGATGATGTCACGGCATGAACAGCCAGAAATCCGTTTCTCTTGATACATGGAACTTCCACAAGCCCTGCAACAGGGTCGCAGACAAGACCCATTATGTTTTTCAGGGCAAGTACCGCGGCATGTACGATTTGCTCATTTGTACCCTGCATTAAATCAACAGCTGCACCTGCCGCCATGGCTGAAGCAACCCCGCATTCCGCCTGGCAGCCCGCAACAGCTCCTGCCAGGGGCATCTGCTGCGCAATTATTTTTCCTATTCCCCCGGCAGTTATTAGTGCATTGACCTGCCGCTCCTCGCTAAAACCGTATTCTTCCGCATAACCGGTGATTACAGAAGGAACTATCCCGCATGAGCCCGCTGTAGGACAGGCAACAATTCTTCCCATTCTCTGGTTTTCTTCGGAAATTGCTATAGAATATCCGAGAATCCGGCCGATAAGCCTGTTAAAAGGTAAATTATCAGCATTTTTGTATCTTTTAAGTATTTTTTGGGAATCCTCACCTGACATTCCGCTCGGGGAAACGCCGAAATTCTTCAAACCGTCCTGAATCGAAGAACTCATTACTTCCAGGTTTCTTCGAGCCAGGTTTCTTACTTCTTCAGGGCTTTTTTCCAGCATATGTGATTCGAGTTCCCAAAAGACCTCAGAAATCCTTTTTTCATTCTGACCGGTTACTTTTAATAATTGGCTGAAAGTTACTATATTTTCCATTACTCCTGCAATCTCTCTATATTTCTTACCAGGTACATATCAGGAAGTTTTTTTATTTCTTCGATGGTCTTATCCGGCAAAATCGAGTCAAGGCAGATAGTCATTACTGCTTCTTTGTATTTTTCCCTGCGTTCACAGCTTAATGAAGCTATATTTATTCCCTGTTCCTGGATTAAGCCTGAAACTTCGGATAAAACACCCTGCCGGTCTTTATAAACCAGTATTAAAACAGGGTAATCACCTCTTATGTCCGTGCTGAAACCGTCTATTCCGCTAATCTGGACTTCCCCGCCTCCCATTGAGTTAGCTGAAATTTTCATTAACTCCCCGCCGGTTTCATCCGGGAATATTATATCTACAGAATTTGGATGTCTGTAATCCATTGATAAATACTCAAAAGAGTATTCAAGTTTTTGTTTTTCAGCATATTCAAAGGAATGTTTGATTCTGGCATCGCTTACATCAAAGCCGAGAATCCCTCCAAGAATCCCTTTGTCAGTACCGTGCCCGAGTCCTGTCTTTGCAAAAGAATTATAAAGCTTAAACACGACTTTTTTAGGGTTTTTACCGAAAATTTTTCTTGAAAACAGCCCTATTCTTATAGCTCCTGCTGTATGAGAGCTGGAAGGACCTATCATTATCGGACCTATAATATCAAAAATTGATATATACCTCATAAAATAAACCTATAAAAGTTTCTCTATATCTTCATAAGGAAGATCCATTGAGGATGAGACGCCCTTATGGACTATATAGCCCTTATAAGTGTTCACCCCAAGCTTTAAGTCTTCATTTCTTTCTAAAGCTTCCTTTAAATCGTAATTTGCGAGTTTTACCACATAAGGCAGGGTTGCATTGGTAAGAGCCACGGTTGAAGTCCGGGGAACAGCGCCCGGCATGTTTGCTACAGAGTAATGAACTACTCCATGCTTAATATAAGTCGGGTTTTCATGGGTTGTTACCCTGTCTATTGTTTCTATAGAACCACCCTGGTCAATTGCCACATCAACAATAACTGACCCGGGAGTCATTTCTTTTACCATATCCTCTGTAACCAGGCAAGGAGCTTTTTTTCCTGTAAGCAGAACCGCTCCTATGACTACATCAGCGCTTTTTACCTGCTGCCTGATGTTATAGGGGTTCGAATATAATGTTGTCAGGCTTTCAGCGTAAATGTCATTCAGGTAACGCATTCTGTCGAGGTTAATATCCAGGATGGTTACGTTTGCTCTTAATCCCAGAGCCATTTTTGCCGCGTTTGCACCGACAACCCCGCCTCCTATAATAACAACCTTTGCCGGTAAAGTCCCGGGAACTCCGCCCATCAGGATTCCTTTCCCGCCGAGGTATTTTTCCAGTAACCTGCAAGCTATCTGAACAGACATTCTGCCTGCAACTTCGCTCATAGGTGTAAGCAGCGGCAGGCTTGAATCAGGAAGCTGTACTGTTTCATAGGCTATGCCTGTTACTTTTTTCTCCAGGAGTTTTCTGGCTAACCCGGGAACAGCCGCGAGATGCAGGTAGGTAAATAAAATCTGGTTTTCCCTTAAGTAGTTATATTCCTGCTCAAGCGGTTCTTTAACTTTTAAGATCATATCCGATATTTCAAAAATTTCTTTTGGGCTGCCCAGGATTTTTGCGCCTGCTTTTTCATAAACCTCATTACTGAATCCGCTTCCCAGCCCGGCGTTGTTTTCTATAAAAACTTCATGACCTTCTCTTTTTATTGTTTCAACCCCGGCAGGAGTTATTGCAACTCTTTCTTCCTGGGCTTTAATTTCCCCCGGAATCCCTATCTTCATATAAGATTCTCCTTTTAGTTAAATTTTTTTTAATATAAATTAATTTGTAACCTATTAAAAATTTAACACAAGCAGCAAAGCTTAAACATAAAAAACCGAGTTTTAAAAACTCAAATTGCTACTTATAGATTTTTGAAAAAATTTAAAACGCGTAAGTTTTTATTCCTTACTCCTTAGCAACTTGAGTTTTTAAAATTTAGAAAATTTGTTTATTCTGACCATGATAATATTAATGATCATATGCTTTTGATATTTTGCTTATGTAATATGAAAAATTTTTTCTGAAAAAGCTGGAAAGAACTGTGAAAATAATGAAAAAGACAATTTTTAAAAATAGCACCGGGGGAAAAAGAGGAATAAAATTTTCAGGCTCGGGAATTGATCAAAAACCTGTTCAGGAATTAATCCCGGAAAACTGCCTGAAAAAAGACGGCGTTAACCTGCCTGAGTTAACGGAACTTGATGTAATAAGGTATTTTATAAACCTGTCCCGGCAGAACTTTTCTGTGGATACTGCTTTTTACCCGCTGGGATCCTGCACTATGAAATATAATCCTAAAATTAACGAACAACTGGCAGCCCTTTCAGGTTTTACGGGAATTCACCCCGAGCAGCCGGAAAAATACTCCCAGGGTGCGCTGGAATTGATGTATGAACTGCAAAAATCCCTTGCTGAAATTACAGGCATGCATAAAGTTTCGCTTCAGCCTGCCGCAGGCGCTCAGGGCGAATTTGCGGGCATGCTCATAGTTAAGAAATATTTTGAAAGTAAAGCTGAAAAAAGAACGAAAATAATAATTCCTGACTCAGCCCACGGTACAAACCCTGCTTCTGCAAAGATGTGCGGTTTTGATGTGCTTAAAGTTAAGTCAAATTCAAGGGGGCAGGTTGATATAAATGAATTAAAAACTTTACTCGGTAATGACGTAGCAGCAGTTATGATGACTAATCCCAATACTCTGGGTATTTTTGAAGAAGAAATCCTTGAAATATCAAAAATTGCAAAAGAACACGACATTCTGCTTTACTACGACGGCGCTAACCTGAATGCGATTATGGGCATTACAAACCCGGGACTTATGGGTTTTGATATAGTGCATGTAAACCTGCACAAAACTTTTTCTGCTCCTCATGGCGGGGGCGGTCCGGGTTCAGGTCCTATCGGAGTTACAAAAGAGCTTACTGAATACCTGCCCGTTCCTTTAGCGGAATTTGACGGGAAAAAATACTATTTTGATTATGATTTTAAAAATTCTATCGGCAAACTTAAGCCGTTTTACGGAAATTTTGGGATTTTTGTAAAAGCATACGCCTATATCCTTATGATGGGAAGGGATGGATTAAGAAAAGTAAGTGAAGACGCAGTGCTTAATGCTAATTACCTGAAAGAAAAGCTTAAAAATGATTACCTGCTTCCCTATGACCTGGTCTGTATGCATGAATTTGTATTTTCCGGGGATATCCAGAAAAAACAGGGCGTAAACACCGTGGGAATTGCAAAAAGGCTTATGGATTTTAATATTCACCCTCCGACCGTTTATTTTCCGTTGATAGTTTCCGAATCCATGATGATCGAGCCCACTGAGACCGAAACAAAGGAAACCCTTGATAATTTTATTGACATAATGAAGCAGATAGCTGAGCAAATAAAAACAAATCCCGGACAGGTAGCCGAATCCCCGATTAATTCCCCGGTTTCAAGGGTAGACGAGGTCGCTGCTTCGAGAAAACCCGTATTAAAGTATTCAGGATCACACATATAAAAATCCTGTAGTGGTTTAATAGCGGCTGGTGCTGTTTTTATTTGATCTTACTGTCACCCCGCACTTACAGAGGTTTTGGCTAAAAAAAAGACGGGTTGATGTGTAGCTACCCGCCACCTTAAGATTAGGCTGGATGCCTTTTTAAGGATTTTTTTAGAATGGTAAAGTGTATGGGTTATTTAGGTTGGTGTTATTTAGTAATTTATACCGCTATCATCAATGTAAGCACAGCCTTGAAGCTTTTTACCCGTAACGTCTTTGACATATTTTGCCAGGTTGTTTTGCGCAAGCCATTTTTTGACTAAATCCGGGCTTTTGGGCGCTAATATGTAAATTTCGTAATTTAAATACAACTCATTTAAAAACTCACTTGCTCCCTTATCGGCATGACAGTTTAGTATTCTGTCAAAGTCTATACATAGCTGTTTTTTGTGTTTTTTCATTTTGATTCCTTGTTGATTATCTTAAATGATCTTATAGGTTTATATGAATGTCTCTGTATATCTAATTAATTAGTAAGTTTGATATATAGAGACATTCATTTTTGTCTTTAAACCCTTTATATTAAAGGGTAGCGAGTATTTTTTAAGGTGATGAAATGCCCTGCACTTGATGCGGCATCTATATAGACCCCATGTCAAGCACGGGTGACATTTATGACTATAAAAAATTATCATTTTGCATTTAACCACTGCCAAGCAGAGAAGAAGTTTTATGTCTGAGTTTAAAAAATTATTTGGCGCAAGGATTCAAGAATTAAGAAACCTTAATGGTTTAAAACAGGACCAATTGGCAGAAATAATAAATATATCAACAAGAAATCTTAGCAAAATAGAAACAGGGCAAAACTTCCCGTCTTCTGAAAATCTTGAAAAACTTATTGATGCGCTTGAAGTTGAGCCAAAAGAATTATTCAATTTTGAACATCACAAATCATCCGATGAGTTATTAAAAGAAATTCTTACTGATATTCAGCATAATAAGGATAAAATTAAGGATATTTATAAGATACTAAAAGCATTAATAAGCTAAGTTTTAAAGATGTTCATTGCAGTCTTTTTGTTTGTAAAATTTATCAAAAAAATTTTTTGATACAAATAATTAACTTTAAATAAGTTTATTTTTATAATATACAATTTATAAATATAAACTTATAAATTTTGGTTATATAAAAAAACTTCAATTATATAAAAACAATGGCTAACATTCTTATTGTCGAAGATGATCACATAAACTTTGAGCTGGCGTCTGAACTGCTTAAATACGCGGGTCATGATATTCAAAGAGCAGAAAACCTGCAGCAATGCCTGGATTCCGTAAACTGTAAAAAACCTGATTTAGTCCTTATGGATATAGATCTTCCGGAAATAAAAGGAACAGAGATTACCAGGGTTTTAAAAAATAATCCGGGCACAAAAGCTATACCTGTTGTGGCTTTTACTGCTATGGTAATGGAAAATGATAAAAAAGAAGCTTTTGAAGCCGGCTGCTCAGGTTTTATTTCCAAGCCTTTTAGTGTATCAACTTTTGCTTCAACCGTAGAGAGTTTTATAGATAAAAATAAACCTGATCGTGAAACTACAAAATTAAAGAAAGACTTCATAATAGAAAATTTTGAACATACGGAAGAGCATGGCTTAATTGATATGAAGATTAAGCATCATAACATTCTCGTAGTCGATGACAACGAGATGAATGCGGATATTCTCAAAGAAACACTGGAGCAGCTCGGACAGGATGTAAAACTTGCATATAGCGGTAAACAGGCTTTTGACATAATGGAACAGGAAAAATTCGACCTTGTTCTTCTGGATATTATGATGCCTGATATGAGCGGGTTTGACATAATAAAACAATTTAAGTTAAACCATAAAACCGTTGATTTGCCGGTGATTTTTGTAAGTGCTATGGATAAAACCAGCGATATAGTAAAAGGATTTAATCTGGGATCTTATGAATACATTGTTAAACCTTATAAAATAGAGGAACTAAAAGCCAGGGTTCTCAGTATATTAAAGATTAAAGACCTTCAGGATGAGCTAAAAGCGGAAAAGAAAATTCTGGATTTGATATTTCAATTTTCAGAGGACGTGATAATTTTATTAGATTCTGATTTTAAAATACTTTCCTGTAACGAAATGTTTTTTAAATGGACGGAAGGGAAAAAAGAAGGAGTTTTAAACAAAAAATTCTGCGAAATTATATCATGTAAATATGAAGAATGTCTTTTAAGCTCCTGTGATACATTTTCATATTTTGATTTTGAAATAGAGATTAATAATCAAAAAAGGTTTATAGAAGCAAACTGTTCAAAAATATCCATGTCAGGGGAAAATACAGAAGGCGGATATATAATGGTTATGCGTGATATAACTGCTAAAAGAGAGATCGAAGCGCAAAAGGAAACATTTGTAGCTACGCTTACCCATGACCTGAAAACACCTGTAAGGGCTCAGATAAAAGCTTTAGAAATGCTGTTAAACGGTAAGTTTGGTCAGATAAACGAATCTCAGACCGAGATATTAAATGAAACGCTTAATTCAAATAAGTATATGGCATGCATGCTCGATAACCTGCTCACTACATATAAATATGATAACGGAAAAGTAGCTATGAATAAGCAGTATGTAGACATTAACAGCTTAATCCGCTCTTGCTGTTGCGAGTTAAAACATCTTGCTGAAGATAAAAAACAGAAAGTTATCTTTAACTTTGAGCAAGAGCCTGTTATTGCATTTGTTGATTCTCTGGAAATAAAAAGGGTCTTTATAAATTTACTTTCAAATGCTTTTACTTATACGGAAGAAAACGGAGAGATATCAATAGTAACAAAAATAGAAAACAAAAACACGGTTATTTCTTTTACCGACACAGGAAGAGGCATGTCAGAAGAGGAATTATCCAATTTATTTAATAAATTTACGAGCTATTCCAAAAAATTCAGACAGGTAGGCACCGGTCTGGGTTTATACCTTTCAAAAAAAATCATAGAAAGCCACAACGGGACAATCAGTGTTGATAGTAAAGAAGGTAAGGGAAGCTGTTTTACGGTCTTTTTGCCTTCAATGTAATACATACCGCCAGCTCGAGTTAAATAACTCGAATCACGAATCGTATTTTTTGAAATTTTCTCAAAATCGCCCACCCTCAGAGGTGGTTATACGTATTTCGTGATTCAGGTTAATTATGCTAACCGCAAAGAGCCTGTTGAAAGATAAAAAAAAAAGCCCTGAATATTTAAATACTCAGGGCTAAACTTGCTAGAAGGGAAGGTTAGGAAGTAAGTTCAGGAAGCTATATCGCTTATATATATAAAGTATTTTTTTTGATTGTTTTTTCAAAAATACGAAATTTATTTACAATTCTTAATATCTAATTATTTCTTTTTTGCTAAAATCATAATTCCTATTGCAATAGAGACTTGAATTTATTCTTTTCTTATCTGAAAATAATATGGATTAAATTGCAAGGGAGAAGGGTTTTATGAAAAAAACAGTAAAAGATTTAAAAGATATCCGCGGTAAAAGAGTTCTTGTAAGGGAAGACCTTAATGTCCCGATGGATAAAAACCTGAATATCACAGATGATACACGAATTCGCTCTGCAATTCCCACTATCAATTATTTAAGGGAAAAAGGGGCAAAAGTTATAGTTGTAGCTCATCTGGGACGCCCAAAAGGTGAATTTAAAGATGAAATGAGACTTGCCCCCGTAGCAAAAAGACTTTCCGAACTTCTTGATATACCGGTTATGGAACTTGACGACTGCATTGGTGAAGAAGTTAAATCAAAACTTGAAAGACTTAAAGAAGGCGATGTGGCTCTTCTTGAGAATATAAGGTTTTATAAGCAGGAAACTGATAATGATCCTGAATTTGCGAAAAAACTTGCAGAATTAGCTGATATTTATGTAAACGATGCTTTTGGTACTGCACATAGAGCACATGCTTCAACTGAAGGAGTTGCAAAATATCTTTCACCCTCAGTCTCCGGGTTATTAATGGAAAAAGAACTCGAAGCCCTTGGCAAAATTCTCGAATCACCTCAAAGACCTTTTGTGGCAATAGTAGGCGGCAGCAAGGTTTCTACAAAAATAGGCATACTTGAAAGTCTTATTAATAAAGTAGATACCCTGATTTTAGGCGGAGGAATGACATATACTTTCCTGAAGGCAAAAGGCTGTGAAGTCGGAAAATCTATCTGCGAGGATGATAAGCTTGATGTAGCCAGGGACCTTATGAAAATGGCTGAAGATAAAGGAGTGAACCTGGAAATTTCTGAAGATGTTGTAGTAGCTGATGATTTTAGCCAGGAAGCAAATATAAAAATTGTTCCGGCAGAAGAAATCCCTGAAGATTGGGAGGGAATTGATATAGGTTTAAAATCAAGAAAAAAAATAAACGACATCCTGATGCAGGCAAAAACAATTCTCTGGAATGGTCCTGTGGGGGTTTTTGAAATTAATAAGTTTGCCGAGGGAACAAAAGCCGTGGCAGAAAGTGTTGCAGAAGCTACTAAAAAAGGAGCAATGAGCATTCTTGGGGGTGGAGATACAGTTGCTGCCGTGGAAAAATTCGGCATTATGAGTGATGCTTACTCCCATATAAGCACCGGCGGTGGTGCAAGTCTTGAATTTATTGAAGGTAAAGAACTTCCAGGGGTTGCAGCTCTTGATGAAAAAGAAATTGTAAGTAAATAAAAAAAAATTTGTGGAATGAGGGGCATCCTCGTAAAATTTTTCAAAAATTTTAAAATGCGTAAGTTTTTATTCTTTATCCCTTAATTTTACTTAAAAACTACGGTTTTGTTTCCGTTAAGCAAAATTCTTCTTTCAGCATGCCATTTTACTGCCCTTGAAAGAGTTAAAGTTTCTAAATCCTTGACAGTAGACCCGATATCTTCAATGCTATATGTATGATCAACTCTCTCAACAGCCTGCTCTATAATAGGACCTTCATCAAGATCAGAAGTAACATAATGAGCAGTAGCGCCGACAATTTTTACACCTCTTGAATGTGCCTGGGAATAAGGTGAAGCGCCTTTAAAGCTCGGTAAAAATGAATGATGTATATTTATACATCTTCCTGCCAGAGCTTCGCACATAACAGGAGAAAGAATCTGCATATATCTTGCCAGAACAAATAAATCAACTCTGAGCTTTTTAGCCAGGTTCAGAATTTTCTTTTCCTGTTTAAGCTTTGTTTCAGGGGTTATTGGAAAATGAAAATAATCAACTCCGTACCATTCTGTCATTTCTTTCATATCAGGATGATTAGACACCACAGCCATAATCTCAATCGGCAGCTGTCCGAATTTTGTCTTATGAAGAAGGTCGTTCAGACAGTGTCCATATTTTGATACAGCTATCATTATCCTTGTTTTGTAATTATAATTATTAATATCCCATTGCATTGAGAACTTATCCGCAACAGGCTGGAATTTTTGTTTTAACTCCCGGATATCTCCCATTTTTTGATTAACTGAGGTGAATATTACTCTCATAAAAAATTCGTTAGTAGAAGGGTCTCCATAATTATGCATAGAAGTTATAAACCCTCCGTTATTGTAGATAAAATTAGCTACCGTCACGGTGATTCCTGTGGTGTCAGGGCACCTGACTGTTAGTACATATTTTATCCCGTTATTATGCATATTTCATCCTTTGACTTTATACAATATAAAGATTATAAAGTATGAACCGGGGTTTGCTCAAGAATGTATTAAGGAAGTATCAAAAATAATTATTTCAGAAATATCGCCCTGCAATTCATCATGCAGCCCATTATTTATTCTTGCACCTAAGATAATTGTTTCTATATCAAAATTTCCTGCTTTTGTAATTGTAGCAACATCAAAACCATTAAGGGGTAAAGAATAAAAACTTACGCATTTTAAAATTTTTGAAAAATTTTACGTAAGAATTTTTTCTTTATTCCTTAGATACAAATCAGATACAAAAATATAAATATTGGATAAAAATAAGATACAAATTTTTACTTTTATTATTATAGGTATTTACTTAATATAAATCTGTAAAAATAGATTAAATTGAAAGCTTAGAATTTGAAGTTTAAATTTAATATTTCTTAATAGTTAAGAAAATCACATTAATTCTTAAAAATAAATAAAATTATCAATAACAAAGATAAAATATAGTTTAAAATGAATAAAAGTAATTTAAGAAGGAGAATAATTTATGGCAAAAGTTGTTACTTATACAGTAGATTACTGCCCTTTCTGCATTAAGGCTAAAAAGCTTTTGAATGAAAAAGAAATTGAGTTTGAAGATCATGACATAACAGCAGATGAAGTTGAACAAAGAAAAAAACTCGGAGAAATGATAGATTCTCAAGGCAGGACAACTGTTCCTCAAATTTTCATAAACGGAAATCATATCGGGGGCTATTCAGAGCTTAAAGAGCTTAATGAATCCGGAAAACTCGATGAAATGCTCAAAGAACCTGCTGTTTAATTCTTAAACTCAGGCTTAAGAGCTTTGATTCAAGTAAAAATTTTATAAAACTCCTTTGGTAGAGGGTGTAATGTCAGAATGCTCGGGATCTATGCCGCATGCTGTGCCTAATGACCTTGCAAATGATTTGAACACAGATTCTATCTTGTGGTGAGTGTCTTCTCCGTCAAGAAGTTTAATATGAATTGTCATTTTCGCTGTATTTGAAAAACTGGTGAAAAAGTGCTTTGTAAGTATGGTTTCAAAATCATTTACTTTCTCTTCAGGCAAGGGCACGTCAAATCCACAGAACGGACGCCCGCTTATGTCTATGGAAGTTAATGACAGAGCCTCATCCATAGGAATTATGGTATAACCATAGCGCTTTATACCTTTTTTATTACCAAGAGCTTCCAGAAACGCCTGTCCAAGAGATAAAGAAACATCTTCCACTATATGGTGGGGATCTTTATCCTTTGATTCAGCTTTGATATCAAGGTCAAAATACCCGTGAGAAGCCAGTTGCTCCAGCATGTGATCAAAAAAATTAATGCCGGTCTTTATATTTCTTTTGCCTGTTCCGTCAAGATTCAGGGTTATACTGATTTCTGTTTCAAGGGTTTTTCTCTCAACACTGCTTTTGCGCATTTTTATCTCCATTAAATTATTTTACCTGTGCCTGCTCGAATTTCTTCAACAATTGTAGCAGATCTTCAGTGTTTTCGAGAACTTCAACAGCACCTTGAGCAAATAAAGATCTGCGTAAATCCTTGGTTTTATCCTGGGGCGGAAGTACGCCAATCCCTTTAACCCCGGCCTGCCTGGCAGCTAACATATCATCAATAGTATCACCAAGATGATAAACTTTTTTTGGAGAAGTTATACTCATGATCTTATGAATTCCCCAGGGGTCTGGCTTGCCTTTGCCCTGTGGAGGATCTTCCATAGTGATTACAGGGGAAAAATATTGTTCAAGATTCCATTTTTTCAGCACAAACTCAGCTTCTTTTCTTGGTCTTCCCGTAAAAATAGCCAGGTCATATTTTTGGACAATTTCAGCAATAGCATCCCGTGAAATAAGAAGCTTTTCGTTAAGAATAAACCCGTCTCCGTCATTGCCCCAGTATAGTTCCTGGAATTTTTCGATTATTTGTGAAAAAGTAACATTGATGCCGTCTTTTTCCAGTAAATAATATGTTAAATCCCAGTCATTGTTTAGTCCGCCCTGGTTTTTTGCTGCCTGAACCCGTTCAGGAGTCAGTGTTGTTTCTGAAAATTTTTCATAAGTGCCTCTTATGGCTAACCTGTAGGAATTGCTGGTATCAATTATTACACCGTCCATATCGAATATGATTAAGTCACGAGCACTCAAGCTATCAGTAACATATTGAACATTTTTTACATCAGGAAGCCCTATTCTCAGGCAATTTTCCAGATGCTGAGTATTGCCAAAATTTTTAACTTTTATACCTGCATTTAAAAGTTTTTTATATACAAAATCAGCTTTATCTGCAAAGTCTGCAAGGATAAAATTAGCGTCGCTTTTATAAATTCTCTTTACCAGAGGTGATAGAACTTCGGTTAGGATCTTTTTTGATTCTCTAACCTGGCATACGCAGTAATTCAGGTGATTTATATCATCCAGCGAGGCAAGGGCGGCTTTTACAGCCAGGTTATTTACGCTGTAAGGGCTTATAATTTTTTTAATATGCCTGATATTGCTCTTTGAAGCGATTAAATATCCAAACCTCAATCCGGCAAGAGCAAAATCCTTTGACATTGAGCGGGCTATAAGAATATTGGGATAAACTTCTATCAGGTCTTTAAAGCTCTCATCAGCATAGTTTACGTATGTTTCATCTATTAATACATACTTGCCTGCAGAAGCCTCAAGGATTTTTAACAGGTCGTTTCTGGCAATAGCCTCTCCTGTAGGATTATTTGGAGTGGTTATTATGATTAATTTCGTTTTTTCATTTATGTTCTTTATCAGTTCATCTGTAGGGAATACCCATTTTTCAGCATAAGGTACTTCTTTATATTCGCAGCCTAGTGTTCTGGAGTATATTTTAGACATTACAAAAGATGGGGTGACGGTCAGAACATTATCTTCCGGCTCAACAAAAGTGTTAAAAACATAATTAATAGCTTCATCAGCTCCATTCGCCGGTAAAATCATATCTTTAGTAACGTTATTATAAGCAGAGAGTTTTTCCAGAATTTCGCCGTATGCCGGGTAAAATTTTATATCTTTATCGGTAATTTCCTGCAAAGCGGCAATGACCAGGGCAGAAGGTCCTATTATATTCTCGTTGCAGTCCAGCTTGAGTTTATAATCGTCCAGATACAGAGGAATTTCATACCCCTGCGCGTCTATAATACTTTTTCTCGGCTGAGTCATTGTGTGCAAATACTTAATTAAACCTTCGACATATAAATTATAATTCAAAATTTATTTTATGCGCTATAAAAGTTTATTTAACTCGAATCACGAATTGTATTTTTTCCTTGTCTCCCGGCACCATGTTGATAGCCCCCGAAATGTCATTCCGAGCAGCGCGGGCGAAAAAGCGAGAATGTAAGCAGGTAATTGTTATTCGCCCGACGTGGGAATCTGGGCAACGTCGCATTAAG
>JANQEP010000026.1 GCA_028278305.1 Candidatus Gastranaerophilales bacterium
ATCTCCATGTCAATACGTTCTTCACGTGTTTCATCTTTTTTAATTTCAGGCATTGTCTTTAAACCATGCAAAAATTAGTAATATTCAAATATCATAATATAAAAGACACATAATAAATTTACCCATGCTGTCAGAATTGTGAAGATAAAAAACTCAACAAAATAATTAAAATTTAACCAGAAATTTTCCCTGTTCTTCAAAAATAATTCCCTGTTAATTTTTCAGGGAATTTGGCTGTAAATACGCATTTTAACTGGATAAAATTTATAAAAAGTTATTATATTTTCAAAATTTTCCCTGTAAAGTCCCTGTTTTTATGTGAGAAGAATGCTGTCGAAACTACAATATCCATTTTATTTTTTATTGATATAACTGTTTTTTGGCTTTAGCTTAACTCTTGCGTGCCCAATGCGTGCCTGTCGGGAATATTTTTATTCAAAATTTCTTCAAGTGCATTAACTGCATGATCATGCACATCTGGTATTAAATGTCCGTAGGTATCCATTGTCATTTTTATTGATGTATGTCCAAGCATTTTCTGAATATATTTTATATTTACACCTTTTGCTATTAATAAACTCGCATATGTATGTCGCAAATCGTGTAATGTGCAATCATAGCCCTGTTTCTTCAATAGTTTATTAAGTTCTTCCCACACTTTTGAGTTACTGCCTAACCGCTGCCCCAGTGCGTTGGTGAAAACAAATTTATTTACAACCTTTAAGCTGTCTTTATATTCTTTTAATTTTTTAGACAAGGTAGGCATCATATCAATCATCCAGGGCTATTCAATTCTAAATTAGACAAACTAAGCTTAAACTGTCACCCCGTGCTTGCGGATTGCTCGCAGAGAGTGAACGAAACTCATTCTCGCATTAAACGGCATTCCAGCCCCCGCCCATGGCTGGGGGCGGCTCGCTTTCGCAAGTGCGGCAGACATTATTAGTTTAAAATTAGAACTGAATTACCCTGTATTTTTCTAACGCTGCCTTAGCTTCTGATTTTGTATAATACTTTGTTACCCTGTGTCGTTTTGGAGGATTTTTTTCATCGTAAAAATCCCATCCCCAGCGAGTATAATGCTCACCGGTTTTTTTATCCTTTTTATTATACTGTCTTAAAAAACGATCTAACCTTTTCCTCATAAAAATCAATTATACAAGGTTTGTCTTATTTGCTCCAAGGGTGAAGGCTTTTTCCACGCACCAATCTCAGGCTGTCTTCTATTATCCTCATCATAACTTTTTAATAGCTCCTGAGATTTCCAGACAGCAGCCTTACCCATTACATTTAAATATCCGTTATCAGGATCGTGGAGAGTATCAAGTTCCCACTGGTCAAGGATATTGGAATTCTCTGTCAGCCGGCTCATTATGGACCTGTCCTCAACTTTTTGCGGAGTTCTGCTGACTCCTACCTGGTTTTGATCGTATATTGGGACTTTTGCC
The DNA here is from genome assembly GCA_028278305.1 of Candidatus Gastranaerophilales bacterium. Lineage (GTDB taxonomy): Bacteria > Cyanobacteriota > Vampirovibrionia > Gastranaerophilales > UBA9971 > JANQEB01. The sequence goes on from JANQEP010000026.1 coordinate 1,449, forward strand.
ATTCGTTTTTATCCTTTATGATAGAATTATTTTTATTTGATTGAAGCTGATTTATGACTGACCTTATACCAATAGAAGTGATAGAAAATAAGATTTACGTTATCCAGGGTCAAAAAGTAATGCTGGATAGTAACCTTGCGCAGCTTTATGGAGTACAAACCTATAGACTTAATGAAGCCGTAAAACCTAATATTGAACGCTTTCCAGATAATTTTATGTTTCAGTTAACAAAAGAAGAATGGGAGTCTTTGACATCGCAAATTGCGATATCAAAAAATGGAAGAGGAGGACTTCACCCTATGCTTTTACTGAACACGGCGTTTTAATGAATGCTAATGTATTAAACAGTCAAAAAGCAATTGTAGTAAGCATCCAAAGTGACAAACCAGATTGAAGTGTTGTCATAGCCATTTTCAGGCTTGCCGAAGTTCTTCTCCCATTCTTCCTTTGCTTTTTTCTCCTGTTCTTCCTGTTCTGTTTCTTCAGGAGTTTTTTCTGTTTTATCTTCCGGTTTCTCCTGACCTTTTCCCGGTTCTTTGTCCTGGTTAGTTTCCTGGTCTTTTACCTGGTCAGTTTCTTCCTGTCCATAAAGCAAGGCAGATTGTCAATTTCCAAACAGCCCGTCTTGACAATTCAATCCTAAATGAGCTTTTAGCTATGTGTTAAAAATCAGTATATAACCCTCAATGACGGGTTAGTTATTTTTTAAAAATTCCTTAAAATTTATAGAAAAGAGGCAGCGAACCGACTACCTTCAGGGTGGGCGGGAATGGGGTACGCAAAACCTCCAACGAAAACAGGAGATAAGAAGGTAACAAAAAATTCTTACCTTCTTCAATTTTTCCCTGCTGGGCTTATTTCAAGTATCTTATGAACCTGTTTCCCTGGCACTGAAAAGCATTAGCTGATAGTAATCAATGTTTTAACCAATAAAACTAACCGTCAAGATTATGTCAGCTGAATCAGCGCCATTTCCGCATTATCACCGCGTCTGTTTTCTATTCTGAAAACCCTTGTATAACCGCCGTTTCTGTCTTTATACCCGGGGGCTATTTCTGAAAAAAGCTTTCTGAGAACCGTAGCTTTAACGGTTTTTTCCTGACCTTCCACGGTGATTTCCTCTGCACCGGGGATTTCCTGCTCGTATATAAGAGCTTTAACTTCTCTTCTGGCAGCTACATCACCTTTTTTAGCAAAAGTTATAAGCTTATCAGCATAAGCTCTTAAGGCTTTTGCCCTTGTCATCGTAGTTTTGATTTCACCGTTTATAAACAGGGAAGTCGCCAGGGATCTTAATAAGGCTTTTCTTTGATCCTGCGGTTTTCCTAATTTTGCAACTTTTTTCTGATGTCTCATTTTTTTCTACCTTTGTCAGTATCAGATTTGTTCTTCGATTTCAACGCCCTCGGGGTTGGGTTTGAGTTTTAACCCAAAAGCGCTGAGTCTTTCAATAACTTCATCTGATGATTTTTTACCGAAGTTTTTAATGTTAAGTAAATCATGCTCTGATTTTTGAAGAAGCTCTTCTAAAGAATTAATACTTGCTCTTTTCAGACAATTATAAGCTCTTACGGAAAGATCAAGTTCTTCGATTCCTATGGTAGGAGCCTGGTGTTCAGGTTCTTCTTCCTCGACAGGCTGGGTTCCTACAATGTTTGTCTGTCCTATAATGTTAGCGATAGGTAAGAAATGCTCTATCAGAAGATTTGCAGCTTTACTTAATGCTATATTAACCTCAAGATTTCCTTTTGACCATACTTCTATAATCAGCTTGTCGTAATCAGTAACATCTCCTACCCTTGTGTTTTCTACTGTGTAGCTGACTTTTTTAACAGGCATAAACACAGCGTCTATAGGAAGCATATCTATTGATTTACTAAATTCTGAGGACTGTAAGTTTTCTGTTGTAATATATCCCTTGCCTGTTTCAATGATAATATCCGCATGAAAACTTCCGCCGTCTGATATATTACAGATTATCAGGTCCGGATTAATTACTTTTACTCCTGCCGGTAATTGAATATCCCCCGCATAAACAGGTCCGGGCTGGTCAACGTCTATTCTCAGGCTTTGAGGCTCAATACTCTCGCTTTTTACCACAAGCCCTTTGATGTTAAGAAGAATATCAGTTACATCCTCTATTATGCCCGGAATTGTTGTATACTCATGAGTTACTCCTTCGATCCTGGCAGCTGTTACTGCTGCTCCTTCCAGGCTGGATAAAAGTACTCTTCTTAAGGAATTTCCTATTGTGGTTCCATATCCTCTTTCTAGCGGTTCAATTATAAATTTTCCGTATATTGTCCCGTCAGAATCAGTTGTTGTATTTACGCATTTTATCGTTAAATCCATAGGATTATCAAGACCTCCTGTATCGACATTACTTAGAATAATACTCAACTATCAAGTGTTCTTTTACTGTTGGATCCAGCTCTTCCCTCTCAGGAAGCGCGTTTACCTTGATTTTTAACTTGTTCTTATCTACTGTTAACCAGTTAATCTCAGGTTTCTCGGGCAATGTTTCTATTATGTTTTTAAACAGCTCTGAGCTGCTGGTTTTAACGCTTATTTCATCGCCCGGTTTAACTTTGTAAGACGGGATATCAACAGTTCTGCCGTTTACGGTAAAGTGTCTGTGCCTGATTAATTGTCTTGACTGTTTACGTCCTGCTGTTAAACCTGCTGTTGCAACAATACTATCGAGCCTAGTCTCAAGGTTTTGCAGTAATATTGTGCCTGTAACTCCTTTTTTTCTCATTGCAAATTTATAGTATCTGAGAAATTGTTTTTCTGAAACCATATATGAATGGCGGACTTTTTGCTTTTCTCTTAAGTGTACGGCAAATTCCGATAATTTTTTCCTGTTTTGTCCGTGCTGTCCTGATCCGTACGGTCTTTTAGCAGCAGAACACTTCGCGGAAAAACATCTGTTTCCTTTTAAAAACAGTTTTTTCCCTTCATTCCTGCATATTTTACAAACTGCGCCTGTATGTCGTGCCAATTTTTTTGACTCCTTTTTTTCCTGTTTAAGTTTTTATTTGTTAGTTGGACAGATCCCGGGCTTGATCCGGGGTTATACTCTTCTCTTTTTGGGTGCCCTGCATCCGTTATGAGGTATTGGGGTAACATCTTTTATAAGTGTAATTTCCAGCCCGACTGACTGAAGAGACCTTATAGCTGTTTCCCTTCCTGATCCCGGACCTTTTACAAATACTTCAACGGTTTTCATTCCGTTTTCCATTGATCTTTTTGCTACCGATTCTGCTGCTGACTGCGCTGCAAAAGGTGTTCCCTTTCTTGCACCCTTGAACCCGTTACTCCCCGCGCTTGCCCAGGCAATAACATTTCCGAGCATATCAGTTGAAGTTACTATAGTATTGTTAAACGTTGACTGAATGTGAACTCTGCCCTGGTATATATTCTTTTTTTCCTTTTTCTTTGTTTTTGTCTTGGGTTTCGCCATAATTAGACTATATGCTCCTTAAAGTTTATTAAATTTTATTTTACAGATTTTTTCTTTCCTGCTACCGGTCCGGATTTTTTGCCGCGCCTGGTTCTTGCGTTGGTTTTGCTTCTTTGACCTCTTACAGGAAGTCCTCTACGATGCCTCATGCCTCTGTATGAATTGATCTCGCTCAGACGCTTAACATTCATTGCCTCGGTTCTTCTGAGGTCCCCTTCTACCTGGTAATCCCCAAGAGCGGTTCTCAGGCGGTTAATTTCATCTTCAGTCAGGTTATCGGTTCTTGTATCTTCGGATATGTTGCACTTTTTCAAAATTTCCCTTGAAAGTGTATCACCAATTCCATATATGTATGTCAGGGCGATAACCATTCTTTTATTTCTTGGAAGATCAACTCCGGCTATTCTTGCCATTAATTAATTTCTCCTTTGTGTTTTTCTGTTTGTTTTTATCTTTTATTATTTGCTTTGTTAAGTTACTACATTTTTATTTAAATACATTAGTAAGGCATAAAATACTTAAAACATGGAAATAATTCAAGTTAAATTCATAAAAAAATTTATAAAATCGTAAAATTAGCCCTGTCTTTGTTTATGTTTCGGGGTTTCGCATATAACGGCTACTCTTCCTCTTCTTTTGATTACTTTGCATTTATCGCAAATTTTTTTAACTGATGCTCTTACTTTCACTGGTCTGTCCTCTCTGGGTTTAAGTTATTTCAATCTGTATATTATCCTTCCTCTGGTAAGGTCATAGGGTGTTAATTCCACTTTAACTTTATCCCCCGGAAGGATTTTTATGAAATTTTTTCTTATTTTCCCTGAAATATGAGCAAGCACCATATGTTCGTTTTCCAATTTTACCTTAAACATGGCATTTGGAAGCGATTCCACTATTGTGCCTTCAAATTCAATGGTTTCTTTTGACATATATACCTCAAATAAGCATGTTAAATCAACACCCTAATTTGATTCTACACAGAACATAATATTTTACAAGTTATGCGCAATAACTGCCTGCATTTACTTTTATAAATAAGTGAAAGGCAGTTAAGTTTTATCATTCACAATATAAAAGCTGTTAAGCTTAGTTAAAAAATACTTGAGTAAAATCATATAATTTAGTAACCTGTTATCAGGTTAAGGTTTTATGAGCTTATGTTAAGACAAAGAGTAATACTTTTTTTATTGATTATATGCGCGTTTTTCCTGTTTTCACAGAAAGTAAATGCGTCAGGTGTTTCTGATATTGCTGATAAAAGTATCGAATTTACGGCTAAAACTACTTATTACATAACTAAATATGCCCTGAAATCAGGCTGGTTTATTACCAGAAAGACGACAAAAGGGGTAAAAATAGTATCAATAAGTCTTTACAGGGCTTCTAAAGATGCTTTTAGCTCTAATGAGAAAACAAAGCACCTGGAAAAAAGCCCTGAATACAGGGAATATGATACTAAACTCCCACCACCCCCGCCGATTATTGATTAACGCTAATTATTTTAACTTTTTATCTCAGGCTATCATTAAAAGCAGTCTGTAGATCTTGATAAAGTTGAAAAAATCAGGAAAACAGCTTAGCTGTTAGTCTAATGATTAAGGATTTTACCTATTTTTTCCGATAATTTTTTTATTCTAATGGATTTTTCCAGGGCTAAATCTGCCAGAATATTTGCCTGCAAATTTTCCACGGTTTCTTCAACTACGTTTTCCATTAAAAACCTGATTCTTTCAGCTTCTGTTGTTATGCTCAGCCTTAAATCATAAAGTTTTTCCTTTTTACTCATTTTTAATTTCACCTTAACGTTAGTACATTATTTAAATACATTGTACATTATTTACTTCGGTAGTCAAGTTTTTTTGTCTTTTGATATTGTCCACTCATATAATCTTTAATATGAAAAAAGAATATAAAATAGAAAAAGAGGACTTAAAAAGCCAGGTAAAATTTCTTGCTTCCTTAAAAGGAACTACCTTAAAGGATTTAAAAGAAGAAATTAATAAAAGATATAAAAAAACTGATAGTGTCAGGAATTTAAGTAATAAATTAAGAACTAAAACATTCAGGGTTTCCGAGCTTATTGAAATTGCTGAAATATTAGAATATGAACTTATTTTAAGAGAAAAATAAAAAATATTATTAGCCGTGTTTTCCTCTAAAAACCTGATTCTTTCAGCTTCTGTTGTTATGCTCAGCCTTAAATCATAAAGTTTTTCCTTTTTACTCATTTTTAATTCCACATTAATATTTCTAAATTATACAATTACATTCTAAATTATATAATTTAGAAGTCAAGTTTTTTTGTCTTTTGATATTGTCCACTCATATAATCTTTATATGAAAAAAGAATATAAAATAGAAAAAGAGGACTTAAAAAGCCAGATAAAATTTCTTTCTTCCTTAAAAGGAATTAATTTAAAAGATTTAAAGGAAGAAATTAATAAAAGATATAAAAAAACTGATAGTATCCAAAATTTAAACAATAAATTAAGAACTAAAACATTCAGGGTTTCCGAGCTTATTGAAATTGCTGAAATATTAGAATATGAACTTATTTTAAGGGAAAAATAAAAAATATTAGATAATGGTATTTTTTAATGTAATGCCTTGCCGGGTGCAGGGCGGCATAAGTCTCTTTCTTTGATATGAATATTTAGAAAAGTTAAGAAAATTAATTTTTTCTAATATTCAGGAAATTTTTAAACTTTATATGTTTTTATATATATAGAATATATCGTTTTAAAAATATTCGCATTTTTATCAAAAGTAGGTAAAATATTCTATATACCTTTAAAAGGAAAACAGAAAATGTCAGATAAAGAAAAAATAACATATGTGGATTTTAAATCCCTTTCCGATAAAAAAGAGCAAAAGCCGTCTTCAGGTAATCCCTTGCACACAAACCCCTTGATAGACAGGCTGTTTAAGCTTGTGCATACAAAATTAACTAAAGATAATTACAAGTCATATTCTGAATTTAAACCCGACGATTTGATATAAGGGGTAATTGTTATTCGCCCGGCGCGGGAATCTATCTAAAGGTCTGCTAATAAATAGTCTGTAATTCTCGCTGAACAGATTGCCACGGGCTCTCAAATTGTCATTGAGCCCTCGCAATGATAATTTGGGTGTTATCAACTCAATTTCAGGAGACAAAGAAAAATTTTAAAACGCGTAAGTTTTTATTTCTTACCCCTTAAGATTGATGAGGTAATCTGTCTTTTATATTTTTATCAACTACAAGCAATGCGTCATTTCCGACAAATTGTTCCAGGGCAACTCTTTTCTCAAGAACTTTTTGTCTTGTTTTAAACTTTGAGCTAACCGCTTCTTCATAAAAGACATTTGCAATACAGGTTAGTCCGGGATTTGATTTTTGAGTTATATTAAGATATTTTTTGTTTTCAATTACTTTTTTATCAATAGAATTAAGCTCAATAAGTGAATTTAGATAATCATAATAAAGTATTACCAGCTTTTCCTGAAGAGAATCTGTTTCCTGAGCCAGCATAACTAAGTCCGCATCAGTTACTTTTGTTAATTTTGTGTTTAATCTACTATCATCAGAGAGTAATGAATTTAAAAGCCCGCCTCCGAACATTGTGCTGCCCGCAGTAACAGGGTCTGTAAATCCAAGTCCTACGATAGGCGCTACACTTGCTATAGGTGAAAGAAGCTTCTTGACTGCATTTGATTTTTCAACTTCTCCTTGCGGGTTTGACAGCTTTAAGATAGCAAATCTTATTGTTTCACTTTTTTCAACGGCAGCAGCCCATAAAATTTGAAGATCAGGTAAAATATCCTTCTTCTCTTCCTCGAGCTCAATGTTGATTTCCCGGGAGAGCGTCTTTACATCTGCAGCCGAGTAATCAATTTTACCGACTTTTCCTTCAAGTTTGGGAGCTTTAATGTTTTTAACCTTTACTTCATTTTCGGAAATATTATTTAATTTCTCTAAATCATCGAATAAGGCAATTTTACCCAGATTAAGGTTATTAATTACTTCCACCCCGGCAAGTCTTTCCAGCAAAAGCCTGTTTATCTTGATTTTTTGCCTGAGCTCCTCTTCGGTTCTTATTGCTCTGTCATATAGAGCTTTTGATGTCAAAATTTGAGTAAGATCTCCTGTTTCTATAGCCTGTGAATAAGTTTTATTATGCTCTACAATATTTTCTTTTGCCGTCTTATAAGCTTCCAGATTGCCTTTATATGCATAGTAGTTTTTTATAACTTTATCTTGAAGTTCCTCAACAAGTCTTACAAGCTGAATAAGTTCCGTATCAGTGAGAGGCATTTCTTTAGGAAGGTTTTTATTTAGTATAGCTCTGCTTGCAAAGCTTCCTCCGGTAGAAGCAGCACTGGAAGTGATTGAGCCCGCTCCCAGAAGTGCAGGAAGCATACAGGCTCCATTTATAAGACTGGCTACTGTTTTTGCCATACGTGATGAACTTACTTTTCTCTGCTCAGCAGGAAGTGAAAGCTTTTTAAGGGCAAACTTTATAACCGAATTTCTCTTTACCGTTGATTCCCATAAAGATTTTATATCTTCTATATCAAGCTTTTTTTGAGCCTGAAGATAATGTTTCAGTATATCTTCCTTTGAAGTAAAAAGCTCATTGTTCAGTTCCTGAACAGGCTTATTTAATTGTATTTTCTGTTTGGCTTTCTGCTTTAATTCCAGGTTTATTCCTTGCGGATTAAGCTCTGATATATATGCCCTGGAGTCTTCATCCGGAAGCGGGGGATGATTTATTTTTGCGGCTTTTACCGACTGAGCAAAAATAAACATTATAAGCATTAAAACTATATATGACTTTTTCAAAACTTACCTCTCTGAAAGATTAATTATTAAATTTTATTTTTCAGCTATTAAAGTTATAACACCTTCAATTATTTGAAAACAAGAACACCTTCCCTATTTAATGCCAGCTAAAAAATATACTTTCAAATAGTCCGACAAGGGAACAAATAAAAAGTTTAAATATTAAATCATTAAAATAAAGCTCTTTGTTTCTCTACAAAAAAGGTATCTTATGAGAGATTTAATACTTAAAAAAATATTTATTCCTTTTTATGATTATATATACAAAAAAAGCAGCAGGATAGAATGTTACAAAAGGTTAAAAAGAAGAAATTTACTATCCTGCGAAGACCTTTATTTTATTCAGTGGAAAAGATTGAAAAAGCTGATAAATTATTGCTATTACAAAATTCCGTATTACCAAAAGCTCTTTAAAGCCCTGGATCTTCATCCTACCGACATAAAAACTCTTAAAGACTATAAAAAAATCCCTGAATTCAACAAATTATCGATCATTGACAATAAAAGCGAATTTATAAACCCGGAATACGAGGAAAAAAATTTAATTATTGCCCATGCCGGGGGCTCAACCGGTATGCCTGTTAAAGTCTACAGATCTCCTCAAGATCAGGAATATATCTGTGCACTAAGAGCAAGGGCAAATTCGTGGTGCGGCTGGAATTACCGGGACAAAATATATTGGTTAATATCTGATCAAAACTATATAAAGCAGACTGATTCGCTTGGAGGAAAATTTTTTTCTTTTCTTCATAGAAATAATATGGCTAATACGAAAAATATCACTCCTGAGAGAATGTTTTGCTGGGTAAAGCAAATAAAAAAATTTAAACCCGATTATTTATCCGGATACTCTTCTTTACTTGAAGAATTTTCAATATTTTTAATTAATGAAAAAATCAATTTAAACGGAATAAAAGGAATATTTGCCACAGTTGAGCCTCTGGTTCAGAGGGAGTTAATTTCCAGGGCTTTTAACACTCCTGTATATAATGAATATGGATGTTCTGAAGTTCCATGCATTGCTCATGAATGTCAATATGGAAAAATGCATATTAATATAGATGAAATTTTAGTTGAGTTTGAGGATACAGATGAAGATTTTGAGACTAAAAAACTTGTTTGTACGCCGCTTTACATATACGGAATGCCGATATTAAGATATAATACCGGGGATACTGCTGTGTTAAATGAAGATGATTCTTGTGAATGCCGGCTGCCTTATCCTGTAATTAAACTCAAAGTTGCACAGGCAAACGATAATCTTATTTCGAATAATGGAAAACTAGTATCAGGTATGGTTTTATCTTCTTATATTTCTGCTGTAACTTCGGGAATAAGGCAATTTCAGATTGTGCAGAAAGATTTATTAAATATTAAAATTAAAATCTCAGCGCCGAATTATGCGAATGAAGAAAATGAGCAAAATATAAGAAAATTACTCTATGAGTTGATGGAGACGACTTCGATAAAAATTAATTTTGAGTATTATGATAAAATTCCGCCGGATATAAACGGAAACTTCCGCCCTGTTATTTCAAATATTGGTAATAATGATAATTACAAGGCAAACATAAGAGCTAAAAACGCTCATACATATCAATAAATTCGGTACTCGATAATTCTGATATTAAAGAATAAGGAAGCAGTAAAAAATTCTTACGTAAAATTTTTCAAAAATCCCCACCCGCCCACCCTTAAAGGTGGTTAAGGGACTTCGTCCCTTAACAATTCCATATAGATTTTT
>JANQEP010000031.1 GCA_028278305.1 Candidatus Gastranaerophilales bacterium
AACCTCGAGATGGCAGAAGCTTATAATTCCGAAATATCATAAAAATTCCTTAAAATTTATAGAAAAGAGGCGCGCGGCGCAGCCGCGCGCCCTCCTCTAGGGTGGCTGTGCGCGGCAGCGGGAGCTAACGCAGTAGCTCATTCATGGGTGGGTTTTGGCAAATGTTGCATACATGCAATTAGCAACTCGAGTTAATCAATTATGTAAGAGAAGAAAAATAATTATTACAAAATTATGACAATAAGAATTAACAATTTTACATCGGCACAAAACAAAGTGGCTTTTGGCAAGGTTTACGAACTGCCTGAAGACCTGAGAATAGTGACTAATGAAGATAACACTATAAAAGCGGTGGTTCAGAAATATTGGAACTACAGCAGACCTTCCAAAGCGCAAGTAACCATTACCAGTATTTTTAATCCGGACCCGGGTAAATTTGAAACAGGACCATATCGTGTCGGTCGTGGTACTGATGATATTGCAAATGATATTGATAAGGGCAGATCAGGCTGAGTATTCACAAAAGATGAAGAAAAATAATTATAATAACTAAAAAGACCGCTTCTTTTAAAGAAGCGGTCTTTTCTGCTTCTATATAACGATTAAGCTTTGCCGTCTGTTGCAAATACTTTGATTTTGTGTTTAACGATTTCTTTAACAGCTGCTCTTGCAGGTCCCAGGTATTTTCTCGGGTCAAATTCAGCCGGGCTTTCTTTCATAACTTTTCTGATTCCGCCGGTGAATGCAAGTCTCAAATCAGTATCAACGTTAATTTTAGCGACTCCAAGCTGTGTAGCCTGTGAAAACATTGCCTCAGGAACACCTTTTGATCCCATGATTTCTGCCCCGTTGTCATTGCAGATTTTTACGAGTTCTTCAGGAACACTGGAAGCCCCATGAAGCACAAGCGGAAAATCTTCTCCCACTGCTTTCTGAATTTCTGCAAGCCTGTCAAAGTCAAGCTTAGCTTCGCCTTTGAATTTATACGCGCCATGACTTGTTCCGATAGCTATAGCAAGTGAATCAACGCCTGTTCTGTCAATAAATTCCTTTGCTTCCGCCGGGTTTGTATAAATAGCGTCTTTCTCTGAAACGGAAATATTATCCTCAACCCCTGCAAGTCTTCCAAGCTCAGCTTCTACAGAAACACCTCTGGGATGGGCATAATCAACAACCTGTTTTACAAGTGCAATATTCTCATCAAAAGGATGCTTTGAACCGTCAATCATAACTGAAGAAAAACCGCCGTCAATACAGGCTTTACAGATTTCAAAGTCTTCACCATGATCAAGATGTAGCGCTATGGGAATATCTGAGCTGTTAAGAGCTGCTTCTACAAGCTTAATAAGATAAGTCTGGTTTGCATATTTCCTTGCTCCTGCCGATACCTGCAAGATAAGAGGAGCTTGCAGTTCCTGACCGGCTTCTACTATAGCCTGAAGTAGTTCCATATTATTTACGTTATAAGCACCAAGAGCATATTTACCTTTTAATGCTTTTTGTAAAAGCTCTTTTGTAGGAACTAACTGTCTTGAAGTACATAAAGGCATTTTATCCATCTCCCTCAATTTTTTATCTACAATGTTTATTTTACTAAAAAAACACTAACTATAATATATTTAATTTTTTTAAAAGTTTAAGAAAAATAACAAAAATTTAAAAAATTTTTATCCGGCTAATTACTGTATCACAAACGTTTCAGGTATTTTATATATTCTTTTATCAAATAATATATATTAAGTTTTGACTTAAATTCCCGATCATACCTAATGAAGGCAGATAAAATAGGTGAGTTTGGGGCATGTATTATAAACGCTGGTATGACAATAATGAAACACTTAGAAAGATTATAGAATCAATCGGAAGTCATCCTGACTCGGATTCTATTGCTATTGATATAATCCAGTTAATGTTTCAAAAACAGCAAAATAAAGATGATTTTCTCGAAACAATAAATAAAGAATTTATTGATCAAAGAGGAAGATGGTATGATAAGGATTATATGTTTCATTCAGCAATAGAGATGCTTAAACTTCTTCCTAATGAATTAGCTGAGAGAATACTAAAGGAAACAGTTTCCTGCTGGAACTTTGATATAGAAACAAACCGCCATGAAGATCTTCACCGGAATTGATATATGCGAGATTGACAGAATACAGGAAGTTTTTAACAAATACGGGAAAAAATTTCTTGAAAAAACTTTTACTGAGTCGGAAATAAAATACTGTTTATCCGGTCCAAAGCTGACAGCACAAAGACTGGCTGTAAGATTCGCCGCAAAAGAAGCTGTTTCTAAAGCTCTTGGAGTGGGAATTAATAAACTTGGCTGGAATAAGGGTATTAACTGGAAAGATGTTGAGGTTATACGTAATTCTCATGGCGCTGTAGAGATAAAACTTTTTAATAAAGCTCTGAAAATCCAGAATCTACTTGGGATTGAAAAATGGTCAGTGAGCGTTTCCCACAGCAAAAAAGATGCTATTGCTTATGCTGCAGGATATAAAAAATAATTTGGCAGTAAGGGGTAAAGAATAAAAACTTACGCATTTTAAAATTTTTCAAAAATTTATATGGAATTGTTAAATTGCGAAGCAAAGGTGAAGATCCGGCTTTGCTTGCGTAAGCGGGAGCGTAGACTCATTCATGCCGGTCTGGAACCTTTGTGGAACTCATTCTAAGGGACGAAATCCCTTAACCACCTTTGCAGGAGGGAGGGAGGGATTTTTTAAGAATTTTACGTAAGAATTTTTTGTTACTTCCTTAACACAGAAAATAACCCGGCATTGCTTTAATGAAATCATGAAAATCATGTCATAGTCATGATTTTCATGATTTCATTCATGCTAAATCAATACCTGTAATAATAATCAAGATTTAAAACTTTTTTACTGTTATCACACTTGAGTAAAGGGCTATAT
>JANQEP010000057.1 GCA_028278305.1 Candidatus Gastranaerophilales bacterium
CAGCCGTAACCATCCTAAAAAACCTTAAGATAGTATAATAAAGAGGTTTAATTAAGGAAAATACTTATAGGTTCATGCAATCCATGATCTCATTAGTCTATAAGCATGTCAAGGCATGAGTTTACATGAATAAAAATATGTTAAGTCATGCAGAGATTATAATAAGAGTTATAGAAATTATATAGTCCTTTACTCAAGTGTGATAACGGTAAAAAAGTTTTAAACCTTCATTATTATTACAGGTATTGATTTCATTAAAGCAATGCCGGGTTATTTTCTGTGTTAAGGAAGTAACAAAAAATTCTTACGTAAAATTTTTTAAAAATCTATATGGAATTGTTAATGATTGAAAAGCTGTAAAATGATCAGGTTTGAACGCTTTTTTCCACAATGAATTGTCTGTTAAAATGTGTTAGTATTTTTATTAAATATAAAACTTTATTTAGTAGTGGTTATGACTGATAAAAAATATTATTTTTTTTGTCATTTCGAGGGCAGCGCTAATCTGGTCTTACAAAAAGATTTCTTAAAAAATAATGTCTATACCTTTATACATAATTAAAAGAATACTTCAGGCAATACCATTGTTGGTTATAGTATCTTTAATCAGCTTTCTTGTCATTAAATTAAGTCCTGTAGACCCGCTCGCAGAGTTGAAAATGAACCCTGCTATTTCCGCTGAGACGCTTCAGGCTGAAAAAGAAAGACTGGGGCTGGATTTACCTGTACATGAACAATACCTGAGATGGGCAGGGAATTTCATAAAGGGTGATCTTGGAGTTTCAACTTCCGGGGAACAGGTTTCTAACAGGCTGACGGAAAGAATTCTTAATACACTTCTTTTAACGGCAGTGGTAATACTGGTCAGCTGGCTCGTGGCGATTCCGCTGGGAATTTACTCGGCTCTTAATTGGAAAACAACAACTGACAGGGTTTTAACTATAATATCATCTGTAGGGATGGCGATTCCGTCGTTCTTTTTTGCGCTATTGCTTCTGATTTTTGCTGTAAAGACCGGATGGTTTCCCACAGGAGGACTTACCAGTGTTGGCTTTGAGAATTTCACACCTTTAGAAAAATTTCTTGATATAGCACATCATCTTATCCTGCCGGTAATAGTACTTTCAACTATAAGCCTTGCAGGACTGCAAAGACAGATGAGAGGAAATCTATTGGATGTGCTGGAATCTGATTATGTAAAAATGGCACGAGCAAAAGGACTTCCTGAAAATAAGGTAATTTATAAACATGCTGTGAGAAACGCTGTAAACCCCCTGGTGACTATGCTGGGATTTGAATTTGCAGCACTTTTAAACGGCGCAGCCCTTACGGAATTTGTTTTGCAGTATCCGGGACTTGGCAGGCTGATTCTTGAAGCGGTCATGAAGTCTGATATTAACCTTGTTATGGCGTCACTTATGATAGGTTCAACTATGCTTATAGCAGGCAATTTAATTGCTGACATCCTGCTTAAATTTGTTGACCCGCGTGTAAGCTTAAGCTAGCTTTAGGATTAATATGAGAGAGCTTTTTGTAATAACCGAAGATAAAGTAAGCATAGCGTTTAACCATTATCATTCAAATAAAGATACATTGATAATAATTGCTCATGGCTGGTATATGTGCAAAGATGCCCAGCCTTTTTTGAATTTGTCGGAAGATTTTCATAAAAACCATGACGTGATTACAATGGATTTTCGAGGACATGGAAAAAGCTCAGGCTGGTATACTTTTACATCAAATGAACATCAAGATATCCGGGCTGTCATAAATTATGCTAAAAAAAGATATTCTAAAATCGGACTGATAGGCTTTTCTCTCGGTGGTGCATTGTCTATTATCCATACTGCCACATATAAGGACATAGATTGTCTTATTACAGTAAGCGCACCCGTAAGTTTTAATAAAATAGAAAATCACTACTGGAAACCCGAGGCTTTTATTTCATCCTTTAAGAAATTTAATTTCAAAGAAAGCCGAAATGTAAGACCGGGTAATATTTTTCTGGAAAAAATAAATCCGGTTGACGTGATAATGAATATCAGCCCGATTCCGGTTTTATTTCTAGCCGGCAGCAAGGACCCGACAGTTTATTCATGGCATACAGAGTCATTATTTAAAAAATCAGGCAATCCCAAGTCTCTCGAAATATTTGAAGGCGGTTTTCATGCCGAAGATCTTTACCTGAATTCACGAATCAGATTTATGAATACTTGCAATGACTGGTTTGCCAGGTACTTGTAAGGAGTAAACAATAAAAACTTACGCATTTTAAAATTTTTCAACCTTCCTTATTGTTTCAAATTATAAAACTGCGACGATTTGCCGTATATCGCCCGGAAGATCTTTTAAAGATTTTTGCTGCGATAGTATATTATCTGTATGGTTATCATGCCCGCCGGTTTTAAGCATCCCTGATTGTTCCGCGGCATTTTTTATATAAGCTCTAAAAGGTTCACTGACACCATTATATTGATAATTTACTTCTGCGGCATCTACTCCCATTTGTTTAAATTTCGGAAATAATTTCCCTAAATCCAAGTAAGCTTTAAGTCCAGGATTATCAAAACTCCTTGCCGGGTGAGCAATTCCTATAAAGCCTGCATCTGAGGAATTTACAACCTCAGCAATTTTATCTACACCCGGTGTGCCGGGATTTACTCCCCAACTGCCATACCTTTGCATATGCAGGATGCATATTTCGTTAATCTTATTATTTACACCAGGCAATCCTTTTCTTCCGGATATTTCTTCTAAACCCCATTTGACTCCGTTCATAAATCCAGGGCTTCCTAAAATACCCGCATATTTTGAGAGAGCCTTAAATTCATCAATACCGGTTAAAGAAAATCCTGCTTCCCATTTGTTAAGCTCTGCTATTATTTCTTTTAAATAATCTTCATTTTGGGTTCTTCCCTTTTCAACAAATTTTGCGACATCCTTATTTTCTGGCTGGTCAGTTTCAAACGGATTAATGCAATAGCCCAGTACTTCAAATTGTCTTTTATCTGTATTGCCGGAGCCATCCTGAATTTCATAAAAGGTGTTAAATTCTATGCCCGGGACAAAACGTATATTTTTATATTTTTCAGGATCTTGAGCTATTAATTTTATAGCTTCCTTTGCGCCGTCCAGCATATCATGGTCGGTTACGGCAACAATTACAGGGTCGGATTTCCCTAAATTAACAACTCTATAATCAGCATATGCCGCAGCCTGTCCCAGAAGTTGTTCAACACTCATTGTTCCGTCAGAATACCCGGTATGCATATGCAGATTAACTTTGAAC
>JANQEP010000065.1 GCA_028278305.1 Candidatus Gastranaerophilales bacterium
GTTTCCGTTTTTAACGCTCCCGCTTCGCAGGCAATGACATGCGGCGTTTATAAATTTTTAATTACACGTTTATTTTTTCAGACCACTAATAGCAGAAAAGTTTAATCGGTTAGTTTTAAAATCTTTCTGGTTGTCTCAATGTTATTGAATACTTTCATAACTTTTTCCTTTGCGATTACAATCAACACGTTTGCAGGGTAGCAATCTTGTTCCAGGATTGATAAAGCTTCTAAAAAAGCTTTTATTTCAAGAACTTTTCCTGAAGCTGCGCCATTGATTTTTGCCGGTTTTTTCTTTTTGCTCATTTTAGTAAGGAAGTAATAAAAAATTCTTACGTAAAATTTTTCATAAGTCCTTAGTAAATGAGATGACAATCTTACCACAAGATGAATTCTAAAATCATTCTCTTTTGTACTACTTGAAAACAAATTTTCTGTCGTTTAATATAATAAATACGATTGTATAGAGTAAAAATCGGGACGTAGCGCAGCTTGGTAGCGCACCACCTTGGGGTGGTGGGGGTCGCTGGTTCAAATCCAGTCGTTCCGACCAGTTATAACAAAGGTTTCAGCTAAAAACTGAAACCTTTGTTATATTTTTTGTGTACTTTTTGTAGAGTTAAAATAAGGGATAAAAAATAAAAACTTACGCACTTTAAAATTTTTTCATTACTTCCTTAATAAAAAATGCAGGTGTTAGAACAAAAAAATACTTTTAAACAGTACGTTTGAGGCTGCTTTTAATAATTATTTCTTAAACTCAGTTTAAGAAAGTTGTCTTGTAATTTAGTTTCGTTTATTATTATTTGGATTATATAAAAAACTTATAAAAGTATGAAAGCTTTAATGGAAAACAGCTATGATCTCAACAAACGAGTTTAAAACCGGACTAACAATAGAGATGGACGGAAATGTCTGGACAATAATTGAATTTTTACACGTAAAACCCGGTAAAGGTTCAGCTTTTGTACGCTCAAAACTTAAAAATATGGAAACCGGCAATGTTATGGAAAAGACTTTCAGAGCCGGAGAAAAAGTTCCAAGGGCAATAGTTGACAGAAGAGAAATGCAGTATCTCTACAGCGGCGGCGAAGACGAGTATATATTTATGGATAATGAGAGCTATGACCAGATTACTATTTCTTCTGAGCAAATTGGTGAAGGAATAAAATATCTTAAAGAAAACATAAATATTACTGTGCTAAAATATCAGGAAAAAATTATCGGCATAGACCTGCCTAACGTTGTAGAGCTGGAAGTTGCAGACACCCCGCCCGGGGAAAAAGGTGATACAGCATCAGGCGGGACAAAACCCGCTACCCTTGAAACAGGTGCTGTAGTCCAGGTACCTTTTTTCGTAAAAAACGGGGATGTAATACGGGTTGATACAAGAACAAATACTTACCTGGACAGAGCTTGAGCATTAAGAGGAAATATAGATGAAGATGGAATTTGATTATATTGAAAAACTGGTAGACCTTGTCTCTAAGAATGAACTTACCGAGCTTTCCGTTGAAGACGGCGAAAAAGCAGTTATAATCAGGAAAGAAAAAAATCTTATAACAACGCATGCTGCACCTGTTGTGCCGGCAGAACCTGCTGTAATCCAACCATCTGCGCAGCCTGTTGAGAAACCTCAAAAAGCAGCAGAACCCTCAAACCTGGTAAAAGTAACATCACCAATGGTAGGGACTTTCTATAAAGCCCCTTCCCCGAGCTCCGCGCCTTTCATAGAAGTCGGAAAAAACATCAGCACAGGACAGGTTGTATGCATTATAGAAGCAATGAAACTTATGAACGAGATAGAATCTGAAGTCTCAGGCAAAGTCGTGGAAATCTGCATTGAAGACGGCCAGCCCGTGGAATTCGGGGAAACATTAATGTTAATTGAACCTTAAGGAAAAAGTCATTATGATAAAAAAACTTCTTATAGCTAACAGAGGAGAAATTGCGGTAAGAATTATAAGGGCATGTAAAGAACTGGAGATTGCTACAGTTGCAGTGTATTCCCAGGCAGACGAGGATTCCCTTCATGTTAACCTTGCTGATGAGTCTTACTGCATAGGACCTGCCCCTTCTGCAAAGAGCTATCTTAATATTCCGCATATTATAAGCACAGCCCTGATGGCTGGAGTTGACGCAATTCATCCGGGATACGGTTTTCTTGCGGAAAATGCGGATTTCGCAGAGATCTGCCGTGATCATAATATTAAATTTGTGGGTCCCTCACCGGAAAATATCAGGTCAATGGGTGATAAAGCTTCCGCTAAAAAGGTTATGACAGAAAATAAAGTCCCGACAGTTCCAGGAACTCCCGGACTTGTATCAGATGCTAAAGAAGCGCAGGAGTGGGCAATAGAAGTCGGTTTTCCCGTCATAATCAAAGCCACGGCAGGCGGCGGGGGAAGGGGCATGAGAATTGTCCGTGAAATTTCCGAGCTGGAAAAAATGATGAACCTTGCCCAGGCCGAAGCCGGGACATGTTTTGGAAACTGCGGGGTCTATCTTGAAAAATTCCTTGAAAATCCTCGTCATGTCGAGGTTCAAATTATGGCTGACCAGCATGGAAACGTTGTTCACCTTGGCGAAAGAGATTGCAGTATTCAAAGAAGGCACCAGAAACTTGTTGAAGAAGCGCCATCACCTGCTATCACCCCGCAAATAAGGGAACAAATGGGACAGGCAGCAGTAAACGCCGCGAGAGGTATTAATTACGAAGGAGCAGGTACCATAGAATTCCTGCTGGACGATAAAAAGAATTTTTATTTTATGGAAATGAACACCAGGATTCAGGTTGAACATACTGTTACTGAAATGGTCTGTAATGTCGATCTTTTAAAAGAACAAATAAGAGTTGCCGCCGGGAAAAAGCTTTCTTTCAGCCAGGAAGATATCAAAATTTTCGGTCATTCAATTGAATGCCGGATTAATGCGGAAGACCCTGATAAGGACTTTATGCCAAGTCCCGGCCTGGTAGAAGGGTATATTCCGCCGGGAGGTCCGGGTGTCAGGGTTGACAGCCATACTTATTCCAATTATAAAATCCCGCCCTACTACGACTCCCTCATAGCAAAGCTGGTTTGCTGGGGAAAAGACAGGGAAGAAGCCAGGCTGAGAATGCTCAGGGCGCTCGATGAGTATGCTATTACCGGAATCAAGACCAGCATACCGTTTCACCTGAAGGTGCTCAGGCATGAACAGTTTATCAATGGTGATTTCAGCACGAACTTCATTGAAAAACATATGAGCAAAAAAGAAGCTGTGAAAAAGTAAACCCTGTTCGCTCAAAATGATTTACATTCTAGTACCGACCGAAACAAGTGAAAGCAATTAAAAAATCGCATACTGAATTTTAAAAAAAATAAAGTATGTCCAGACACGTCAATTAAGTTTTAGGCGGAAATATTGAAAAGACCCTAAAAAATGGAAAAACTACATTTTTGCACAGCCGGAATACCCCAGAAGACAATACCAAGGAAATATGATAAAGCTTTTCAGGACCTTGTAGAAATGGGACTTGACGGAATGGAGCTGGAATTTGTACGCGGCGTGACAATGAATCCGCAAACCCAGGAGATGGTAAAAAAAATTTCCGCTGAACTCGGACTTGTTTTAACAGCTCATGGTCCCTATTACATCAACCTTAACGCTCAGGAAAAACCTAAATACAACGCCAGCATTAAAAGAATTCTTGATACTGCAATTGTATGCAATAATTGCGGAGGATATAGCATAACTTTTCATGCCGCATATTACATGGGACAGGATAAAGAATATGTTTACCAGAAAGTAAAAACAGCACTGCAAGAGATAGTTAACACTTTAAAAGCAAAGAATATAGAAATATGGATACGTCCTGAGCTTACAGGTAAACCTACTCAGTGGGGAGACCTCGATGAGCTGATCAGGATTTCAAAAGATATTGAAATGGTGCTTCCATGCATAGATTTTGCCCACCTCCACGCCAGAAGCATAGGTAAATGGAATACCTATAATGAGCTTTGTAAAGTATTTGAAAAAATCGGTAATGAACTTGGGGATTATGCCCTGAAAAATTTTCATGCACATATAGCAGGGATTGAATACACTTTAAAGGGCGAAAGAAAGCATCTTAACCTGCAAGAGTCCGATCTTGAGTATAAAAGCCTTATGAAAGCATTTAAAGAGTTTGATGTAAAAGGCATTATAGTTTGTGAAAGCCCTAATATTGAAGACGATGCAATGCTTCTGCAGAAAACCTATAAAACTCTCTCTTTATAAGCAATCAGGATCTGTAGACTGGGAGCATTTAAGACTTTTATTTTTAATATCTTCCTGTAAGTTAATAAAAGAGTAAAAAAAGTCCCTCACTTGCTGCCCTCCTGTATAATAGACAGTAATTGCCACTACTGAAACAAAGGCTAATACTAAGCCTACTTCAGCCATCTCTACACCTTTTTTGTTTTTTTTTGACCTGAATAACAACAATTACTATCCCAAATAAAATTCCATTTTAATTAAACTATATTATATAATATCGACTAAATTTGTCTTATATTTAACAACATTGACCTGAAAATCCCTGACGGGCAATAAAACAAATTTAAATGTTTAACTTGCCATAAAGTTTTTACTTCTATGGCAAAATAATTTAGGTACAGTCAGGATCAGTAGATGCAGCACATTTTTTTGCTGTTTCGTTAGCCTGCTTTAATTGACCGCTAACCTGGTTAATGGTTTGTTTAATCTGCCCGCCCATTGTCTGTAATACAGTAATAGCAACAACTGATACAAGAGCAAGGATTAATCCGTATTCAACTAAACTCTGTCCTTTTGATTTCTTTTGAATTTTCTTAACTTCTTTTTTCACCTGGTTAATGTCCTGTTTGTTCATAACTTACTTAATCTCCCAAAACTTCAGGTTATTTTTGCGCTACATGTTTAATAATACATTAGAGATTAATTTTTATTAATCACTTTTAAGGGTGATATTTATATATCACCCTTAAGAGGTTATTCTGTAAATTTTATACCTGAATTCTCAAGTCGCTCCAGTGCTTCATATAATTTTTCATCATCAGCTACCATAGAAACCCTGAAATAATTATCGCTGTAATTTCCAAAAGCAATGCCGGGGGTAAAGACAACCCCTGTTTTATCCAGTACCATTTTGCACCAACTTTTGGAATCGTATACTTTTGGAACTTTCAGCCATAAATACATTGTGGCTTTTGTTTTTTTCAAACTCCAGCCGAGTTTGTTAAAGCCTTCCAGCATAAAATCACGTCTTCTCTGGTAAATACCCGCGATATCGCAGCAGCAGGATTCATCCATATTCAGCGCGGCTATTGCCGCATCCTGAATTATTGAGCATGTGCCGTAATCCACGTTTGTTTTCATTGCGTACAGATTTTTTATAAATTCCTGATTTCCTATTGCAAAACCTATTCTCCAGCCGGCCATATTATAGGATTTGGAGAAAGAATAAAACTCAACCGCAATGTCTTTAGCACCTTCAACTTCAAAAACACTCGGCGGTTTATAACCGTCAAAAGTTATTTCAGAATATGCAAGATCACTGCAGAGTAAAATATTATATTTTTTACAGAAATCTATAAGCTCTTTAAAATATTCTTTAGTGATAATACCGGCTGTAGGATTGTTAGGGTAATTTACAAAGAATATTTTTGCCTTTTGGGCAATCTCTTCGGGAATTGATTTTAAATTCGGCAAAAAACCATTGCTATCTTCAAGTTTTACGTGATAAACCTCCCCGCTGGAAATCCAGGTTCCTCTTGATAATACGGGATAATAAGGGTCAGGAACTATATTTATATCACCCGGGTCTGTATAAGACATAGTAAGATGCGCCAATCCTTCTTTTGCACCTATTAAAGTCTGAATTTCCGTTTTCGGGTCAATTGAAATTCCATGTCTTTTTTCAAGCCATTTAGCTATATTTTCTCTTAATTCTATTTTGCCCTTAAAATCAGGATATCCATGATTTTTAGGATTTTTTATACTTTCCAGGGCAGCTTTAACTACAGGTTCCGGGGTACATCCATCAGGATTTCCTATTCCAAGATCAATTAAACTCTGCCCTTTTTCACGTGCTTCTTCTTTCCATTCATCAAGCTCGGCAAAAATATACTTTGGAAGACTTAACAGCCTTTTAGAAGGTTTTATTTCAATTTTCGTATGCATAATTAATCTGCTCCTGATTTAAAAATACCTCATAATTAAAATTTTATTATAATTCCTGGCATTTTATAATATAATCTTCAATAATAATAGTAAATCACCTATTATTCAAGCTCGTAAACAGAAAAAAAATATTTTTTATAAGGGGTAAAGAATAAAAACTTACGCGTTTTAAAATTTTTTATTACTTCCTTATTTTAGTGGTCTTAAAAAATAAACGTGTAATTAAAAATTTATAAACGCCACATGTCATTCGTGTGGTTAAAATATATATTTTTCTCAATACACGAAAACTTTATAAGACCACTAAAATAAGACAATTGCTCTAAAACGGCAGGTATAAAACAATATTATCTTCCAGAAACATAACTGCCAGAGCTGCTATAACCATAGCAGGTCCAAACGGCAGGAATGTATAATTCCGGGATTTTCTCATGCGGCTGAAAATCACAAAAACCGAAATCCCCCCGATTATAAGGGCTAATATTATTAATACTATGGAAATTAAATATCCGCCTGAGTAATTTAAAATTCTGCCTGAAACAGACATTAACAATGCTAAAATCAATCCGCCCATAGCAAAAAGTGAGGCGTATTCCCTGGTTTTAACAAAATTATAAATAATAACGGGAATCCCGATGATCATCTGTATAATCAGGCTGAGCAGAAGGATTAATATTACAGCTTTCCAGCCGAACCATGCCCCAAAAGCCGCACCGAGAATTGTGTCCCCGCCTCCGAAAGCATATTCTCCCGACAGTAGATAACCAAGCCGCGAGAAAAATTCAAAAAACACCGCTGCCAGTATTGCCCCTAAAGTAGCGGAAATAAACGCGTCGTTAAACGGGATTCCTGCGAATTTAACCGTGCCCGCCGCTTGATTGCCTATATCAAAAAAATTATAGACCAGACCCAGCGGGATTAAAGGAATGGAATTTAAGTCAAAAATAACTTTTTCTTTTATATCTGTTATTGTTATTACAATAAGATTAGCCGCCAGAACAAGAAGAAAAAGACTTTTAAAGCTGAATCCCCATAAATAATACACAGAAATAAACAATATCCCGGTTAACAGCTCAATTATCGGGTATTGAAGACTTATTTTACTGCTGCAGTTTCTGCACTTACCCCTGAGTAAAAAATAACTTAGCAGGGGAATATTATCATACCAGTATAATTTTTTACCGCAATCCGGGCATTTTGACCTTTCAAAAATAAAATCCTCCTGTGATAAAAGCCTTAGAGCCACAACATTTAAAAAACTCCCCACACAAAGACCTGTGATAAAAATAAAAATATATATAGCTATATCTGTTGGCATTTTCTTTTGCTTTCAAAATTCAAACTATTATTTAAGTGCTTAAGGGTTTTCTTTTAAAGTTATAATTTTAAAAAGTTCTTTTGTAGCTTTTTTTATTCTCCTGCTGACCTGCATTTGGGAAATACCAACTCTTTGAGCTATTTCATTCTGGTTAAGATCCTCAAAAAAGCTCATATGAATTACTTCTTTTAAATTATCCGCAAGAGCTTCTACTGCTTCCATAAGCATGATCCTGTTTTCCTGAAGGTTCTGCTGTTCCTGGTATTTATCGTCAATAAGCCTGTCTCCCAGGGATTGATCATTTTCGGAAAAATTTGCAATCTGGTCAAGCGATACAGTCTGCTTTCTCCTGTCGACTTCAAAAACCTCATTAACCTTTTTAACTGACATTTGAAGCTCTTTTGCAATTTCAATTTCCGTAGGAGTCCTGCCCAGTTTGGAATGAAGTTTTTCAATAATAAAATTCATCCTGAAAGATAATTCAAGAAGTTCTCTTGGCGCCCGGATTATTGAAGCTTTATCCCTGAGATAATGCCTGATTTCTCCTGTGATTCTATAAGTGGCATATGTTTTAAAACTTGCTCCCTGGGACTTATCAAACTGGTCAATAGCTTTCATCAGCCCTACACAACCAACCTGGATAATATCCTCAATAGGGTCTGATTGTCTTCTGGCAAGACCATGAGCTATTTTTTTCACGAGAGAAAGATAATAATGAAGAATTAAAGTCTTAAGCTGTGTTTTAGTCTCATTATCATCAGTATTTTGATATTCATTCAACCAGGCTTTTATCTCCCTATCAGGAGCTTCATTGTTTTCAAAATTTGTATTCAAGTCTTTCAAACTCCAATACTATGGTAACAACCGTAACTTCCCAAAATATTCTGAGCCGCGCTATTTTCCAAAAGCACTTATAACAGGTGATTTTGACATTCTGTATAGTACATTATAAGTATATAAAGAATTATAACATAGGAAGATAATTGGATTTAATCCTCTTTTAAAAAAGATATGCTGTTTAAAGGAGGGATTTTAATAAATGAATTTTAAACCTTCAAATGAAGAAGAAAAATGGGCTATGCAGCAGGAAATTGACATAAGAAAAAAACTGCGGGAATTCGTCTCAAGACAGAAGCTTGAGGATATAGTCGGGGAAGAGTCCCTGTGTCCTGCTGACGGGAAAAGCCTGGAGAGAATCGAAATTGATAATACGGGAATTTTTGTATTTAAATGTACTTATTGCGGCGGAATCTGGCTGAACAGAAGCGATATGGAAAGGCTTATAAGCTCTTCTGAAAAATCAAATAAGCTGGTTAAATATCTTTCAAAGATTTTTAATATCAGGATTTAAAAAAAATTTATAAATAGTAACTTGAGTTAATTAGTGATCTTAATAAATAAACGTTAATTGCAAATTATTATATCAAAATTAAATTTTGG
>JANQEP010000081.1 GCA_028278305.1 Candidatus Gastranaerophilales bacterium
AAATATTTATTGAAAGATTAATATCATTCATTTAAAAAGCTCCTACCCTTATCTAGTAGGAGCTTTACCCATTTTAAGAATTATTTCCAATAACTAGCAATTCGAGTTAAATATAAGTTTTTTTTTATATTCTGTTGAAGATACCTCAAATATAGATATTAGTTTGGCAGGCTTTGAATTATATTGATATGGTATAGGTAAAAAATTAACAATATTTTGCAAGAAATTTAAAAATTTAAAAAATCCTTTTATTACTTCTTTTTGTAATTTATCAAGCATTTATTAGTCTTCTTGTATTTTTCTATCAATTTTTATACACCAATATTATAATATAAAATTTAAAAACTTTTTTAGATTTGCAAAATGATATTAAAAAAGATGGCAAGCTATTGAAAGGTTTATCACGCAGGATATTTACGGAAACAAAATTGAATTAACCGGAAATATAACAAAAAGAGGTCTTGACCTGACTCCTCTGATTTATACTTTAGCATACGACGGCGCCCCTTTTAGTTTCAACGCAAGTCTTATTCTCCTTTATATTCCGGGAGGTCAGGCTAAAATTAAGCCGGGACAAGAATTTACTCTTTACAATGAAAACTAAATCTATTCAAATACCTGAATTACAGGAATGCTTAGAGTCGAATATCCCTTGGGCAGGACATTAAAGTTTAGCTCGTCTATATCAAACCTTACAAGGTATGTTTTTCCGTCTCCGCCTTTATCTGTTTCCCAGATAAAATAAAAAGCTCGAAGTCTGCCACGCTGTGCTATAAAGAAGTTTACCAGATCTTCTCTGTTGATCTTGTTTAGTTCAAGCTCAACCTGCCACTTCCTTCTAGGATTTGTCCATTGATCCCTTCTCTGTTCCTTGCCGGAAAAGCTTTCATCAATAATTGTCTTAAACTCAACAAAAGAGCTATAGACTTTTTTATAGGGAAAATTAAATGTATCAGGCATTTTACACACTCCTTACTACTGTTCTTAAACCAAATCTATTTCTTTTAACCGCATCTGTAACTAAATCTATAATTCTTCGCTCATCTTGCCTCGCCATTTTCATATTTTCAACAGGGTCAAGACTCTTGAAAGTCGGAGCATAAACTACTGTTGAGCCCGTTGACTCCCCGTTTAATTTCTTTTGTACATCAAGCTCCTGCCCTTGCGTTCTAACGGTTTCTCCGCCTTTTAAGATGGTAAGCATTTCACCTGTTCCCGGGACAACACCGCCTGAATGAAATAAAGGAATTCCAAGCAAGGCACTGGATGCAGCGTTACCTATCATTTTTAATATGCCAAGAATAGTTCCCGTATCATTAATAGAGCCTATTAGCTCATTATTTGTTTTTGTCCAGTTAATAAAAGCCTGTATATTCTTGTTTACAGATATTGCAAGTTCATCAAGATCATCAATAAGTTCCTTGGTAGCAGGAAGCATTTCATTTCCTATAGTTCTTGATATATTTGTTAAATCATCCTGTAATGTTGATTTTTTTCCTGTCAGTGTTTGACTTTGCTTTTGCATCATCTGATAAAACTGACCGCCTGAGGATGTAAGCGAAATTATTGCCTGTTCAACATCTGCAAATCCGACTTTACCTTTAGAAACCATATCAAAAAGCTCATTTGTCGTGACGTTAAACTGTCTTGCAAGTTCATCCATAAGAGGAACGCCGGCTTCCGTGAACATGTTTAACTCTTCAAGAGAAGCTTTGCCTTTTGCTTTAAGCTTTCCGTATGCGAGAGTCAGCCTGTTAAGACCATCAGCCTGACCTTGGGTTAAATCTCCAAGCCTGTTCATCCTGTCAATTACATCTTCCTGAGCTATTCCAAAGGCAATAAGCCTTTTAGTTCCGGTAACAAGTTCGGGAAGTTCAAAAGGAGTTTTAGCGGCATTGTCCTGAAGGTCAAGAAGTAATCCATTTGCGGACTCAACACTTTTTAGCATTACTTCAAAAGAAGTTTTGTACTGCTCAAAATCCGCAGCGGCATCAAGCGCACTTTGACCAATAGCAGCAAGAGATGCTCCTATGCCGATACTGCCAAGTATATTTCCAGTGTTTGAAACAGTTGTTTTAGTAGTTTTTGAACTTCAGATAACGCCCTTTTATATTGAGCGTTATCAAGACTTATTTTTACGCCGATTTCATTATTTTTATTATTCATTATTGCCCTGCGTGAAATTCAAAATCCTCAAAAGCTTCTTCCCCTGAAATATATTCATTTTTCGAAACAGAAGAATTGATTTTTCCGTAAACTTCAAGTAGCGAAAATATTTTTCTTAAAGTTGAGCTCCAGAACTGTTTTTCGCTCATTTTAAGAATGACCGTTGCAGAATAAAAAAGAATACACCAGTCCCATTCCTCTACTTCGTCTGAGGATGGGCTTCCTGCTTTTTTTCAGTATTTGCCTCCTCATTTTTAGGCATACTGTCAATAATCACCCGCACAAGTTTTTCATTAATTTCTTTTAATTGAGGTAGATTTAAAGAATATAGTTTCTCTAAAGACAATTGAGACTTGATTTTTATAGGGTCTTTAGGGTCAAATTCATCAAATATAAGAGTACTTCCCCATATTGCAGCGATTATTTTATCCACATCGCCTTCAAATAGACCGTTAATAAGCTCAACTTCGCTTATGTCCAAAATTAACTTTATTGCGGAAAAATTTCTCAGGGTAAAATTTATTTCTCTTTTTTCTCCGAATATTTCAAGTTCAATTTTAGGTTGTATAAGATTATCCAGGCTCATCTTACCCTCCTTTAAACTGATAATGCTGTTTCTTGAGCATAGAGGATAAATGTTCTCAATTTACCCTGAGTTCCGCCGTTTGCTGTTATTAAAGCTTGCCCTGATGCAGGAAATTAAGAGTAAGAAGCATCTTCAAGATTGGTTTCAGGTCTGTTTGCTATACATTTATGGAGAATTATATGAGCATCTTTAACTGTTGAATTTTTGCCTGTATATTTGACTTTTGCCTCGATTTTAAAATAAGGAGGCTCGCTAGAGGCGTTTAATTCAAGCTCGTGTGTTTCAGTTTCATCAAGACCTGTTGTTGTTAAAGTATCGCCTTCCAGCTTGGAGAGCACTTCTAAATCAAGAAGATTGCAGTCTAAAGACCATTCCCCTTCTATCAGGTCAATTATTTGATCCATGGTTTTGCCGTTATGTTTGCATTTATAGGTTTCATACACAGGCTTAAAAGTTAATTTTTTAGCCTGCGGAATCTCTATACCTGTTCCATAGGTCAGGTTTGTTTCGTTATCCTCTGTTAAAGGATATATTTTAAGTTGTTTTACCGAAAAAATATAACATTGTTTTGAAAGAGCCATTTTATCCTCCATCAATTCTCTTCAACAGGTATTAAAAGAGCAAACCGAATAACATAAATCCATATACCGTTTTGCTCCAGAATGAAGTTATCATTCACGGGATAAATCTTTTCACAACCTTCAATCTCATATCCTGTAAGAATATCTCTGATATTTTCAAGATAATCACAGGCATCATCAGGTTTTAAAAGATTTTTAAGAATAATATAGATGTCAAATTCGCTTTTTCTCAGCTGTTCAATAAGATTATGATTATCAGGTTCCGTATAATCAGAACCTGCGTAATGTACCAATATTGCGCCTTTTGCGTGAGTAAATCTTCCAAGATAATCTTGAAAACCGGATGGAAAACTTTCGATTTTCAAATCCTGAATGCTTTGCTC
Source organism: Candidatus Gastranaerophilales bacterium (assembly GCA_028278305.1). Taxonomy (GTDB): domain Bacteria; phylum Cyanobacteriota; class Vampirovibrionia; order Gastranaerophilales; family UBA9971; genus JANQEB01. The sequence goes on from JANQEP010000081.1 coordinate 3,717, forward strand.
AAGCTTATTTTTTATTGAATTTTGAATGCTTAAAATGTCCATAATCTTTAAAAATCATCTAAAATTTGTCTGGAAAAAGTCCTGTCTTCAAAACTTTTATTTGTCCGATATTCACCAAGAACGGGAGCTTGCCCGGCTGTTTCTGTCCCTAAAGAAATAATTCCTTTTTGAATTTGTTCAAGAAGCTTTATGGAATTTTTGTATTTCTCACTTATTGAATCGGGAATATCTGTTTGAAATCTTCTTGAATAAAGCCTGTAAATACATAAATCAACAGCAAGGATTTTAACCATATCCGGAACGGCTGAAAGAGGTAATGTGTATCTTCCCCTTAAATAGCCGTCAATTAAAGTTTCAGAGTATATTACCGCTTCTTCAACAACAACAGGGTCAATATCACCTGACTGCGTATCATCCGTAAGTTGAATCAGAATATCTGTAGTAACCTGTTTATTAATATCATCAAGAACGCAATACATTAGATACCTCTTGCGATACGGATAACTGCGCCTGCAGCAGAATCTATAGCAAATCCGTTAATTTCTTCACTTGCGGTAACTGCAACAGCTTTACCGTCAGCATCAGATGCTACTTTTGCTCCTGATGTAACAGCTCCTCCTGTTTCAACAAGCAAAATCCCATTTAAGACAACAGGCGCAAATTGCCCCTGAGTAATCTCTACATCACAAATTCCAAGAGCTTTTGCCCCTGCTCCGCAATAATTACCGTCAAAGCCGACAAATCTTTGTTTTAAAAGATCTGCTTGCGCTTTTACAGACTCTGTTATTCCCGGCTTATATGTTCTTTCTGCCATTATTTATTGTCCTCATTGTTGTTATCATTTTTTTGCTCTTGAGATTTATTCTCAGGTTGCTTTTTTGTATCTTTTTTAACTTCAGGCAGCGGCTCTAAATAACAGGCAAGTTTTTTAGCTTCATTTTCTTTAACTTCAATCGTTTTGCCTTCTTTGTATAATTTGCCGTTATATAGGATATCCGTGTCTTTTACCTTAAATTTGGGCATTTATATCTCCTTAAAAATCAAGTAAATTTACCGCACTATATGCAGAATTTCGCTATAATACATCGTTAATCAGATAACCCGCTTCTGCTCCGACCAAAAATGGTGAATAGATATCTGTAGCTCTGATGTACTTGATTTTTTTACCTTCTTTTGTGTATTCATCAACATTTAAAGAGTTTTTCTTTTTAACCGTATAGGCAAATGCGGGGTCATACTCAGTTCTTGAGGATAAAGTGGAAGTATAGGCAAGAACTATATTGTCAGACCAGACTTTGACAAAATTACCTGCTTCATCGACAAATACAGATTTGCCTATAACAATATTAGGAATTTCAAATATTTCCTTGAATAAATCCAGAGTAACGATTTTATTCAGGTTATTGCTGATTAATCCTTGAATTTGCGGATGGCGCTTAAGCTTTTTCCAGGCATCATGTCCGATCAGCATGGTATTGGGATCTTGCGCAATTTTGCCTGCAATCGCATCTTTTCCGTCATCTATAACACCGACAGGATCAGAATTATCATAATCAGAAAACTTGGAAGTTCCTGATAGTTTTATCTTATGACCGGTCGGGAAATTATTTATATCCTGCACAAGATCGGCGCACTGCTTTTCCTGCTTTAATTTCAATCCTTCCGTAACAACATTTGTGGCGTGAAGCTGGAGTTTAACTTTTTTAGATTCATCATCTTCTCTGTAGTCAATGGGATATGCAAGATCGTGTTCTGCCAGCGTAACAGATTTTTTGTTAAAACCTTTAGGGCTTACAACATTTGAATTTGCCCTGATTGCACGCTCGGTGTTATAAACGGAAAACGCTTCCTTGTTGAATTCAAAAATATCAACTTTTTCAGACTCTGATTCTATTTCAGGAAAAAGAGCCGATGCGACAAAAGCGTTATTTTTATAACCTCTTGCTACTTTTGACAAATATGCATTTATTTGTAAATCTTCAAGTCTTCCCATGTTTATCTCCTGTAATTTAACGGGCGTAAATCCTGTAAATTTACTCCTGTATCTTCAATAATGCGTCTTTAAACTCAATATTTTCTTTTTTTGCAAGTTCAAGAGCCTGTTTGTAAAGCTCTTTGCTCTCTTCACTTGCATCTGCAAACTCGTCAACTTCCGCTGATGAGTCAGATTTTTTATCTTTTGTTGCAATTTCTTTAAATTCCACCTGCTTGGGCAGGGATTCAATGAATTTTTTTAAGTCCTCCAGATAAGTTTGGTTTTCATCAAAATGTTTTATATTATCTAAAGCGGCAAATATCTTTAGACCGAGATCTTTTTGAACGGGCGTTAGTTTACCGTTTGAGATCTGTTCGCTTAAAAACTGCTCGAATTCTGTTTTTTGGATTTGTTGTTTCAGTTTATTTACATCTTCCTCATTTTTTTGAGAAGAAGATAAATTTTCCTGAATTTTTATTATTTGCTTTGATATCAGCTTAATTTGCTCCTGCAATTTTGAAATTAATTCGGAAGTTTGCTGTTCTTCTTTGAATATCTCAATTTCGTTTTCAATTTCTTTTATACGATTTTGAAGTTTTACAATTCTTTCAGATTCATTTGTATTGGTTTCAGCTTCAAATACGTATGTATCAGATGGAGCTTCTTTAAACTCCACAGGATCCATTCCCTTAACCTGAGGAATTGCAGCCCCGAGAAAAGATACCGCTTTAAGGTAAGGCTTTTTGCCTTCAAGTTCCCTGTATATTTCAACGGAAATTTTTCTGTATTTGCCGGATTGAACAAATTCTTTAAGTTCACCTGAAATATCTCTAAAAGATGCTTTTAACCTTCCGTTTTCCGCTTTGAGTTCTGACACCCAGCCATATGCCGGTCCTTTTTGTTCATGGTCAAGAGTAACCGGAGCTTCACAAAAAGACGGATCATAATTTTTAGCCAGAGTTTCTATATCATTTTGAGAAAAAGTTCCCTGAGGATAATCTCCTGCTTTAAAAACTTCAAAAAACTGCATTGTTTACCCCTTTATACTGTTTGCCGGAATAAATTGAAATCTTAAAAAACAGTATAAAAGTTTGAGAGAAATCGTTTCAAAGACAAAGTGTCCGGCAAATTATCTGTCAGAGTGTCATTGAAATAAAAAAAGCAAAACCATATTCTGTTAAAAACATTTGCTCCATTTGTGACCTCTCTAAGGCGAAAATTTTTTCGCCTATTCTTTTTCCTAAAAAGGAGATTATATGTCTGAAACGATGATATTTATTGAACTTATAAAAAATATCGGGTTTCCCGCCGTAATTTTTGCCATCTGGTATATCTATCACAAATCGCAGGTAAAAACTTTTGAAGAAATTATTAAAAGTAATTTTGAGGTTTTAAAAGACTTGCTTGAAACCAATCAGTACCATGCGGCTTTACTTGCAAGAATTGAAAACAAAATCGATTCAAACCTGTGGTGTCCGATTTTAAAAAAATCCTTACGAAACGGAAATATTGAAGAAGCTTTTTAGCTTTGTATTTAGCAAATTAAAAACGAGGTAATAAATGAATATAGAAAAAATGCAGTTAAAAGGTCAGCTGGCTGAAGCAAGAAAAAAATATAAATCTTTAGATACCGAAGCTTCCGGATTAATCATTCTTATAAGAGCCCTTCTTAATCCTTATGAAGATGATATTTGCTCTATTGAAACAGACAAAGCCTTAAAATCAGCTGAAAGACTCAATTGTATAACCGAAGAAATGAAAACTTTAAGACTAAAAATCAAAAAAATGGAGGAAGGTCTTGAGTAAAAAACCTCTATTTTACAACGAAGCTGAACGCCTGTTTGTCATTGAGCAAATGACAATAGATGAAATTGCTTCAAGACTAAATTTAGGTTCAAGAACAGTCAGAAACTGGAAAGACCAGCATGACTGGGATTCAAAAAAGAAAAACTATTTGAAAAGTAAACAGGCTTTTCATGAGGAATTATACGAGTTTGCAAGGAAGCTGATGTATTCAATAAAAGATGATCTTGATAACGGGGAAAAAGTTGATGCAGGCAGGATGTACACATTTACAAGAATGCTTCCTCTAATAACAAAGATCAAAGAATACGAAGATGTTGCCGTAAAAAAAGAGAAAAAACAGGAAAACAAAGGATTAACCAAAGATATAGTGGAACTCATTGAACAGGAAGTTTTAGGACTTAAGCGTGAATAATATTAACAAATATTTTTTACCATATCAGCAAAGATGGCTTGATGATAATTCGCCGGTTAAAATCTGGCAAAAATCAAGACGTATAGGAGCTACATACGTTCAGGCGTATGAAGATGTCAGGGATTGCGTGGCTAAAAAAGTGCCTGCCGTCTGGTTTTCTTCTGCTGATGAGTCCGCTGCAAGAGAATATATAGCTTATTGCGAGCAATGGACAAAGTTATTTCATATGGCGGCAAAACCTCTTGGCAATGTAGTTATCGACTCTGAAAAAGACATTAAAGCCTTTGTAATTGAATTTGCAAACGGCACAAAAATACACGCCCTATCTTCTAATCCCAAAGGATTCCGTTCTAAAGGCGGAAAAGTAGTCCTTGATGAATTTGCTCATCACGATAATCAAGACGAGTTATGGAAAGCTGCAAGACCCTGTGTGACCTGGGGATTCCCTTTAAGAATCCTCTCTACTCATAACGGGCAGCAATGCAGATATTATAAATTTATTGAACAGGTACAGAAAGGTAAACTTAAATGGTCAATGCACACAACGCCAATTCAAATAGCAGTAAATGAAGGGCTTGTAGATAAAATTCTTCAAAAAAGAGCGACAGCAAGGGAAAAAGAAGACTGGCTCAATGAACAGATGTCAAACTGTTTTGATGAATATACCTGGATACAGGAATATTGCTGTATTGCAATTGATGAAGCATCGGCGTTTTTGCCTTATGACTTGATTGCAACTTGTGAAGCCAAGGATATATTAAAATCTTTAGATGAAATTACAGGCGATCTTTATGTGGGCATGGATATTGGCAGAAAGAAAGATCTGACAGTGATTTGGCTATTAGAAGTTTTTGAGAAATCAAAATATACAAGAAAAGTTAAAATCCTTGAAAAAACACCGTTTCATATTCAGGAGGAAGTATTAACAGGGATTTTAAAACATAAGAATTTAAGGCGGTGCTGTATTGATGCTACAGGACTTGGAATGCAACTGGCTGAATCAGCGCAGAGAAATTTCGGCAAATACAGGGTTGAGGCTATTAACTTTACAAATAAGGTAAAAGAAGAACTTGCCTATAATTTAAGGACTAATTTTGAGGATAAATCCGTATTTATTCCGTCAGAACACGATATTAGAGAGGATTTGCACTCGGTAAGGCGTTTATCAACATCGTCAGGAAATATTCGATTTGATGCTGAAAGCTCGGAAAAAGGTCATGCAGACAGGTTCTGGGCACTGGCATTAGCTCTTTATGCCTGCAGCACAAATGCAGGTCCGGTGAATATAGTTTCAAGAGGAAAAAGATATGCTTATCAAATTACGACAGATTTCTGAAAATTTTTTAAATCGATTTAAAAGGACTTTTTTAGTTTTTGGATAGTTTGGTACCAAAACGGTATAAAACACTAGCTGCGGAAAAAATTAAATGGAAATTAAACGGCATTTAAGAGTTGTTATATGAAGAAAAAATTATGGATTAATAATACAGAATATATTTTGTTTGATGAAAAGGCAAAACCGACTCTTTCATCAGAAATTGCAACAAGAAAAAGAGCTGTTGATTATTACGGTCTTTCTTCAATGCTGCCTGATCCCGATCCAGTGCTTAAAAAACAGGGCAAGGATATAAAAATATATAAAGATTTACTATCAGATCCTCATGTCTGGGCTTGCGTGCAGTCAAGAAAATCAGGCGTATTATCTCTTGAGTGGGAAATAAACAGGGGAGCAGATAAGGACAGGCGGGCAAAAATTATTGAAAGTCTTTTCAATAAACTCGATGTTTATAACATTATTTCAGAAATTTTAAATGCTTCATTATTTGGATTTCAGCCTCTTGAGGTTATCTGGAAGAAGCAAAACAACTTGCTTTTGCCTGCTGAAATTAAGGCAAAACCTCCCGAATGGTTTTGTTTTGATAATGAAAATAAATTAAGGTTTAAAACAAAAGAAAATTTTGAAGGCGAAATTCTGCCTGATAAGAAGTTCTTGTGTCCACAGTTTAATCCAAGTTATCAAAATCCATACGGAGAGAGAACTTTATCAAGAGTCTTCTGGTCTGTAACTTTTAAAAAAGGCGGAATGAAATTCTGGGTAATCTTCACGGAAAAATACGGGATGCCGTTTTTAATAGGCAAACACCCGAGAGGTACAAGCAAAGAAGATACCGACAATCTTGCGGATATGCTTGAAGTTATGGTTCAGGATGCGATTGCGGTTATACCCGATGACAGTTCCGTTGAAATAAAAGAACCTGCCAGAGGTTCGTCTGCTGAAATATTTGAAAAACTTATCGATAAAATGAATGTTGAAATTTCAAAAGCTATTCTGGGGCAGACTTTAACAACAGAAATGGGCAAAACAGGAAGCTATGCAGCTTCAAATACACATTTTTCAGTAAGAAAAGATATTATTAACGCGGATAAAAAGCTTGTAGAAAAGACTCTAAACCAGCTCATCAAATGGATTTATGAGATTAATTTTTCTTCCGTTGAAATACCTGTTTTTGAAATGTATCGAAGAGGAAGATATTGATTTAAATCTTTCTCAACGGGACAAAATCCTTGCGGATACAGGCGTTAAATTTACAAAGAAATATTTTATAAAAAATTACGGTTTTGAAGATGAAGATATAACGGTACAGGAAGAAGGTGGTCAGGTTCTTCCGCAAGTTACCGAGGAAATTGAAAATTACGAAAAACTATTATTTGAGCAATTTGCTCAAAACGATATATCTAAAGATCAACAGACAATAGATGCCTTTATCGAATCTTTTTTAGAAGATGAGCTTCAAAATCAAGCCGAATCAGTTTTAAAAGAAACAATTAACCTTATAAAAAACGCCGATTCTTATGAAGAAATTCAAGAACAACTTTTTTCTGAACAGGGTTTAAAAACAGATGCGATAGAAAAAAATCTTCAAAAAACAGTATTTATATCTGAAGTATGGGGGAAACTAAATGCAAACACCTAAATTTTTTGACATGTTTTCAGGTATTGGAGGTTTTAAACTTGCATTTGAAAATGCTGGTTTTAAAAGTGTTGGTTTTTGCGAAATAGATAAATATCCAAGAAATTTATACAAATCATATTTTGATACAGAAGGAGAGTTAGAGTTTTATGACGCAAAAGAAATTAAAGCAGAAGAACTGCCCGACTTCGATATCCTTGTGGGGGGATTTCCCTGCCAGGCTTTTAGCATTGCAGGAAAAAGACAGGGATTTAAAGACCAAAGAGGCAACCTCATTTTTGACATCATTCGGATTTGCAAAGCGAAAAGACCCCGATATATTCTGCTCGAAAATGTTAAAGGCTTGCTTGGTCACGAACAGGGAAAAACTTTCCAGACTATCATTGGGCTTCTTACCGGCATTGGGTATAGAGTTGAATGGCAGCTTCTTAATTCAAAAGACTTCGGAGTTCCCCAAAACAGAGAAAGGGTGTTCATTATCGGATATTATGGAGAAAAAAGTAGACCCCAAATATTTTCTATCAGTGAAACAGATAAAATATATTATCAACCCCCTGAAACTAAAGAAGAAGTATGTGACATTACTTATGGAGGGGCAATAAGTAACCTTGCTCAAACATTAAAATGTAGCGATAATCAGTGGAACGGAAATTTTGTAGTTTTTCCCCTGACAGAAATCCGCTCAGAAGAAGCAAAGCAGATTAGAAAAAAAATAAAATCCAAAACCGGCAGGGATTATTCTCCAAGAAGAGCTAAAGAAATAGACATTAAAGAAAACGGACTTGTAGGTACATTAACAGGCACAATAACGCCCGAGCAGCATATTATTGAAATTACCAATAATGTCCCTCAAGGTTATAGAGTGTATGACCCTAATGGAATCGGATGCTGTCTGCAATCAACTTCAGGCGGAGTCGGTGCTAAAACAGGACTTTACTGCGTTGCGGCAAGAGGCAGAAATCAAAACGGCAAATATAAACAAACCGCAGAAATCAGGCGGGACGGAATAACCAATTCTTTAACAAGTGTCCCTAAAGATAACTACATAACAAACGGCTACAGCATAAGAAGGCTTACACCTCTTGAATGTTTCAGACTTCAGGGATTTCCCGATGATATGGTAAAAAAAGCCAGAGAGCTTGGTTTTTCTGATAACAGACTTTATAAAATGGCGGGAAATGCCGTTACCGTTCAGGTTGTTGAGACTATTGCAAGAAAAATTATGAAAAAAATAAAGGAGAAAGACAATGCCTCAAACTCCTGATTTAAAATATTTGATTAATCTTTCTCCTGAAAAAGCTGTTGAATACCTTAAAAATAAAGGATATCAATTCAGCTGGGACTGGTATGAAATCTGGCAAGATTCCCATAAAAGATCTTTTACCGTTGCAAAAGCTATGAGGGAAGATATTCTTTCTGCTATCAGGGAAATGACTGAAAAATCCTTAAAAGAAGGGTTAACGCTTGAGCAGTTTAAAAAAGAGCTTGAACCGGAGCTTAAATCAAAAGGTTGGTGGGGTGTAATTTCAGGTAAGCCGGATGAAGTCAGAGAAGAACTTTTAAAACGCAAACTTATAAAAAACGGGGATTTAATTCCTGACGGGGATGAGGAAATAACGGTAAAACTTGGCTCGCCCTGGCGATTAAAAACAATTTACAGGACAAATATCCAGACAGCCTATATGGCAGGCAGGTATAAAGGACAAATTGACAATACGGAAAACAGACCCTACTGGCAATATGTGACTGTTATTGACAAAAGAACAAGAGCTTCTCACGCGCGGCTTAACGGAAAGGTATTCAGGTATGATGATCCGTTCTGGGACAGTTTCTATCCGCCTAACGGATGGGGTTGCAGATGCAGGGTCAGAGCATTATCCGGGCAAAATTTAAAGGACAGGAATTTAGAAATTGATTCTTCAGAAAATCAGTTATCTCAAGAGATGAGATCCGTTTCTGCCAAAACAGAAAAAATGAAACCTGTAGCGGTTTATATAGACCCGTTAACAGGACATAAAACAGAACCTGATGTTGGCTGGAGTTATAACCCGGGCAAAAAAATAATAGTTTAAGGAGGCGTATATGACAATAGATAAAAAATCACTTTTAAACTGGGTTGGAGGCAAGAGGCTTCTTAGAAAAACTATTAAACCCCTTGTCCCTGAGGATATTGTTTCATATATAGAACCTTTTGGCGGAGCCGGTTGGGTTTTGTTTTATAAAAACAGGTGGGCTGACCTTGAAATTTATAATGATCTGGACGGCAGGCTTGTAAACCTTTTCAGAGTCGTTAAATACCATCCGGAATCTTTAAAAGATGAATTAAGATATTTACTTGGTTCCCGAGAAATGTTCGTTCAATTTATGAAATTAGAGCCGGTAACCGATATTCAAAATGCCGCAAAATTTTTATTCCTGATAACACGTTCTTTTGGAGGTAGGGGACAAACTTTTGGAACCGTCAAAAAATCATCGGGCGGGGCAAGCAAAAGTCAGGCAAATATCTTGCTTAAAATTGATGCAATCCATGAAAGACTTGATATCGCTCAAACTGCTCCTACAAGCCCTAAACCCTTATATAGTCGAAACTTTGGGCTGATTTTTAAACTTTCATTTCCGCTCAAATTGCACAATAAAATATAAAGAACAAATTGAGAACATGACGGCATAAATAAAAGGCTCTCGATTTCCCGAAAGCCCTTTGTATTAAGTGGTTGCGGGGAGGGGATTTGAACCCCTGACCTTTGGGTTATGAGAGCAATTTTGATGTTTTTTGGAGTTTGATGAAATTAGTTGTAATTAAATCATAATCTACATTTAAGGCAATCATCATATTTTGTTGAAATTCATAAAAATTGC
>JANQEP010000101.1 GCA_028278305.1 Candidatus Gastranaerophilales bacterium
TTAACAATTTCTATATAGATTTTGAAGAATTTTCTCAAATTTTTTATAAAAAATCGTTAAGGGCGAAGCCCTTAACCACCACTGGGGTTGGGTGGGCGATTTTTGAAAATTTTAAATTTAAGATAGCCTGAACTGTTACTAAGAATGCGTTTGGTTAAAAATCTTATATGTTAGAATGATTGGTGTTTATTGATGGATAAATTAATAATTTATTATTATGGCAAATTTTATCTCAATCTTTAGAACTCTCCTGGCCTTTGTTGCGGTGGGACTGCTGTTTATAAGGACTGACGGCATCTACTGGACAGCGTTTGTTTTTACCGTGCTGGTAATATGGATGGACGGGCTGGACGGATATGTGGCCAGGAAGTTCAATGAAACCTCAAAATTTGGGGCTGTACTGGATATATTGAGTGACAGAATAGTGGAAAACGTTTACTGGATTTCATTTGCGGTGCTTGGGTGGCTTCCCCTGTGGGTTCCGCTGGTTGTATTAACAAGGGGCATTATTACCGACGGCTTAAGGGGCCTGGCTATTGAGCAGGGCTATGCGGCATTCGGGGAAAACACCATGATGCGCGGGAAAATAGGCAGGTTTATCGTGGCCTCAAATTTCAGCAGGTTTTCCTATGCTGTGCTTAAGGCAATAGCTTTTGCCCTGGTTATTGTTGCGCAAATTATACCTGAGGTTTCTCCTATAGCTTATTTTAGCGCTTATGGGGCTGTATTTTTCTGTGTGGTGAGGGGATTGCCCGTGATTATTGAGAGCAAAAGATTTTTGATTAAAAATTAATGTATGAAAGGAACAAAAAACCTTACACAGAGGCAAAATTTAAGCCTTACCATACCTATTTAATCTTTGTTCATAAGTGTCCAGTAATATTCAAACGATGAGCCGCCGAGTGTCCTTAATCCGTACATAAACGGGTTTTCGTGCCTGAAATCCCCGATTATCCTCATTGGCCCGCCTATTAACATTGCAATCCTCCTGGAGTCATCTTTTGTATTGGCCAGTGACATCATTCCCAGGGACTCGAACAGGAAGCCCGCCCCAATAAGAATATCAGCTATAAATTCTTTTTTGCCCTTTATTTTTTTACCTAAATATAATTTAGGAATAGTGCCTGCAAGAATGAAAAGACTGCCAAAGCTCATGCTCTCCTTCGACGGTTTTATTGAAAAAATATCGGGCAGGTCCTCTCTTTTCCCCGTAAGCACGTTAAAACTCTGTTTTGTTGTGTCAACAATGCTTTTGGCAACGGTTTTTACTGCTGTTACCTGGTCAGTAACGCAGAATTTCATAAAATCAAACCATTTTGCCCTGGTTTCCCTGCCAGCCTGGCCCGGGGACAGGACATTCAGGTAGCTTTCCCTGTCAAACAGGTATTCCAGGTTCATTTTTTTCTGTTTTTTATCCTTATCGGTCCCGAAATCATTGTTAATCTGATTTGCAAAGCCTGCAAAAACAGGCGCATAAGCAATATCAAGGAAAGCCCTTGTTCTTGTTCCGAGCTTGCCCATTATCATAAATGGCGTAGCGGCAAGCCACATAGCCGATGCCAAGACCATGCCGGGCTGTTCTGATTTTATTCCCGCCCCGGTAACAGAAGGAAAACCGATAAAATAACCCACACCGAGCATAGCAGAAGCTGTTTTGAATATTCTTGCCGATTTGCCCTCAAAAAGGTTTTCAATCTTGTGTTTGCCGGTTTTTTTCTTATTGCCAAACAGAGCCAGGCCCATAATAATTACACCTGCCGCTGCCTGTAAACCCGTGTTTAACAGGCCTGTTGCATAAGAAAAATCATAATAATTTTTATGGAGCGGGTATTCTGTTTTTTGCGGGTCTTTATTGTATTCATTGCCAAAATCCCCGATATTACCGTATCGGGAAAAATCCGGCAATACTCCTAAGCCGAATTGATTGGGCATGTAAGATTGCAGGTTCATATTAAATAACAGTCAAAATTAATGACATGATAATATAAAGTCCCTGAACGGAAAAAGTTAACAAAATAATTATAATTAAATTCCCCAAACCAAAAGAGATTTGCTGATATTAACAAATCTCTTTGATAACTACTCTCTAATTCTGTTATTTATCCATTGAAAGCTGAAATAACATGTGTGTCATTATCAGGTTCTAACTGGCACTCGGCAGTGTTGATAATATTCATAAACATTGACATTATAACAATCAACCCTGATGTGGTAAAAATCACGGCAAAATTTTCGCGCATAAAGTTATCCTCTCCGGCATTACGGGGTACTAAAATTTATTTTAAGCAAGTGCTCCGGGTGCTTCTGTAGAGCCACCGCCACCGCTGCCGCTAAATATAGACGGCCCGGATGTTGATACAGCAGGTCCGCTGAATGCCAATATACCGGTGCTTTCTGCCGGGGCTGCTATTGGTTTTGGCGCAGCAAATAAAGATGTTCCTTGTACGTTCATACTATAGTCCTCCGAATAACATACTAACGGCTTAATTTCTTACATAATAATCATTTCTATATTAATAAAAACAATTAAAAATTAATTATTGCCTTTTTTTTAGTTAGTTGTTACAAGAGTTTACAAAAATAAAAAATAATGCTTCGCAAAGCTCGGTCAGCATTATCTTTAAATCAAAAACAGATAAATTTAATTTCTATCTGAAGTTGTGTTTATTCAGGCAACATAATCCGAATTTTGTAACCTTGCTTGAGTCAGGATATCCGGGCTCGCTCCCGCACCTGCCGTAAAGTTTACACACCCTCTTAAAATGACCTTGTTTATTATTAATATATTTCTTTTCCATAAAAATCTCCTTTTTTAGATTTTTTTATATATTATAATTTTAGCGCTTATTGAGAAAAATTCTTAATAATTAATATTTTTTTTATTTTTCAATAAATGGTATTACATAATTAACCAGCATACTCTTTTCTTAACTTTATTTAACAAAAATTTATCACCTTAAAAGGCTATTAAATAAAAGTTTTCCTTATTTTGCAATTATCAAAATATGTTTCTGATATTGCAAAATAATAAAAATAACTATAAAATTAAAGTACCGGTTTATTTTTAGTGAAACGAGTTTATTTTTAGGAAAACCGGCAAAGCCGGATTTTCCTAAAAAACGCTCTCTGCTTACGCATTGTGCTTTCGAAAAAATTTTTTATTTCCGGATTTCTTTTTTAGAGCACAATAACA
>JANQEP010000047.1 GCA_028278305.1 Candidatus Gastranaerophilales bacterium
CCTGCCCCGGGTAGTACAGTATGCCCGCTAGTGGAAACAGGTAAAATATATGCCTGGGGACATAATGGATATGGCGAGTTAGGGCTGGGGGATACTACAAATAGGACTGAACCGACCAAAATAACAGCCGAGACAGGATTCGTATATATTGAAACAGGAGGGTATCACACCTGCGGGATAAAGGCTGATGGGACTATCTGGTGCTGGGGACTTAATAGTTCTGGACAGTTAGGACTGGGGGATACTACAGATAGGACTGAGCCAACCCAAATAACAGCCCAGACAGGGTTCACATCTGTTTCTGTAGGAGGGCGTCATACCTGCGGCGTAAAGCATGGTGGAACTGCCTGGTGCTGGGGATGGAATTATTATGGCCAGTTAGGGCTGGGGGATACTACAAATAGGAATGTGCCAACCCAAATAACAGCCGAGACAGGTTTCGCATATATTGAAGCAGGATCTGAGAACACCTGTGGGTTAAAGCCTGACGGGACTACCTGGTGCTGGGGACTTAATTCTAATGGATCGTTAGGGCTGGGGGATACTACAAATAGGAATGTGCCAACCCAAATAACAGCCCAGACAGGATTCACATCTGTTTCTCTGGGATGGAGACACACCTGCGGCGTAAAGGCTGATGGAACCGCCTGGTGCTGGGGAAGTAATGATTATAGACAGTTAGGGCTGGGGGATAATATAAGTAGGAAAGTACCAACCCAGATAACATCCCAGACAGGATTCACTTCCATTGAAGCAGGAATTCGCTACGCCTGCGGGTTAAAGGGAGATGGGACTGTATGGTGCTGGGGACTACTTAATAGTTATGGACAGTTAGGACTGGGGGATACTGCACCCAGGTATGAGCCAACCCAGATAACATCCCAGACAGGGTTTACATCTATTTCTACAGGAGAGTATTACACCTGCGGTTTAAAGGGAGATGGGACTGTATGGTGCTGGGGACTTAATAGTGTTGGACAGTTAGGGCTGGGGGATACTACAAATAGGAATGAGCCAACCCAAATAACAGCCCAGACAGGGTTCACCTCCATTGAAGTAGGAGGGGGTCACACTTTCGGGTTAAAATAGCATATTACTATTTCGAGGTCTGTAATATTACCTGGCACGGTCCCGCTACCCGGCGGCTGCCTTTCCAGTCCGCTGTGCCGGGAAGTTATGATTTGTTTCACAGTCTGATAACCTCTCATAACCTGTCCGGTTTATTCCTTCCGGACTTGTTTCAGGTATCTTAAGAATGCTGATAAGATTGCTGTAGTGAATCATGGACAAATTGTAGAATTGGGAAATCACGAAGAGTTAATGAACAATCCTGGCGGTGACTATAAAAACTCTATTATATGCAGTTTAAGAAAAACGAAAATGTTGCGGTTAATTAAAATTTAAAATGAACAAGGCAAATAAAAAGAAAAAATTAGCAATAGTTTTAGGCGCAACCGGCAATATGGCTTTTGCATTGGCAAATGTTCTTGATACAAAGAAGCCAAACAAGAACCATCATCATCTTTTAAATCATAAAAGCTAACTTCTCCAACCTGATCAACCATTCCAATATTATAAAAATGATGATTTTCATTGGTTAATGATTTTTTTAAATTTTCAAAGTTTTTAGGATGTGGCTCAAAGACATATATATTAGCACCTGGGCAAAACTTTAGGCATTCAAGTGAATAATCACCTACATTTGCACCAATATCAAAGATAACAGGATTTTCATTTAAATTACTTAAATATTTTTTTAAAAAATTATTTTCACCTGATAAGTAATAATTTTCATAATTTAGTATCCCCATCCCTCTAATTCCCATAGAAAAAAGTAATTTATTGAACCCATAATACTTAACTTTGGATAAAGATTCTTGAGATAAAGCTAATAAGGAATTCTTTAATATTTTTCTTTAATATAGTTTAAATTGGCAATTTCATAATGTTAAGATTATATCATTAAATAATAAATTAGAGTTGTTGAGTTTGGTTTTTATTTTTGTTAAAAGTAATAATAAATCTTTCTCTGTCTCCTTGACCCCAAATTTTTTCAAGTTTAAAGCCGGGGAACAGGTTTTCTAAATAAGCAGTTAATTCTTTTTGTGTTTCAAAATCCCATTTTGAAGTATAAACCCAGTTTTTAGAAGTTGGTTTTTGACCCAATTCTTTTAACCGACACTCCATTATAATTCTATTGCACTTTGATGCTATAAATTTTGCGTTTCTTTCCATATATTTTGTATGATGTATTACAGAAAATAAGCAAATCGTATCGTAGTTATCCTCAAATGTTTCATAATCTATGTCGCATTTGAAAAAATTAACTTTTTTCTGCAGAATATTTGATAGGGCTTTTGCTGCGGTAATAATGTTTTTATCCATATCACATCCAGATACATCAGCACCTCTGTCATGCAGATAAAAACTTAGTAGCCCTGCATTACAACCAAAATCCAATATTTTTTCACCTTTTGAAAAGTTTATTTGTTCCATTAAGGTGGTTCTTGAGTCAATATCTCTCATCCCTTCAATGAAGACATCCTTTGATTTTATAGTATGATAAAAACCTGTATCAGAAATTGTTGTAACTTGTTTTTTAAATATAGTCGTTTCGCCAAGTTTAAAAGCCCCGTCATTAAAGAACGGAAAAAAAATATTTACAAAATCATCTACTGTATTTGAATTTAAATTTTTCTGCAAAAAGCCTCTGGACCATTTTTTTTCTAAATCATTTGCCATGTAACGCAAAAATTCAATATTATCCATATCGATTATTTCAGGAGCAAATCGAGCCTGGTCATAATCTATTAAAAAAGCAGTTTTTCCATCAAAAACAACATTTTCCGGTTTAATATCGCCATGCCAAACACCTAGTTTTTTTTGCTCCAAAAGTGAAAACATTAAATCAGCTTGTGGGGCTTTCCCTTTGTTTTTAATGCGTTTCAAGATAATGTAGTCTTTTCCTTCACTGTTTTTGGAGTGTTTTAATAATTTGGGGCAGCATATACAGTTTTTTTCATTCAAATATTTGATTATTTTTGCTTCTTCAGCCAGATTATTTAATTTTTCTTCATGTTCATAATTCTCAACTTTTACAACTTTTTTCTTATTAAAACCCACGGAGGTGTTTAGAGATTTTGTAGGGTTATAATTAAAAAATAATTCATTATTTATTATTTTGAAGTTGATTTTTTTTACACCGTTCATTATGTCCTTTATGAGCTTTGAGATTACTTGAAATAAAGTTTTTTTTGTATTAATTAAAAAAACTTTTTCATACAATTTATTCATAGTTTTAACATTAATTGATATTTCTTTTGGGTGAGTTAGGGAGTTGATTTCAAAAGTTTCTTTATTAAGGCGATGATGATCATAGGAATTATTGAAGTGTACTCCTGTAAAGCCAATATTTTTTATCAAGTTTTTTTGGGGAGTTATACATATTTGGTCACGTTTAATAATTTCAAATAACCATTGATAATCCCAGGCTTCTATTTCATAATTTTTCATTTTCACTAAAATATTGTGCCAAAATTTTTGAACATTTTTATTTTTTGAAAAGTTTTTAATATGTTTTTCATCATAGTCTTTCATATCAAATTCAAAATATTTCCACCTATCAGCCCAGGTTGCCCATCCCCAGCCGTGCATTATTTTAGAAAAATAATAGCTTTCGGCTGTATTTAACTCTTCTAAAAAGTTACTTCCTGAAATATGCCAAATCTTTTTGTTATCTCTATATTTATCTAAAAGTTCTTCACAAAAAGTGAAAAAAGACTGAGAAGGGACACAATCGTCTTCTAAAATAATTCCTTCAGGCTCTTGTTCAAAAAACCAGTCAATTGATTTATATACTCCATATCCACATCCCAGATTTTCATCCATAAACCTTGTTTTTAATTCACAATCCCAGTCAATATTTTTTAAAAGCCAATTTCTGATTTCTTCAACTATTTCCTTTTCGCCCTTTTTATCAGCCCTTTCTCCATCAGAGGATATATACAAACGAGGCGGTTGAGCAATTTTTATCTGTTCAAAAGTTTTCTTTGTTTCCTCAAATCTATTAAAAACAATAAATAATACTGCTTTTTTCATCTTCTACTTACTCCAATCATATTGTTTGTGAATATTTAAAATCATATTACCAGCTATTAAGTTTTTTTTGTGTTTCTTCCATTTTTTTTGAATTAACTCTATCAAGCAATAACTTATTATAAAAGTTACCAAAAGTAATATTTACTTTCAATATTAAAACCAAATAAATAACCTGCCAACTTTCGTTTCTTTGGACATCTGGCAATGGTTCTAAAAGCTTTATTCAAGATTTTGTTTGCTAAGAAGTGTCCTGACTTGAAATATTTATTTAAAACTTCTTGTTTTTCTTTATTCTGAGTTTCTTTAAGCTTGTCAGAATTGTTTTGTCCGTCAAGCGTGAATTTTGCAATTGTTCTGTTGAAATGGCGAGCTTTTAATTTGTTTTTGAGAATTGCCTTGAGATTCAGGTCATAATCAGCAAATAATTTATGAATTACGTTTCCCGAATTTTCAGATACCAGGGAAGCCTGCCGGTCAAAAACTTTCAGGAAGTGTCAGGAAATTTTTTGGCAAAATCTTAACTTTAACTATTACTTAACCACTGCCAATAATTTTCCTCCGGGGTAAGAACCCAGAAAACGATAGAATTTTACAAAAGGCATAATTTTCTCTATTGCCTGCTGAATGCTTTCATCCTTAATATGACCTTCAAAATCAATGAAAAATGTATAATCCCCCAGGGTTTTCCTTGAAGGTCTGGATTCTATATAGGATAGGTTTATATTGTTTTCCTTAAAAGCAAGCAGAATATCCACAAGAGCTCCCGGCTTATTGGTTATTGAAACAGCAATTGAGGTCTTGTCTTTCCCGGTCGGGGAAGGTATTGAAGAACCCAGTGACACAAACCTGGTTACATTATCTTTTTCATCATTTATCCCTGAAAAAAGAATATTAAACCTGTATATTTCCGCGGCTCTGGATGAACCAATAGCAGCGTAGTTTCCAGGCAGTTCCGATAATTGCCTTACTGCTTCTGAAGTGCTTTTTGCAGGTATCTTCTCAACATCAGGGTAATTCGTTTCCAAAAAATTCCTGCATTGAGCTAATGCCTGGGGCATAGAAATTATTTTATTAATTTCGCCCGCATTGTCATTTTTACTTATCAGGCAATGAGAAACCGGAATAATTATTTCACCTGTTATCACTACGTTAGAAGCAGTTCTGATAAGGTTATCAATGGTTTCCCGCACAATTCCCTCAATGGAGTTTTCAATGGGAACAATCCCTATACTGTTGTTTGAATTGTCTATTGACTTGATTACGCTGATAATTGATTTTTTAATATTCCTGTTAAAAACGCCAATTCCAAGCGATTCCATAAAACTTTGCGCGGCAGCTTCGGTATAAGTTCCCTCGGGTCCGAGGTATATAAGATCAGGAATATTTCCCATTAATTAAACCTTCATAACTTTAAAATAATATCGTTTCATTATATATCAAGCCCAATATCAAGAATTCCTGCTTTTGCTGTAATTGCGCTTGCAGAAATATAATCCACGCCACAAGAGGCGATTTTATTGATATTTTCAAGATTCACGGTTCCGCTGGCTTCGGTAATTGCCCTGTTATTTATCAGTTTAACTGCCTGCTTCATCTGTTCGACAGGCATGTTATCCAGCATAATTATATCAGCGCCGGCTTCGACAGCTTCCTTCACCTGCTCAAGTGTTTCTGTTTCGACTTCTATGGAAGCAGTATGGGGAATCTTATCCCTTGCTGTTAATACAGCGTGTTTTATACTTCCTATGGCTGAAATATGGTTATCTTTAATCATAACTCCGTCATAAAGCCCGAACCTGTGGGCAGAACCACCTCCTATACATACAGAATACTTTTCAAATATCCTGAAATTAGGGCATGTTTTTCTTGTTGCGCAGATTCTTGCCTTATACGGGTTAATTGCTTGCTGAAATTTAGCGGTCATAGTTGATATAGCGCTCATTCTCTGTAAAAAATTCAGGGAAAGCCTTTCTGCTTTAAGAATAGCTGATGCGCTTCCGCTAACCCGGGCTATTCTCTGCCCGGAGGTTATATTTTCCCCATCTTTTACGCAATTCTCTATTTCTATTGCGGGGTCCAGTTCCGCGAAAATTGTTTTCAATAAGGGTAAGCCCGCTATCATTCCTTTTTGCCTGGAATTATAATTTACTGTAATGATTTTTTCAGGACTTATAAGACTGTCAGTTGTCAGGTCTCCTGTGCCTATATCTTCTATAAGCGCCTGTTTTATGAGTTTTTTTACTATAGGGGTTTCTAAAGAAATCATAATTAAAGGGAATAAAAATTATTTTTCTTGCATGATTATACCTGAAAATTGTTTTCCATGACTAAGGACATACACCAGGGAAGTAATAAAAAATTTTAAAATGCGTAAGTTTTTATTCTTTACCCCTTAAAATAATTTTGGAATGACGATTTTAACATTAGAGGTGATCTGAAAAGTCTGCTACAAAAAGAGAAAATGTCATTCCGAGGAGCGGAACGAAGTGAAGCGACGTGGGAATCTATCCAATTATCATTATA
>JANQEP010000130.1 GCA_028278305.1 Candidatus Gastranaerophilales bacterium
CGGCTTTGCCGGTCATTTTAAAGCTCATTCATGCCAAAAAATTATAGAGAATCGAAAAGAGGTGCGAAGCAGGCGGTGCTGTCCGCATTTCGCAGCGGAGCCTCTTTTCCACCTTTAGGGTGGTTGTGCGCGGCAGCTAACGCAGTAGCTCATTCATGGGTGGGATTTTTGAAAAATTTTATGTAAGAACTTTTTATTACTTCCTTACTTCATTAACAAATATCGAAATTTTTATTGTCAGATTAATAGTAACAAAAATTTTTTGATTGATTTATTATCTTTAATAGATTTAAGGATTAAAAATGTACACTGTAAAGGTTAAAATTCCACAAACCAAAGCTATATATTACCCGATACTTATCGGAAGCAGTACTCTGGAAAAAGCCGGGAATTTTATAAAAGATCACACAGCAGCAAGAAAAATGTTTGTTGTATCGAATAATACTGTTTATTCCCTGTATGGGGAAAAAGTCAGGAACTCTCTTTTACAGGCAGGTTTTGATGTAAATTTCCTGCTATTGGAAGAAGGTGAGCAATATAAAAATATCAATTCCCTTGAAAAAATCTGGACAGAAGCAATCAGGCTGAAACTTGAGAGAAAGGATGCCATAATTGCTTTGGGCGGAGGTGTTATAGGTGATATTACAGGGTTTGCAGCAGCAACTTATCTGAGGGGAGTGGATTTTATCCAGGTTCCAACCACGTTTCTCGCGCAGGTTGACTCTTCTGTAGGAGGCAAAGTAGCTATAAACCATGCGCTGGGAAAAAACCTTATAGGTAGTTTCTACCAGCCAAAACTTGTACTGGCTGATATCTCGGCTTTAAATACACTTTCCCCGAGAGAATTTAAAGTAGGGTTGGCAGAAGTTTTGAAATACGGTTTTATTGAAAAAACCTGCGGTTTACGCTATTTTGATTCTTCTTTTACGGACTATTTAATAAAAAACAAAGATTCAATAATGGCTATTGAACCCTCAGTTATAGAAAACCTGGTAAAATATTGCTGTGAATTAAAAGCTTCTGTGGTTAACAAGGATGAAAAAGAAGCAGGCTTGCGTGCAATCTTGAATTTCGGACATACGATAGGGCATGCTATTGAAAAATGTTATAATTACAAAAATATTAACCACGGAGAAGCTGTTGCAATAGGAATGAGAGGAGCTTTTTTTCTTGCAATGCAAAAAGGGTTGATTAATGAAAAATATTATGAAAACTCTATTAACCTGCTGAATCAATACGAAATGAACTATAAAATAGTGAAAAACGTAAGCCCGGATTCTCTGTATAAAGCTATGCATGTGGATAAAAAAGTCCGATCAGGAAAAATCAGGTTTATCCTGCCTGCTAATCCTTCAGAAGTTGAAATTTTCAATGATATTAAAGAACAACAAGTAATCAGATCCCTTGAAAGTCTTTATTAAAGAGCTTTTAATTACAACTTAATATTTAAATTGCAGGAAATAAAAGTTAAGGAAGTAATAAAAAATTTTAAAATGCGTAAGTTTTTATTATTTACCCCTTAATCATTACTCCTTCACCGCTCCTTGCATTGTGCTGCTTATAAAATACCTCTGCAATAAAAGGAAAAAAATAAGTATTGGAATCATGGAAATCACAGCGCCTGCTGCTATATAGCGCCAGTTTGCACTGAAAATTCCCTGTAAATGATTTAATCCAACAGGCAGGGTATACATTTCCTGTCTTGAAAGTACTATACTCGGCCATAAAAACTCACTCCAGGCGCCTGCAAAGGTGAAAATTGCCAGCGTTGCCAAAGCGGGTTTAACCAGGGGAAGAAATATTCTTAGCCAGATATCAAAAACACTGCACCCGTCAATTATAGCAGCTTCTTCAAGTTCTTTAGGAATTGCAAGAAAAGCCTGACGCATAAAAAATATTCCAAAAGCATTAACTGCAAAAGGAAGTATCAACCCTGCATATCCTGCAATGTCTGAATAAGAATCAACAAGATTTAGCTTTAGTACCATTAAGTAAACAGGAACCATAATTACCTGAAAAGGAATCATAATTGTTGCAAGCACTGAGAAAAAAACAATGTTCCTTCCCTTAAAATTCATCCTGGCAAGGGGATATGCAGCTAGTGACGAAAGGATTAAATTCAGAATTACAACAAAAAAAGCAACAATAAAACTGTTAGTTATATAAGCAATAAATGGTATCTGCTTCCATACATCTGTAAAATTTGTAAAAGTCGGATTTTCAGGAATTAACCGGGGCGGGTATTGAAATATATTTTCCCCCTGTGATTTTAGCGCTGTAGAAAGCAGCCAGAGAAAAGGTCCTGCTGATATTACCCCCAGCAGGACCAGGATTATATATAATGCTGTTTTTTTTGATATTCCAGTCATTGCTATATTATAGCTCTCTAAAAATATCCATCTGTCTTTTTAATTTTATGTAAACTTTAAAATATAATAAAAACATTAAATTTTTCATAGATCTTTAATTTTTATGTATTATTAATATTGAAATAATAAGAGAAAGTTTTTACTTATTATTAAAGAACATTTAGTAGTGTATATTCTATTGAATAAGGAGAGTAGTAAAATGACACAGACATTTCAGGATTATGAAGAAATAGTGGAAGTATGCAATTGCCCTCGTCTGGGTGAAAAAGTTCCTGATTTTGAAGCAGAAACCAATCAGGGAAGAATAAAATTTTCAGAATTCAATAAGGGCAGCTGGGTAATTTTATTCTCACATCCTGCAGATTTTACACCTGTTTGCTCAACAGAGTTCGGTGGATTTGCCCAGAAACAGGAAGAATTTGAAAAAAGAAATGTAAAACTCCTCGGCTTAAGCATTGATAGCGTTTATTCCCATATAGCCTGGATTAGGGAAATTGAGGAACTTTTTGAAGTAAAAATTAAATTTCCTGTAATTGCTGATCTTGGTTTTGAAGTCTCACATCTTTATAACATGATACATCCTGCTATTAGCGAAGTTCATGCTGTAAGGACAATCTATATAATCGATCCGGAAGGAGTTTTAAGAGCTTCAATGGTATTCCCGATGGGTGTCGGCAGAAACATTGATGAAATCATCAGAATGATTGATGCAATGCAGCTTGTTGATAAAGAACAAATTGCAACTCCGGCCAACTGGAAACAAGGTGATGATGTAATTATACCGCCGCCTAAAACTTCCCAGGAAGCTGAGAGCAATGGGCATGCCGGACATGGCAAATGCAAACAATGGTACTTCTGTAAAAAATCAATTTCTGTATAAAATGTAATATTTACTATATGCTAAAAACAAGTTTAATTGCGAGGGCTTTAGCGAAAATGAGATGCTGTATATATCATTTTCGTAAGCCCTTGTAATCTATGAATCCCCTGATAATCTTCTCGATGAAACAAGACTGTCGGGTTGCGGAACCTGTTCTGAGAAAGCTCCAAAAGGCTGCTCGTAATGACAATCCGGTTGAATTTCATCTAAAATCTTTTTCTGGAAATAGACTTGTAGGTAGTATCAGAAGCTTCTATAATAAATTGTTTAGCTGCATAATTGTTCCAGGGACGATTTACCATAATTACAATGATATACTTGCGCTCATCCGGAAGAATAACAATTCCAGCATCGCCGAGCATTGAGCCGATATCTCCTGTTTTATGCAAAAATTGTGTATTATAAGGCAAACCTGCCTGTATTAAATACCTGTTTTTGACGTGCCCCATAATTTCAACTATCTCTGCCCGGCTTTCAAGAGAAAAAAAGTCAGGATTGTCAATATTATAGAGCATTTTTCCGATTTCAGCGGGTGAAGCCTTGTTCTTGCCTTTAAGATCAGGCAGCCAATTGTAATAATATGTTTTGCTGAATCCCCAGTTCCTGATAGCCCTGTTTAATTCGTTCATGCCCCCTACAGCTGCAAGCAGCATATTTGAAGCTGTATTATCACTTTCCTGAATCATTAGCTCGGCAAGTCTTCTGTAAGTGAGTGTAGTTCCGAGCGGAAAATATTGCAGCGATCCTGAACCTCTTGTAATAAAAGCGTTTTCTGTGCTCATTGAGTCGCTTAAGTCAATAAGTCCCTTTTCTGAACGTTTGAAAAGCTGGAATAAAATCGGAAGCTTTATAATACTTGCTGCCGGGAATCCTTTATCTGCGTTTATGGTAACGTATTTGCCCGTGGAATAATCCCATATAAAAATACCGGACTTAAGCCGGGGATAGCTTGCCATTAAGTTTTTGAGCTTTCTCTTTAAATTAAGCATTTCTCCGGTCATAATCGGAGATTTCACTAGAGGGTTTTCAGTATTAACAGGGTCCAGGTATCTTGTATCAAGAAAAGTATTATCCGCTATACTGAATTCTGCTGAGTCAAGATAAAAAATTTCCCCGGGAATTTTGATATTATTATTATTAAATTTTTTAAGAAAAATATTGTTTAAATTGTTAAAAAATACCAGAGGAACAATTAAACTAAAAATAGAGAAGAACAATATAAGAAATCTCATCCTGGCAGCCTGTTTTTTTCTGTAATAATTTCTTTTTTGTTTTTTTTGCATATTGGTCTTATAAGGCAAATTACCGGTGCAGTAAACACTTGCTGGTTTTTTATTATTTTTGCTAACGGTACATTGATATGCCAAATTAATCTCTCAATCCAGTTGCCGCTATCTCTGGAAGACTCCTTTTACTTTGAGTAAATACAGTATTTTTCTATATTACTCAACAAATAAATAATATAATAAAAAGTTATATGTAGTAATAACTTTAAATATCAGAGTAAAAAAAAAGTATCAATTAGCCTGCTGTAAAAGAATTCGGCAAGAACTAAAAAAAACTTTATAACAATCAATATTATTTAATATTTCTTAATATTTAACCTAAACTGCTATGAAGTGGTCTCAAAACTAAAAGGTAATGAAAAATAAATTCTCAGGTAGTTTCAACTTTCCTTCAAGAATTTTCGGAAAATAATAAGGAAAAAAATAATGTGATTATCCTTGATAATGCCTCCTATCATATATCTCAAAATACTAAAGACTATCAGGTTCCTGAAAACATAACTCTATTCTATCTTCCCAGGTATTCACCAGATTTAAACCCTATTGAAAGGTTATGGAAATACTTGCGGGATAACAATTTTAACAATAAATTCTTTGAAAGCAAGCTTGATTTAAAAATTACAGCTTATAACAGTTTAAAAAATTTACAACAGGACAGGGATTTAGTTAAAAGTATTTGTCACATTTAACTAAAATTTATTTAGACCACTAATAGACGTAAAAACTTTTTGTTTACTACTCTAAATCAATTAATTTTTATTAAACATACAAATTTGTATGTTTAAAATTTATATATTTGGGAAAATTATATATAGAACTGGCAAGCAATCTTCCTTCAATCCTTCTCTCTAATTCCTCTCTATAATATTTGGTAGACTAATTATCGGCGAAAGCCGTTTTTTTTTGTCTATTTTTTGATAAATGTTACGCTTCTTTTTCAAGGATTGTTGCCAAAGGGTAATCCCCATCAATACCAACATTTATCAACAAATGATATTTCCATTGTCCTTTTTTGCGTTCTTCCGGCTCAATGAATTTATTAAACTTCTTTTTGTATCCGTATTTTTCTGCCAAAACACAAACTTTTTTATTAGTTTCCTGAATAAATTTTACTTTCTCATTCATTAGTTCATTTTCCCTGTTTATAAATTTTTCCAATCCTTTATAACTTTAGAAAATTCTTGTTGAAAAGCAGGTCTGAGGCTGGTTACAAAAAGCGGGTGCAGAAGTATACTTATTGGTTTTAGAAAACCGGTAATTTCGGTAGTTTTTGAAAAACCTTTTTACTCAAAACAAAATCCGCCAAACTCAAACATAAAAAGAACTTCCCCGCCTTACTCCAAACTCACAATATTGAAAAACTACCTAATAAATTATACCTTTTTGAAAAAAATTTTCCTTTTTTAGAAAAAAAAATTAAAATAAATTTATCCGTTTTATTGCAGGATAAGTTATAAAAATGAATTTTCATATAAAAAATTTTAGAAATTACCTGGTATTGACGTTTTTCAGCCTGATTTTTTTCTGGTCGGCATATTCTTTTTGCGGTAATTTTTTTGTAAACCCTGTCTATGATTCTCTTGTAAAGTTGACTTCCCCGGCAAGGATGTCTGAAGATATTGTGGTTGTAACAATTGACGACTCTTCTATAAACAAAATAGGCAGATGGCCCTGGAAAAGAAAATACTACGCCGACATTTTTGAATACCTGGAAAATATAGCCCGGGCAAAAACCATAGCATTTGATTCCGTTCTGGTCTCATACGGGGAAAAAAATGATGATACGGAGTTTTTTAAAAGGTTTTCCGCATTGAAACGGGTAATTCCAGGCGTATTTTTCAGTAAAAACAAATCACATTTTTTAAACAAAAACGAAGAGCAATTACATAAAATTTTCAGCGCTAAATTTTTCGTTAATGTAGAAGACAAAAGAAATAAAGAATTTAAAAAAGCATCTGAATATGCCAGCTCATCTTTTTCGCTGAAAGAAATCATAGATTCCTCGCAAAGTATGGGTTCTGTATTATCTTTTCCTGATAAAGACGGAATAATCAGAAAAGCAGAACATTTATTCCGCTATAAAGAAAGCTATTATCCTTCCCTGGCATTAGCAGTGTATAAACAGCTCTATCCCGGGGCAAAATTCATGCTGCAGGAAAAATTTTTCAAGGTGACCACAGAAAAAAACAGTTTTGATATTCCTGTTTTTACTGATAAAAACGGAAGTTTTAGCTACATAAAATGGTACAGGTCTGAAAACGGTTCATATCCATACAATACAATCAGCGCCTGGAAGGTTATCCGGTCTTATGAAAACATAAAAAAAGGCAAGCCCTCACTGCTTGATGCCTCTGTGTTTACCGATAAAATCGTTGTTATAGGAGCAACTTCAACAGCTACCAGGGATATAAAATCCACTCCGCTTAAATTTGATTACCCGGGAGTCTATATTCAGGCTACGGTTATTGATAATGTGCTGAATAACGAGTTTATACACCGCTCATCAAAGTTTCAGGAAATTTTAGTTTTATTTATTACTGTTATTATAGGATTTTTAGCAATATTTTACCTGCAACCTCTTTACAGTTCAATTTTATTAACCTTCCTTGCCGTGGGATATTTTTACGTATGCCTGTTTTTCCTGTATCCTAATAACTTCGCGCCTGACCCTGTAACCCCTGTAGTGTTTATTGCCTGCACAATGCTTCTTGGATACGGTTATAAATACTTTATGGAAGATGCCCGTAAAGGAAAGGTAAAGAAATTAATCGCAAAATATGTTTCAAAAGACATTATGGAAGAGATTTTAAAAGATCCTGACCGCATAAAACTAAAGGGAAAACGCTCTGATATAAGTATATTATTTGTCGATATCCGAAACTTTACCTATTTATCGGAAATTCTGGATCCTGAGCAGGTTAGTGAACTTTTAAACGAGTATTTTAGCGTGTTAATTCCTGTTATATTCAAGTATAGTGGAACAGTTAACAAATTTATCGGGGACGCGGTAATGGTAATATTCGGGGCTCCACTTGAAAACTCTGATCATCCACAAAACGCGGTTAAATGCGCTTTTGAAATTCTTAAAAAGATTAATGAATTAAAGGTTAAATGGGTTCTGGAAGAGAATAAGCCTGATATAAGCATAGGTATAGGTATAAGTTCCGGGGAAGCCTTTGTGGGAAATGTGGGATCAGAGGAAAGATTTGAATATAGCGCAATTGGAAATACTGTAAACGTTGCCAACCGGCTGGAAGGCTTTAATAAATTGTATAAAACCTCAATCTTGATTAGTGAAAGCACCTATGAGCGTGTTAAAGATACAGTAAAAGTTGAAGAAATAGACTCTGTGCATGTTACTCAGAATTCCGAACCTATAAAAATCTTTGAGCTAAAGGGGTTAAAATAGGTTTAAGGCGCCTCTTTTTATAAATTTTAAGGAATTTATAAAAAATGTAATTAACTCGAGTCGCCAATTAGCCAAAAGCAAGAATATGACTATGCAACATTTGCCAAAAAATTATAGAGAATCGAAAAGACGCGGAGCCTGTTTTCCACCTATAGGATGGTTGTGCGCGGCAGCGGGAGCTAACGCAGTAGCTCATTCATGGGTGGGTTTTGGCAAATGTTGCATACATGTAATTAGCGACTCAAATTAATTAACAATTCGAGTATGTAGATTATAATTAAATGAGGTAAAAACTTAAGTATTAAAATGGTCGTAGAAAAACAACCGGAAAATCTGGAAATCCTGAAAAAGGCTGTTGAGGTAGAAGTAAAACATAATTACATCAATATTCCAGGCAATACCTGTACTTTTTCCAGGTTCATACTCGGGGAAATCCACAAAATAAGTAAGGAATTCCCGGAAAATCCCGCCTGGAAGAATCTTTACGAAATTTTCCAGACTTACCCGACAGCAGGGCTTAATACAAGGATGAAAATTATTAAACAGCTTGCCAGGAGCATTAAAAACCCGTTAGGAGAACCTGAAAAAAAAGAAAAACCGACTACTTCAGAAGTCATCCGGAATCCTGAAGAAGTAGATGTAATGTATGTCAGGGGTGTAGGACCAAAAGTAGCGGCTCTGTTCAATAAAATGGGAATTTTTACGGCAAATGACCTGCTGCATTACTACCCCCGCAAGCATCTTGACTATGCAACCAGAACCCCTATCAGCAACCTGGAAATCGGCAAAAACGCCACAGTTTTCGGTAAAATAATTTCCGTCACTCATTTTACCAGTAAAAAACGCTCTAACCTGACAATTTTCACGGTTACAATATCTGATGATACGGGTAATCTGACTATAAACAGGTTTTTTGGCAATACCAGCCGTTATATAATTGAGAAATACAAATCCCAGTTTCCTAAAGGCTCTAATATCATTGTCTCAGGAATCGTAAAACTTGACGATTACAACGGCAGGCTAACCATAGACAGCCCGGAAATGGAAGCAATCAGCGGCAGCCTTGATGAAGTCGATTCTCTTCACCTGAACAGGATCGTGCCTGTTTATACTACAACTGAAAATTTAAATATTAAAACCTTAAGAAGAGCTATTCATAATGCTATTGAGCTTTACGGGTCTCGAATTGAAGATCCGATTCCTGAAGAAATAAGAAAAAAACACAACCTGATGGAAAAAAACAGGGCTGCCAGGCAGATTCATTTTCCTGATTCCGGCAAAACCCTTGAGCAGGCAAGAAAAAGAATTGTTTTTGAGGAATTTTTCCTCATGCAGCTTAAACTTGCCCTGATCAGGAAAATAAGCAAAACAAGCGCTAAAGGTCTTCAGTTCAGGGTTAAAGAGGATGGGCTTGTTGATAAGTTCGTGAAATCCCTGCCTTTTAAGCTTACAAACGGACAAAAAGAAGCTTTTGATGAAATTCTTGCTGATATAAAAAGCTCTGAGCCTATGCGCAGGCTTTTACAAGGTGATGTCGGAAGCGGGAAAACAGTTGTTGCGTGTATGGCTCTTCTTGCTGCGGTTGATAACGGTTATCAAAGCGCGATTATGGCGCCCACGGAAATTCTTGCAGAACAGCATTACAGGAATTTCATCGACTGGCTGACCCCACTCGGGCTTAGTGTAGGGTTTTTCGTAGGAAAACACGGCGTAAAAACCAGAAGGGAAATGCAGCAGAACCTCAAAAACGGGCAGATTAACGTTGTAATAGGAACACATGCCCTGATTCAGGAGGCTGTGGAGTTTAACAACCTGGGGCTTGTGGTAGTTGATGAGCAGCACAGGTTTGGCGTAAAACAAAGAGCTGAGCTGAAAAACAAAGGAGTAAACCCGGAACTTCTCGCAATGACAGCAACGCCAATCCCCAGGACTCTTGCGCTAACGCTTCACGGAGATATTGACATAACCCTGATAAACGAACTTCCGCCGGGAAGAAAACCGGTTAAAACAGCGCTAATAAGTTCATCAGAGCGAAAAAAAGCATATACCCTTATTTCCCGGGAAATTGAAAAAAATCATCAGGCTTACATTGTCTTCCCGCTTATAGAAGAGTCTGAAACCTTATCCGCAAAAGCTGCTACCAAGGAAGCTGAAAAGCTTAAGGAATCAATATTCCCCGAGCTGAACATCGGACTGGTCCACGGGAAAATGCCGGCTTCCGAGAAAGACCAGGTTATGGATGATTTCAGGGCGGGAAAATATCATATCCTGGTAAGTACTACGGTTATTGAAGTCGGTGTTGACGTGCCCAATGCAACGGTTATGATGATAGAAAACTCGGAAAGGTTCGGTTTATCACAGCTTCACCAGCTAAGAGGACGCGTGGGAAGAGGCGCGGATCAGGCATTTTGCGTTTTGGTGGCTGATACGAGTTCTTTTGAAACGCGTGAGCGGCTTAATGTAATGACCCAGACCAATGACGGGTTTGTCATAGCGGAAAGCGACCTTAAAATCCGCGGTCCCGGGGAACTTATGGGCACAAGGCAGAGCGGGCTGCCCGACTTGATACTGGCTGACCTGGTTCATGATGCGGGAATCCTTGAAATTGCCCGGGAAGCATCTTTTAATTTTGTAGAAAACAAGGATATAAAAAATTACCCGCTGCTTAGCAAGGTAATTAATAAGGATACATTGGAAATTGAGCTTTAACTTAGATCAATGCTCTATTATAGCGGTAAGGGTGATAATAACTTTATAAGGTACTTTTTAAGATTACTTCGGCTATTTTTTTAATAAATTTATAAACCCTGCTGCCCACAGGCATAAGAAAGAAATCCCAAAAGATATCGGGGCAAAATTATGCCAGAAATAAACAGCATGTCCGGCAATTAAAATAACGGTCGTTGTTAACAACGGTCTTGTGGTAAAATTTTTAAATAGAAATAAAAGCATAATTAACTCTACCTTGCAGGGTCATGTTTATTGTGAATCTTTACCGGGGAACCTGTTATCCCCTTGACTGACTTAAAAATAACCGATTCCAAACCATTTGTCAATAGCTTTTTATATCGGGATTTGCAAAATGTTAAAAAACTTATTAATAACTAAAAAAATAAGAGAATTACTTAAAAACAAGAATCTTACAGGATACAAACTGAGTAAAATTATAGGTATTTCAGACGGTTCTATGTATGCCATGATTAGAGGACAGGCAAAATTTCCCGAAGACAAAATACAAAAAATAGCGCCGATACTCGAAGTTTCGCCTGAAGAAATCAAGGGCTGGATTTTAGCTGATAAATACCCGAAAGAAGTTTTACAATTAGCTCTAAGTGTAAAAAAAGAGCATGCCGGAAAAAAGAAATTAATATTTACAGCTAAAATCCATCAGCTTATGAAAGAAAGAAAACTGGGTATAAGCGAGTTTTCCCGTGAAATGGATTATAACCAGGGCTGGTTAAGTCAGGTTGTACTTGGCAAAGAGCCGGTTTCTGACAAATTAATGCAGAAATTATGTGACTTTTCCGGACTTAGCAGGGAGCAAATCACAAGCTGGAGCGTGGCGGATAAATACTCAGCCGAGGCTCTGAGCGCTGCGGTAAGTTTATAAGTTAACATTTAAGTAAGTAATAAAAAATTTTTAAACGCGTAAGTTTTTTATTCTTTACCCCTTAAACGCCGCCGGAAATTAATTCCCGGATAAGCTCCTGCTTAAAAACTTGAAGGGGCTTTTATACTTTCCTTAAATCTTTTATACCGGGCATCAGCGGATTTTAAAGATGTTGCTATCATGTGATTAACGGAATTTACACCGGGAAATTCCCTGAGTTCCTTACTGCTCAGGATAACTTTTTCATCTTCGGTTTTAACTTTTCTTCCTAAAATTTTAGATATCCAACTATCACTGCGCAGCCTTTTCTTTTCTATTTCCTTCATTTCCTGATGGGTCTTCGGGGTTACAGGCTGCCCCACGGCTAACCTGGTCAGGACTTCATAGAAAGCGTTGTTCAGGGCTGTAGAAACTCCGGACCCGACAAGTGAATGATTATTAAGATCCTTAAACAGGCTGTTCCAGGATTGTACCGCCCAGTAAGATATACCCTGCCTCACGGAATCCTGGATAACTCTCTGTTTTGCCTTTTCCACCGAAATATTCCTATTTCCGGTTTCCTCAGCAGAAGTATTATAAGCATCCATTGCAAGGAAAGGCACGGAAATAAATCCGGTAAGCTTCATAAAATTGCTTAAATCAGAATTTGAATACTTCATCACATTTGGTCCGTGTAAGCTGCTGAATCTTTCCCCATACTCCTCCTGTATGCTTATTCCTGTTTTTTGCGATCTTAATTCTGCTTCTTTTGCCCATTTCATGTAGTTTTTTATCACCATTTCCGGGTTATATCCTTTTGATTTAGGTTTGGGAATTTCTTCTTTTCCTAATGCTTTTAATCCCAGGTTAGTTACCCTTCTTGCAATACCTGATACCAGCTTTACCGGGAACATTACCACATCTTTTATAAAGCTTTCCGTAAACCTGTATAAATAGTTTCTCCCGATAATTACTTCCCCTTTATTGGTGCTTGCGGCTTTTTCTATATGGGAGAGGTTTAATCCCTGTATTTCCTTAGGAAGGGTTTCATCTATATGTCTCATATGCCTTGCCGCAATTCTGAGTATCTCTGCCGCATGTTCAGGATTAGCCTCTTTAACAAGGAGATAGCCTCTTTTAAAATCTTCATAAGTCATCCTGGAAGGCATTTTTCTTGCCATAAGTTCATACAGCCCGGCTGTCCGGGCTCTGGCTTTACCTGCCAGCTCAGAGGCATTCCAGCCGGAAAAAGCCAGTTTATCGCTATTTCCTTTAAATGCCCTGAATGTATTTGAGTTTTTATATAGAGAAAAAGAATTTTCATCACTGTCTTTTGTTTCAAAAATATTCTCCTGAATAGGAGTTGCATTGATTACAAACGGTTCTTTATCAAGTTTTTTCGGATTTATAGGAAGCAGCGGTAAGTCGTTCATAGCCCGGCTGATAATATTGGCAGCCAGCGCAGTTACTGCTCCTACTCCTACTGCAAAAGGTAGTGAATTGTTGACTATGCGCTTGAAAACAGAATTTATAAGGTAACCCACATATGCGGCAACTATTATATTTGCTGCCTGTTGTTTGAACATCTGGTTTCTTTTTTCTTTAGCTTTTTCCTCATTATCAGAAGCAAGCATTTTCAGGTTATAAAAATCATTCGCCACCAGGGTTGCTGTTACGGCGCCGGTGGTGACTCTTGTCATAGCTTGAGCACTGCTGTTGCTGAAATTCGGCATGAATGCACCGGCTTTATCAGCCTCAGTCATATTTATAACACCGGTAATATATTTTTTCCTGAATTCACCTATAAAGTCTTTATTATCAATATTTTGCAATAAATTTTTGGCTGCCAGGTCAAAATCCTTAACCCCTCCGGCTGCCTCTCTTATTACTACCTGGGGTCTCAGTTTTAATTCTCTTATCAGGGTGTCAAACGCTTTTTTATCTTTTTTTTGAAGAGTGTTCTTAATTTTTTGGATATTTACCGGGGAAAAAGCGTCATCAAAAAGTTTTCCATACTTCAGGGCTTCCCGGTAGTATCCAAGAAGATTGTTTAGCTTTCCTGTATTTGTCCTGATGGTTTTTACCTTGTTTCTGGCTTTCTCTCCTCCTATAAGTCTTTTTATTTCTCTATAGAACATTCTGGGCACGGATATCAGAGCTTCAGGAAGAGTTTTTTGTATTGGTTCTAAGACATATACACCTTCCTGTCCGAGTTTTTTTCCTGTAACAGGATTTACTGCCCTTGAAATATAACCTTCCAGGTGTCTAAGACCGTTAATGCGTTCTATATGTAAAATTTCCTTTATTTCCCCGAGAAGATCATCTGCCTGCCTGATATCAGTTTCTATAAGCTCTTCTGCTATTTTCTTAAACCCCCTGACAAAGTTTAAACCCTTAAATGCAGGTTGAGTTTGGTTATTTTTCGCAGCATTTAAGGGTTTAAACTTTTTTTCAGGTAGGTTGTTCCTGTCAAAATTCTTTTTTCCCAAAAGCCCGGGGAAAGAATTTTGACTGTAACTCTCCTGATGATAAGCTTCTTTAATGTTATTCCCCGAATTTCTAAATGATATATTGGGGTTAGTCAAGACCATTTTAATTTTTCCCTTTGTTTAAATATAATATCCGGTCTTTTTGACATTGTTTTATATACTTTATGTGATTTTGTATAATTTAGCTCTTTATGTATATAAAACCCATAAAAATTTTATTTCCTGTTATTAATTTAATCAAATAATGTTAAAAGAATGTTAGTAAATTTTACTTATATGCTAAAAATTGTAAATTTTTGCCTTGTCTCTCGAAATTGGTGTCGAAAGACAGGGATGGTTTTTAAAGGGACTGATTTCTCAAAAATATCAATATGAAGGCTTTACGGGTTATTACAATTCCCAGCTGCGCTTATGCCGGCAATAAATCCTGCGGATCCTGCGCCTATTACAGCTAGTTTTGTTTATAATCAAGTTGCAAACAGGTCATAAATTCGGTTTTGGATGTCCTGTTCATCCATTTCTCCTGTTAAACTGTTTATATCCAGAGCCATCTGGAAATATTCCGCTGCTTCCGGATTTTTTTCAAGTGCCTGGTAGGCTCTTCCTTTATTATAATAAGCCAGGGTGTAATTAGGGTTATGTTTTATTGCAGAATTAAACATTTTTATGGCATCTTCAGGCTTGCAGCGCCCGTCAAGATAAACAACTCCAAGGTTGTTAAACGCTATAGCGTAGTCAGGTTTTATTGAAACTGCTTTCTGATAGGCGACTACAGCTTCCTCTGTATAACCTTTTTCCCAGAGTAGTAAACCTAAATTACAATAAGTCCTGGCAGAGTTGGAATTTAATTTTATAGCACTGCAAAGGCAGTTTATGGCATTATCAAGATCATTTTTATCCTGATAAGCTTCACTTAAAGCTATATAAGCATCAAAATTGTCTTTATCAAGAAGAATTGAAGTCTGGTAACAGACAATCGCAGCTTCAATATTGTCTTTAACCTGGTGATAAATAGCTCCCAGCGCCTGGGAAACAATAGATGTCCATTCATTGTCCCGGCTTAGCCTTATAGCCTGCTGGTACTCGTTGATTGCACCATCATAGTCCTGAAGCTGAACCAGTGCATAAGCAAGACTGTTATGAAAAAAACCGTTTTTAGGGTCAAGCTCAACAGCTCTTTTAAAGGCATTTACCGAATTGAACTTATTTTCACTTCTTAAATACAGATGTCCAAGCTCATAAAAAATCTTTGAATTATCAGGCTGGAGTCTTGCAAGATTTTTATAGCATTCTATGATTCCTTTTATATTTTTTTTGTCGTGAGTTTGCAGGATATCAGCTAATTTTGCCCACATTACAGAATTATCGGGATCTTCTTTTAGCAGTTGAAGATAATATTCGGCAGCTCTTTGAGGGTTTTGAAGCTCTATGAAAAGATCACCTATTTTGCAATAGAATAAATCCCTGCGACCGGTCTTTACAGCAGCTTTTTTGCACAATTCAACTGTCTTTTTATAATTTCTTAAGTATTTAAATCCTTCTGCGCAAAGTCTGTATTTATATATTGAAAATTTCTCAGAAACAGTCTTATAAAATATTTTAAGAATTTCAACATCGTATATTGAAGCTGCAATACCTGTTATAGAGAAATAAACCGCTTTAAACAAATCAAATGTTTTAAAATCTGTTTTTTTTAATCTTTCCATTATTGTTACAGACAGCACAAGCCTGGGTCTGGAAGACCTGAACCCGGACAGTGAAATAGCTTGCTGAAAATTTTTCTCAGCTTCCTCATATCTTTGTGCAGCTCTCAGGAAATATCCCAGATACAGCCTGGCATTGGATGAATATGGCGCCAGTTTAACTGCCTTTTTGCAGTGTTTTATCGCGGAATTCAGATCAATTTCCCCTTTTTCCCACAACAAACTTGCCAGTTTATAGTGAACTTCAGCCAGCTCAGGGTTTAATTTTATTGCCTCCAGGTAGTAAACAAGCGCACGGTCAAGGTCTTTTGTATTTGCCCTTATTAAATAGTTTTCATGAGATTTTTGCGCAAGATCAAGAATTTGGTTTATATCAGCTCCTGAAAAGACAGATATTTCCTCATGGGTATTTTCTCTTAGCATTAAAGTTTCCTCAATTAAAGATAGGAATACCGTATGTACTCTTCCTGCTTTTAATATCGAAAATGCTTAATAAAACTTTAAGATTCCAAAAATATTTCATAATTTTGGTTGATATTTAAGAAATTGATTATGTAATTTGTTTATTGACAAAATTATGAAGGCTGCTTTGAAAAACAGCCTTCGAAGTGTAAGTTTATTACTGATATTTTATTCCTATCGGTTAAAAACCGTTAAAAGGCCTTATTTATAATACTATTTAACCATATAAACCTTTATTTTTTTCATAAAAAATTAATCTTTAAGGAAAGTTGAAAAAATTTTTACGTATCCCGAAATTTTCAAAAATGCCTGAAAACTTTTAAGGGGTAAAGAATAAAAACTTACGCATTTTAAAATTTCTCAAAACTTTTGAGACCGCTTCCGGCAGGATAAATTAAGCTACTTTATTTTGTACATTATGGTTTAAGTAGTTTTTTATATTGTCAAGCATTAGGTTGGGTTAAAATTTTTTATTTTTTAACCCAACCTCAAATAATGCGGATTTAAAAACTAACTGTTTCTAAGTATTTTGTCTATCTTTTAAAACAATTTCAAAATCTAAAACTTCAGCTATTTCAATAAACTCAGTTAATCGTAGAGTTTTATTTATGAGTTTTCTACTTAAATTGTCTGTTTTATCCGTTTTATTAAACCTTTGATTTATAAGGTCTTTTAATTTTGATAACGTTAAACCTTTTAACCCTATAAAATATTTTATTTGTTCCCGTGTATTTTCAGTATTTAGCAAATATTCATTTCTCATAACTATTTTATTATAGCTAATTTGATTATAATATTTGACTTCGCTTTATTTAAAAAGTATTATTTTCTATATAATAGGATAATGTAAAGAAATATATAAGGAGAAGAAAATGAAAACTTGCGAAAAATGCTGGAGAATCTATGAAATACAGGATCTCGGACTGGAAGTACACGCATTAATCGATGTTCTGGAACGTGCTCTGAAATGTGATGAGTTTGAAAATGAACCAAGCATAAATAATCTTTATTTAGTAGAAATTATCAGGAAAAAATTTGAAAAAATCAGCATTACTATTCAGAAGGTATCCTTTTAATAAGGGGTAAAAAGTAAAAACTTACGCCTTTTAAAATTTTTTATTACTTCCTTAAAACCGCTTCTATGCACTTTTCTTTAATTTATGCTTAACATAAGAAGACACTGCCTCACTAACATTTCGAGGCTCCTGAATTTTTTCCTCGTAATGGGGCAGTCCGGACATTTTCCGCTTTTTAAGATGTTTATATATTAAAATACCCGCATAAGTAAGCAGGAGCAGCAAAATTGTTTTAACCAGAGCGTCCAGCATTGTAAAAAAAGATAATAAAAAATTCTTTTTTTCTGAAGGTTTTACCTTAAATTCAGGCTTTAGCGCCTTTTCAGGTTCTTGAATTTTTACCTCTGGTTTCTGCGATTCCTGAATTTCAGGTATTTTTTCTTTTGCCTCGGAAACTTCCGGAGCTTTAATCGGCATATCCGGCTTTTTTGGGGAAATCTCAGCTGACTTCATCGATTTTGGAATTAATAATTTTGAAGTTGTATCAGGAATCTCAGGGACAGGGATTTCTACTCCCCCGTCAGATGCACAGCCTGCATTGCATGTGCTTGTTTGCATAACTATAATAATTAATACAATTAATATGAATTTATAAATTAATTTGCAATTTAACATTATATATGCCTGCCGTATTTATTTTTTGGTAGTTGTTATTTCACTGTTTTTCTGAGTTCTTCTTGTTGCTGAAGGTTTTCTGTTAGAACTTGCCGTACGTTTTGTTGATCTGGAAGTTGTTTTAGCCTGTTCTTTTTTTGCTTTTATTTCTTCTGTCTGGGATTTTTGAGATTTTTGAATTTCAGATTTTTCAGTCACAGATTTTTTTATTTCCCTAACAGGCTGTGTTTGCCTGGAAGCTTCCTGAATCTGATTTTCTACCGCTTCAATCTCACCGAGGATTGTAAAAACATCCGGCTGGTAATTTTCACCCAGGTTTTTTCTTGCCACACCCGAAGGTACAGAAGAAAATTTTATAACTTTAGACATATTGGGCAAATAAGTATTTTGCTGCAGGTGTTTTTTTATTGTTTCATCGTTTATTTCCCGGGCAGTTGATCTTGGCTGCTCTTTTTTGACTATTTTATGAGCATTGGCAGCGTTAAGCGCCGGGCTTGTTTCAATTTTCCTTGCGGCAAAACTGTTTATTTTTTGCTGTTCATTGTTTTTGTTATTTTTATTAAACTCAGTGTTCATTAATTTCTGCTGTTTAGCTGCAGCAGTGGGGTTATAGTGTTTTAATTTCTGCAGCTTAGCGGCCATTTCAGCTTCCTGTGGAGGAACAACAAAGTTGAATTCCTCAAGAAGCTGACCTGTTCCCGAGCAAGCCGGGCATTTTTTAGTGAAAATTTCAGCAAGGCTCTGTCCCTGTCTGTGTCTTGTAAGCTCTACAAGCCCGAGATCAGAGAGCTGACCTATCTGGGGATTAGATTTATCAGGCTCAAGAGCTAATTCCAGTTTTTCAAGCACTGCTATCTGGTCGACCCTGTTTTCCATATCAATAAAGTCGATAATTATCATACCGCCTATATTTCTTAACCTGAGCTGTCTTGCGATTTCTTCCACGGATTCCAGGTTGGTTTTTCTTATAGTTTCCTCCTGGGTGGCTGAGCTTACAAATTTTCCGCTGTTAACGTCGATTACTGTAAGGGCTTCTGTTGACTGAATGTACAAATAGCCTCCGCAGGGAAGGTTTACCTTGGTCTGAAGCGCGGCTCTTATTTCTTTATCAATATTATTGGCTATAATAACGGAATCCTTGCCTTTATGTATTGATAAATTTACCTGGTGGGTAATATTCCAGCTCTGCAAAAGCTGCTGGGCTCTCTGGTAAGCAAACGGGGTATCGACAATAATTTCATTAACCGTCTCTGTACAGGCTTCCCTTATAACTTTATAGAGAAGGTCCTGGTCCCTGTGCAGAAGATTAGGCGGCGTTACCGTATCGGCAGCGGTTACAACGTTGTTCCAGCTCTCGAGCAGGAGCTCTATGTCCTCCTGGATTTCCGCTTCGGATTGACCTTCCGCTTCTGTCCTTATAATTATGCCGACTCCGGGCGGTTTCATTATGCTGACCAGCGACTTAAGCCTTGCTCTTTCATTTGCCGAAGAGATTTTTTTACTTACGCTTATTCCCTTTTCAAAGGGCATAAGCACAAGAAACCTTCCCGGAATACTTACTGATGTAGTAACCCTGCAGCCTTTATGCCCTGTTGGCTCTTTTACAGCCTGGACAATCAGATTCTGTTTAGGCTTTACAATTTCATTAAGCGCACCTTTGCCTACTATGTCCGAAGCATGGAGAAATCCCATTTTATCGCTTCCCACGTTAACAAAAGCAGCGTCTATACTCGGTAAAACGTTTTCCACCCGGGAAAGATAGATGTCTCCCAGTAAAATTTCCCCTCTGTGAATGAAAAATTCAACAACCTGCCCGTCTTTAACAACAGCAGCTATGTTGTCCCGCTCTGAAATAATGATTGATTTGCTCATAAATTAAATTTGTCCTCTAATAAATTTTATAACTTCTAAACTGCTAAATTCATAAAAAAATAAGCTCACCGCGCTTTTTGCGTTTTCACCAGCGCAGTTTCGGTTATTTTTTATATAATAATAATTATTTTTTTTAAAAATCATGTTTAAGTTCTAAAAATCATATATTTTATAAAATTACCAGACCGGATTTTAACTCATTAATTCATTAAAATTACTGTCTAATAGTTTTTCCCTGATTATTTTCCAGGTTACACCCGGAGTGAGTATTTTTAAAAATTCATCAGCCCTGACGGAGCTAATTGAAACTTTTTCCTTCATTAAAAGCTGTTTGCCTTGCTCGGTACTGACAGAGGGTAATTCCTCCGGATCTGCCCCTCCTGCTTTTAATGTGAATTCCAGTCTGATATTTTCTTTATCAAAATTCAGCGAATAAACACCGGGTTTTATATCTATTTTTTTAATGCCCTTTTTAGAGTGTTTATCTACTATAATATTTTGCTTTAATAAAAATTCTTTGGCAATAGTTTCTATGTTAATTTTTTTATTTGTTTTTTCATCTTCCAAAATTGCCTTATATACTGCCCAACAAACCCTTTTTTGTATACCGGGTTCATCTTTAGAAATTTTTACAATATCAGATATCCGGGAATTTTCAGGCAGGATATTGTTTAATTTTTCCTTAATTATATTATCGGCAACTTCCTGCTGAAGTTCAATATCAATATATTCATTTTTTGCTTCGATAAATAAAGGCAGCGCAATGCCTATAGAAATCTTCGGGGTAGGGTTAAACCCCTGCGAATAGTTAATTTTCAGCCCGGATCTCCTTATGGCCGTGTATATTAACTTTTGCCAGTCAAGGTGTGAAATAAATTTTAAATCGCCTGTTTTTTGGGCTTTTAGTCGGTATTTGCAGCCTGTTTCAGTATATATTTTATGTTTTTGCATAGTTTTTAGCTGGTATTTATTTCTGTCACTAAATTATAACAACAATATAAATTTTAGAGAAAATGGGAATTAAAAAATTTGAGAACGGAAGTGAAGATTTTGTCATTACAAACAAAGAATTTAATGGTTCAGAAAAAAACATAGCCTGGCAGAAAATTCCCAAGGGCAGCTTTTACTTATACAGGAAAAATGAAGAAGGGGAATTTTCTAAAATACTGGAGTATGAGTTTATTAGTTCTGATAGATGGAAGAAAAACCCCTAATTAGTTTATAAATCGGATTTAATAGACGGTTTTGTGTTAAATTCCGGGCAAACCCCGCAGTTAGAACATGCTTCCTCGCAGGGGACAGAAATTTTAGATTCCATTGCGTTGCAAAATTCACTTAGAAGCCAGTCTTTTCTTACTCCCACATTTATCATGCCCCATGGCAATTCATCCTTTTCCAAATAAATTCTTTGCGCGTACTCTTCCAGGTTAATCCCGGTTTCTTTTGCGGCTTCAATCCATAACTGCTTATTAAAATGCTCCCTCCAGGCGTCAAGATACGATCCTTTTTTATGGGCAGCCTCAACCAGCCTGTTAAGAGCCCTGTCTCCACGGGAAAACACCGCTTCCAGGCGGCAGAGGAATATATCATGAAAATTCAGCTTAACGCCTTTTAATGAGCGGGTTTTATCCTTGAGATACCTGATCTTTTCATATAAAACATCGTGATTTTCCTGCCCCAGCCACTGAAACGGAGTAAACGGCTTGGGGACGAATATCGAAACCGTACAGGTTATATTCAGGTTCTTTTTAATTCCTTTTTCTGCCTTTAGTTTATTAGCAGCGGATTTTACAGTTTTTAAAAGCTCGTAAATCCCCTCCAGGTCACGGTAAGTCTCGGTTGGAAGCCCGATCATAAAGTAAAGTTTTATGCCGTGCCAGCCCGAGGCGTATACAGAAGTTACAGCATCAAGGATCTGCTGTTCTGTGAGGTTTTTGTTAATTACATTTCTAAGCCTTTGTGTACCTGCTTCCGGAGCTATGGTGATTGTGCTTTTGCGCACAGCCTGGACAAGTTCGGCAAGCTCAACGCTGAATTTATCCGCCCTCTGGCTGGGAAGTGATATTGAAGTCCCGTTTGATGCATGTTTTTCGTTTAATATCTTCACAAGATTCTCAATATTGCGGTAATCATTGGATGATAGCGACAGTAAAGAGTATTCTTCATACCCTGTATTTTGTATAGCCTCATCAACAAGTCTTATCACATTTTCCGGAGACCTTTCCCTGACCGGGAAGTTTACAAAACACGGCTGGCAGAACCTGCACATCCTTCCGCATCCCCGGCGGATTTCGATTACAGCCCTGTCATGTACCGCCGAGCTGTACGGGACAGGAAAGTTAACAGGATAGTCCGTATGGTCGACTTCATCTATTCTTTTATCTATTTTTTCAGGAATATTTTTCTTAACGGGAGCGGGTTTTGAGTAGGAATTCGGGACTTCATAGAAAACCGGGACGTATATTCCCCGCAATTGTGACAGCTTTTCCAGGATTTCCATTCTGGAATACTTATTTTCCCTGCTTTTGCGGATAGTTTCCATAATCTCGATCATGACAGATTCACCGTCGCCTATGATAAAGGCGTCTATGAATTCGGATACCGGCTCGGGGTTATAACTTCCCGGTCCTCCTGCGATTATGACCGGGTCACCATCAGTCCTCTCAGAATTTTTACAGGGAATCCCCCCCTGCTCAAGCATTGAAAGGATTGTCGGATAGCTAAGTTCATACTGAAGCGAAAATGCTATTAAATCAAACTCTTTTAAAGGCATACGGGATTCCAGCCCGTATAAAGGCAGTCCGGCTGCTTTTAATTCATCCCTGAAATCAGTCTCCGGAGCATAAACCCTGTCTGCCAGAAAATTCCTTTCCCGGTAATTATTGACTTTATTATATAAAATCCTCAATCCAAGGTTGGAAATGCCGACTTCATAAAGATCGGGAAACGCAAGGGCTGCCCTTAGCTGTGCTGAATCCCAGTCTTTGTCCGCGCTTCCCGGTTCTTTACCAATATATCTTGAGGGTTTGGTTATCCTGTATAAAATTTTTTCCAGTTTATCAGCCGGAATTTGGGTTAATCCGCTGGTTGTTTGTATTTCAGTCACTTTAAATACCGTTTATGTTACTGTAACTTCTTTTAAACTTCTTTGTATGATAGCACAAAAATTATTCGAAAATCCTGCCGGTTTCCCGTTTTCTGCGGGAAAACGTGAATTTTATTATAGGATGGGACTTAAACCTCCTTTTAGCTTTATTGCCGGACCCGCGCCTCGAATGGCAATCCACACTTTTTGTAGTATTATTACCGAATTTTTTTATGAACTGCTATAGTTACCAACTGCGCAAAATGTTAAAAATAATTACTCTGCAAGCCTTAATTGCGTGTATTTTTTATTTACTTTTTCTTGTTTGGTTTAAAATAATTATGTAATTACTGAATTAAACTTTAAATCTGGTTTAAAAAACCGGGAAAAATCATTAATCTAACTAATTAACAAAATTAAACTTTCAAGCTATACTTGCTTTTTGTTATACTAATATAAACTTTTGTAAAAATAAGAATTTAAATATCAAAAAAAAGTCAATTTTTTACTTGAGGGCACTTAAAATATCCAGAAAGATAAAACTAATTAAACTAAAAATTTAAGGAAGATAATTTAAAAAGGAGAATTTACAAATGGCATTAGAAGTAAGTCCAGGTTTACAGGCAGGAAAGCAAGTATCATTCGGCAGAGCTC
>JANQEP010000140.1 GCA_028278305.1 Candidatus Gastranaerophilales bacterium
CGCCCACCCTTAAAGGTGGTTAAGGGACTTCGTCCCTTAACAATTCCATATAGATTTTTGAAAAATTTTAAAATGCGTAAGTTTTTATTCTTTACCCCGTAAACAAAAAATTTCTTAAAATTTATAGAAAAAAGTATGCTGTCAGCACATCTCCTTCGGGCTGGGCGGGCATTTTGAAAAAATTTATAAGCAGCAGCTTGAGTAAAAAAAATGAACAATCCGGGAAAACTTTTCGTTTTAGAATATAGAAAAAATTTCAAGGTGAAAAAAATGAGTGAAAAATGCGAAAAATATGAATCCCTCTTTATTTTTGGTTCAGAAGAAGAACTTGCCAGTCACCTTGAAATTTGCGAAGATTGCCGGCAAGAACACAGTAAAATGCAAAAAACCCAAAATCTGATAAAAGAAGTAAAATCATATTATGAAACTGAAAAACCCAATAAAAAGAAACTGAACATCGACTTAATAAAAATTGCAACCGGAATAATTATTTTGTGCTTAACCTGCTTTTCTGCCAGTCATTTGTTAATTGATAAAAAAGCCGGTGAATACAGCCTTTCTTATTGGGAAAGTGAATCAATCGTATCAGAAATGGGGCTTCCTACAGATGAATACGGATTGCTTACGGTTTATTAAATGATGAATAACAGCGTAAAAAAAGAGAATAAAGGAATTGAAGCCATAATAAAACTTTATGGGCAAAACATAAAAAACATTATTACTTCAATCATCGGAAACAGGCATTTTCAGGATATCCAGCAGGAAGTTTACATAAAACTCTGGAAAAACCTTCCCAAATATCAGGATAAAGGCAAACTTCAGGGCTGGGTTAAAAAAATTACCGTGAATACCTGCAAAGACCATTTAAAATCCAGGCAGTTTAACCAGGATAAGCTGACTGACTACGAAGAAGATAACCTTATCAACATAAAAGACAAAAAAACAACACCTGATAACCTGTTTTTACTTAATGAAAGGCAGAAAAGAATAACCAATACTATTGAGAGGCTTAAGCCAAAGCTGAAAGAAGTGATTATTCTATATGATATAAAAGAGATGACCTATGAGGAAATTTCCGAAAAAATAAAATGCCCGGTTGGAACTGTAAAATCAAGGCTTTTTAATGCCAGAAAAAAGCTTCAGAATGAATTAACAGATTTAATTGAATAAAAACTGAAAAGGAGAAATTTATGAAAAAGCTTTTAATGCTGCTTGCAACAGTAGTTTTTGCGACTATGTCAATTAATTGTGCTTTTGCAAAAGAAGACCCTGAT
Organism: Candidatus Gastranaerophilales bacterium; assembly: GCA_028278305.1. Lineage (GTDB taxonomy): Bacteria > Cyanobacteriota > Vampirovibrionia > Gastranaerophilales > UBA9971 > JANQEB01. The sequence goes on from JANQEP010000140.1 coordinate 1,275, forward strand.
ACCGGAAACTTTGGGAAATTCAAAAGCCGAAAAGAATTTCGCCAAAAACACGAAGAGCGTCTTAAGAAAGAAAGAAAAAAAATTAGAGAAAGGCTAAACCTTACAGAAGAACAAAAAGCCAGGGCAAAGGCAATTCATGAGGAAGCAATACCCAGGGTTCAGCCTATAATTCAAAAAATGAAACAAAAGATTGAAGAAATCAGGGAATTAAAGCAATCCGGCGCGTCCAGGGAAGAATTAAATCAAAAAGTCGAAGAAATTAAAGCCTTAAAAGAGCAGGCAAGCGAGATCCGCAGAAAAAATACAGAAAAATTTGAATCCATACTTAATGCCGAGCAAAAAGCAGAATTTAACAAGATTAAAGCAGAAGCGAAACAAAAAAGGAAAGAAATGCGCTCAAAAAGAAAAGAAAACAGAAAAGGCAGTCGTCGTCACCGGCAGATGGAAAGGAAATAAACCGGAATATCTGTTTGGTTAAAAATATACAAAATATACTAAACGTAAAAAGCCGATATACCGGCTTTTTACGTTTAAAGGAAGCTTTAAAACAGCGTAAAGCCAGTTATTACAGGGCTGTTTTGCCGGCTTGAAACATTAACTATATTTCGTTTAATATTATATTTGTTTTATGAAAATCCTTTTCAATAAAACCATGTTTAACTTAAAAAACAGGATTAATAAATGATACCGGTTGATATAATAGCCTGGATTCTTTTTGTTTACCTTGCATATTATGTTTTTTACAGATATGTAATTATTTTCAGGTCATCTAAAGGCAGGTTTTATGATATTGAAAAACGTGAATATGAATCTTCCTACGATCGAAAATTCACAATAATTATTTATTCACATAACAGCTCCGCAAAAGTAAAATCACTCGTAGAATCGTTTGCCCGTCAAAATTATGATGAGAAAAAGTATTCTATAAACGTTATTCTCGATAACTGTGACAGCGAAAATACAAAACTGCTGGAAATCCTTGGCGGTACAAAGCTATGGAGAATAAACACCGACGTAAAACCCATAGGGAAATATAAAGCGTTTGCCTGGCTCCTGGAGAGAATCAGGGCTTTTGAAAATACAAATGCTTTTGTTTTTCTTGACGCCGACTGCAAAATTAAAAGCGATTTTCTTGAAAAAGCCAATCTTAATCTTAACGAGGAGTCAGTTATAGCCGGGGAAATCATAAAAAGAAAGAATTTTTTACTTAACAGGATTGTTAACGTAAAAAATAAAATTAATAACAGGGTAATGAGGCATGGAAGGTTTTATACTTCTCTGGGAAACATAATTGATACTGATGTTTTGCTTATAAAGCAGGATATTCTGGAAAAAATTGAATTTGAGTCCGTTAAAAACGGCTTTGAAGAGTTTGAATACCCTGTTAAGCTTAAATATTTCAAGGTAGCTGTAGCATATTCAAGTGATATAACGGTTTATAAAAACCAGATCGAAACATTAAAATCAATTGCAATAGATGAATACAGGAAAAGATACGGTTCCCTGAGAGCGTTTATAAACAATTTTAGTATCCTGTTTACCAGAAGCAGCCTTTCTGTTAAAGAATTCATATTATCAATGCTATATCCCTCAGGGTCTGTTTTTTTTCTCTGGAATATTGTTTTAATGGGCATAATTTTAACTTATCCGTCTGCCCAGTTTTCCCGGCTTATAACCCTGGATATTCTCTGGGGATTACTGGTTTTAAAGATTTTTTCCGATTTTTATTCGCTAATAGCCCTGCGGGGAAGTATTCTTGATTATTATCATTCTTTGCTGCTGTTTTTGCTGTCGCCTGTTATTTACTTAAGGTCAATACTGGTAGGGTTTGTAACCACACCAGCTGCTGGAAAAGAAAGAGAAGCGCATAATCCCGGAGTTATTAATTTTGAAAAAAATACAGCTGATGTAACCATAACCGACGGTAAAAAGGAATTTCCCTGCAAAATAGAGGTGATCAAAACAGATGAAAACGCCAGGGCTACGTTTATGTTCAGGGATAAGAAACTCAGCTCTTCTAGGCATCCCCGTGTAAGCTATGCAGTGGAGGAAATTGTAGAGAAGTTGAAAAAGCACGGTTTTTCGCTTAAAATTTGCTCAAACTGCGGGTATTTCCTGATAACAGAATCCACCGCCGCCCATTCAGACGGGGAAAAAGGGTATTGCCTGTACAATAACTTTAAGGAAAACTCAAAGGAAAAAAAGTTTATGCCGGTCTGGGATTCCTGCAAAAATATAATTCCGGCTCAGGCAAGAGCATATATTTTACAGCAGCTCGGGCTTGAAAAATCTTCATCCGGAAGCAGGTAACTTTTGTTAAGAAATATAAATCATTTTTTATTATTTTTTTATCATTATTTTTTATAAACTGGATATATAATTCATATTGTATAAATACATAGCAAGTATAGGCAAATTTAAGCTAAAATAACCCAAAACCCTTCTTTCAAGTGCATTTTCTCCTAAAACACCTTAAAACGCCTATTAATCAGGAAAAATGGCAATTTTTGTTTAAACAAAGTTTTTAAATTAATAGAAGTAGAATAATAGTTAAAAACTAATGTAGAAATTTAGCAATAAATATTTTGGAAGGGGAGTAAATTATGTCCTTAGTCTCAGCAGTGGGTGGAATAGCATGCGCCGTAGACGGTATTTCTGAAAAGCAAAGGGAAGCTGGTCTTATTGCAAAAGAAATAGCCAGATACGGTGAGCAAAGTAATAATATTGGAGCTGAAATTTCAAGGGTTCAATCCTATTTTGCAAACATGATGAATTTTGCGATGATGCAACTCCGACAATCAGGAAATTCTCCTGATGGAAACGATATTATCCGATATATTCAAAATCAGGAACGTATTCAGGTTTCTATTTTAGAACGAAAACAAAAACGTTTGCACGATAAAGAAAAAGAACTTAACAGAATGAAAAACTGGCTAGAAACCTACTTACAAATAGAGGAAGCAAACTTAAAAAGAGAAAAGAAATTCGTAAAGAAGGCGATAAAGATAGGGTTCGAATACGCATAAAAATAAGTTTAACAAAATATTTAAATACAAAAAAGAGAGGACTTCGGTCCTCTTTTTTACTGATTTTTAACACATAGCTAAAAGCTCCTTTAGGATTGAATTGTAAAGACGGACTGTTTGGAAATTGACAATCTGCCTTGCTTTATAGGACGAATTGCCTTCAGCACGTTCCAGGTAAGCAAAAGCGACTAAATATATCCAAATAAAAATCGAAGCACCATGCTGTGTTGCTGACAGCGATTAATACCCACTCAATGTTTGAGTATTTTGAAAGTTTTCTCTATTTTCCATCGCTTGAAACATATGCAACCTCTAATTTCAGACTTAATACCCTGTTAGTAGAGGTTTACTCTATTTCTCAGCTTTTCTCAAAAATCAGTTTTAATAATAATTTTTAAGAAAATCATTATATATGATCATTATTTACCAGATATTCCCTGATACTATTTAACGCAGACTGAACAATCCTTGTAATTCTGGAAGACGATAAACCAACCTGGTTCGCAATATCTTTTATCTGAAGATTTCTGTAAAACCTATATTCTACAATTGTTCTTTCTTTTGGGGGCAGACTGGCAATTGCCCTTTTAATGGCTTTGCTAAGCTCAACAAGCTCCATCCTTTCCTCAGGAAGAGCTGAGCTATCTTTGAGAAAATCAAAAGGCGTGTCATTGTCAGAAGCATCAGATAAACTATCAATGGAAAGAATAGCTTCATAAATCCCTTCCCTCAATTTTTCCGGGGATGCGTCAATTCCCCCTGATCCTTCTTCTTCATTCTCTGTTTTTTCCCCATGCTTATATGAATACCATTTATAGCGGTTTCTTAACTCGTTTCTTATAGCCCATCTGATTGCTGTACCAATATAGGACTTGTTATATTTTTCAAGTTCTTTTTCATTTTTATCTTTTATAAGAGCCTGAACAGCAATTATTCCAATACTTACCAGTTCTTCATGTTCCACCATATGATTAGGTATGCGCCTTTGCTCTATTCGCGCCACCTTTTCAACAATATCTATATAGTCTTTAACCCTACTGTCCACGGATTCTTTAACTTTCTTGATAAACTATGAAGCGGTGTTTATATCTGATTTATTTTCCTTACGTAAATTATATACAAATAATAGAATTTCCGCTACCGCTTTATATAATTCAGGAGGAATTTCTCTGTTAACTTCAACAAATCTGTACAGTGCGCGGGCTACAGGGGGATTTTCAATAACAGGAATATTATATTGTTTTGCCAGCTCAACGATTTTTTTTGCGAATAATTCTGTTCCTTTAGCAAGAACTCTTGGGGCGTTCATTTCTTCAGGATTATATTTTACTGCAACAGCTACGTGAGTAGGGTTTGTGGTTATAAAATCCGCCCCCGGCACAGCTTCAAGCATTGTCTGTTGAATCATTTGCATACGCCTCTGTCTTAAGGCTGACTTCATATGAGGATCTCCCTCGGTATTTTTATATTCATCCTTGATTTCTTTAAATGACATTTTCTGGTCTCTTAAAAACTTCCATCTGGTAAATAAATAATCCACCCCGGCAATAAAAAGAAAAATAATTCCCGCTTTTGTCACGAAGTCAATTATCATTTTGCCAAACTCAAAAATAACTGCAAAAGTATTCTCCATAGCGCACAGGGTAAGTAAGGCAGGAATATGGGACTTAAAGGTAAAAAAAGCTACAGCGCCAAGAATCACGACTTTTATGATATTTTTAGCAAGCTCAAAATATGTTTTTATGTTAAAAAATATATTTTTAAACCCGGTAACAGGATTTAGTTTGGAAAATTTCGGCTCTATTGATTTTGTTGTCATCAGCGGACCTACCTGCATAAAATCCCCTATTATAGCCGTTAGAAAAGCCAGAAGAAGTATAGGTCCTATAATCAGAATGGTAGGCAGTGCCGCAAGAAAAAAAATGTAGAGATAGCCTATATTTTCAATATGTGCATGAGGAATCTGTTCATAGACAAGCACAAAAAGCTTTGAAAACTGCTCCCAGAGTATAGGAGCAATATAATATATTGCAGTAAACATTACCAGCAAGAATATAGCGGTGGATAAATCCTTACTTTTTACTACCTGTCCTTCTTTTTTAACTTTTCTTAATTTCTGGGGCGTTGCCTCAAAAGGCTTATCCTCATCAGACATAATATATTCCCAATAGCCTAACAACTCTTTATTTATACATTATAACTTAACCGGCAGAGCTGTCATTTTTTCTCATAATACGTTTTAACAAAGCGTTAATGTCACCTTAAAATGCATTCGCTGCCCTGAGTCCTGAGAATTTCCAATAACCCGGAGAATTCCTCATCACTGTAATTTTCCTGCTTGCCGGGCTCAATATCCAGCCCTTTGGAAGGAGTATATTTTTGCAATACAAGTTTTGAGCCTTTTACAAGCTCTCTTATTTTGATTATGTCACTTTTTGATAACAGGGATTTAAGCACTGTTGTGCGAAACTCATGACTTAGCTGTGAGTTTTGGATTATATTTATGCTCTGTTGTATTTTTTGAGTATCAATTTTTTTTCTTACAATTTCAGAATAACTTTCAAGCGGGGCTTTTATATCCATCGCAATATAATCAACAATCCCGGTTTTTATGGCTTCTTGCAGAATTTCAGGGTTACTTCCGTTAGTATCGAGTTTTATGAGAAAACCCGGTTGTTTAATTTTTTTCATAAACTTTATTAAATCAGGTTGTAAGGTTGGCTCTCCTCCGGTTATAACCACAGCATCAATTTTTTTTTGTCTTTGTCCGAGAAAAGCCAGGATTTGCTCAGGGGTTATTATACTGCTATGTTCTTTAGTGCTGATTAGTTCTTTGTTATGGCAATACACGCAGTCAAAATTACACCCCCGGGTAAAAATTATGGAAGAAATTTGACCCGGATAGTCTATAAGTGAAAATTTTTGAAGCCCGCCAATTATCATAAGTTTATCTATTATAAAACAAAGTTTCACTTATAAGGGGTAAACAATAAAAAATTAATAAAAATCGTTAAAAGTAGAGCTGCTGTTATACCTTAAATGAACGAAGCCCGCACCTCATGCCTGGTGAAGCGTACTTGCGGAAATTATTCAGCTTTCAAGAGATTTAAGCAGGTTTCTAATGGACTCTGACTGCTCTTCGATTTCACTGATGCGCTCTCTGGTTTTAACAATTACTTCTTTAGGAGCGCTCTCCAGAAATTGCGGGCTATCCATCCTTGATTTAAGACCTTTTTTTTCTTTTGTCAGGATTTCCAGCTCTTTTGTCTGTCTTTTTACTTCTTTATCAAGGTCGATTAACCCTTCCAGGGAAACCGCAATAAGTGATTTACCTACCATAGCAGTCGCGGAACGTGAAGGAATTTCTTTTGCCACCCCGGATTCCGTTAACATTTGATCAACCCGCGCAAGCGATTTTACATAAAACTCGCTAATTTCCACATCTTCTTTATCCTGGTTATTCGCGCAGAAAATTTTAACGTTTATACATTCCGAAACCGGAATATTAAAGGATTGCCTGATATTTCTAAGAGCTTTTACAATATCAATTGCTTTATTAATTTTCCTGTCAGCTTCTTCATTTTTAAAAAAAGGTTCATATACAGGGAATTCCGTAATCATTAACGATATTTGATCACCCTTAAAAGCTTTTCCGGGAATTAACCTCCATATTTCCTCGGTTATATGAGGAATTATAGGATGCATTAGCCTTAAAGACCTTTCAAGAATGTATTTTAATATTCTCTGGGTATTTAATTTCATTTGAGGGTTTTGAAGCTGGATTTTAGCTATCTCCAGGTACCAGTCACAATATGCGCTCCAGAAAAATTCGTATAAAAGATGCGCGCACTCACCAAACCTGAAAGATTCCAGGTTTTCGTTTACCAGCCTGTTAACTTCGGAATATTTATGTAAAATCCACTTATCAGCTATGGTTAAAGAGGTCATATCAACCGGTTTATCATCAGACCCTTCGAGGTTCATAAGCACAAATCTTGAAGCGTTCCATAGTTTGTTTGCGAAATTTCTTCCGTGTTCAAATCTCTCGTCAGAAAGCTTTATATCCTGTCCGCCGTAAGTAACAAGGCTTGTAAGAGTGAACCTCATGGCATCAGCGCCGTATTTATCAATAATTTCAACCGGGTCAATGGTATTGCCTTTTGACTTGCTCATTTTTTGTCCTTTTTCATCGCGGATTAAACCGTGAATATAGACATACTTAAACGGTGATTTTTGGGTAAATTTATAGCCCATAACCGCCATTCTGGCTACCCAGAAGAAGATTATGTCAAACCCTGTAATAAGCGTATCTGTGGGGTAGAATTTTTTAAAATCAGGATTTTTAACATCGGGCCAGCCCATAGTAGAAAAGGGCCATAACGCTGATGAAAACCAGGTATCAAGAACATCAGGATCCTGTTTTATATCTGAGCTATTACATTTTGTGCAAGCCTCGGGTTTTTCTGTACAAACCATCATTTCTCCGCAGTCTGTACAGTAATAAGCCGGTATTCTGTGTCCCCACCATAACTGCCTGCTTATACACCAGTCCCTGACGTTGTTCATCCAGTCCAGGTAGACCCTGGTCCATCTTTCCGGGACAAAATTCAGTTCTTTTTTACTGACTGCTTTTACTGGTTTTTCCGCAAGCGGACGCATTCTTACAAACCATTGCTCTGATAAATAAGGCTCTATTGTGCTATTACAGCGCTGGCAGTGTCCGACACCGTGTTCATGATCCCTTGCCCTGACTAATTGTCCCTGTTTTTTAAGAACTTCAAGGACTTTATCCCTGGCTTCATACCTGTTAAGCCCCCTTAAATCAGACGGAACATAGCTGTTATCGGACATATTCCCGTCTTCATCCATGATCCAGACAGGAGAAAAGCCGTGTTTCTTACCAATTTCATAATCATTCGGGTCATGAGCGGGCGTAATCTTTAAAGCTCCTGTTCCAAAACCTATTTCAACATTTTCATCCGCGATTATCGGAATTTCCCGCCCTATAACCGGTATAACTGCAGTCTTACCTATCAAATGGTTAAACCTGTTATCATCAGGGTTAACCGCAACGGCAACATCGCCAAACATTGTCTCAGGTCTGGTTGTTGCGATTACAATTGCCCCAAATTCATCCTTGAAAGGGTATGCTATCTCCCAGAGATATCCTTTTTCTGTTAAATACTCGGTTTCAATATCACTTATAGCTGACCTGCACCGGGGACACCAGTTAACAATATATGTTCCCTTGTAGACCAAGCCGTCATTGTATAAATTTACAAAAACTTCTTTTACTGCCTCGGAGCATCCGGCATCAAGTGTGAATCTTTCCCTGGAAAGGTCAAAAGACGCCCCCAGTCGTTTAAACTGGTTTAAAATTTTCTTTCTATGTTGATTTGCCCAATCCCAGGTGATTTCAAGAAATTTTTTTCTACCTATATCCTGTCTGGTTAAGCCTTCTTTTTTTAATTTTTTTTCAACAACGTTCTGTGTGGCGATACCGGCATGATCGGCTCCGGGAAGCCATAGAGTTTCAAACCCTTTCATTCTCTTGTATCTTACCAGGATGTCCTGAAGAGTACCGTCCAGGGCATGCCCCATATGAAGAACGCCTGTTACGTTAGGAGGAGGAATAACAAGGCTGAACGAAGGTTTTTCACTATTGACATCTGCCTTGAAAAACCCGTTGTTCTCCCAAAATTTATATATCTTATCCTCGGTTTCCTTTGGATTATATGTTTTTTCCAGTTGTTTCATCTGCATCTCCAAAAAGATTCCTTTGGTTTTTACAGCCAAATAAAAGATATCATAAACTTAAACTATTTTTAATATTAAAGGGTAAAGAATAAAAACTTACGCATTTTAAAATTTTTTAATTCCTTAATTAAATTTTCTGTAAAGAACCGCAACTGGCAGGGTGTTTAGAATTTTGCCCGCATAAAGGACTGATTCCCGGCTTTCAAACTCCTGGGCTGTTAATATGTCTTTCCATATGCAGTTGGAATATTTATCCGGTAAGATAACCCCTGTATCCTGCCAGACATTTTCTCCCAGGGGAATCGGGCTCTCTTCTGAGATTGCGTTGTAAATAAGCCTGGGAACAACCACTATGACCGCTTCCTGTTCAAACTCTCTTGCAAATGTAACCAGGTTTCTCTCTCTTACGCCTTTTGTTTGCAGAGGCAGGTAATTACCCCTTCTGAATATATCCTGGTGCTTTTGCCTGAAATTAAGAATGGATGCGGTTAAAAACAGTTTCATTTTTCCGGATTCAAGCGGGAGAATCTCTTGCTGTATGTTGAACTCTTCGGGTACATCAGGGTTTATAAGATGCTTTATTTCTTCAAGTTTTTGACCTGACTCCACGTAATTAACCGGTTTTCTGTTGTCAGGGTCTACCAGGGCAAACTTATAAAGCTCACTTCCCTGGTAAATATCAGGAACTCCCGGACAGGTAAGCTTTAGCGCGCACTGGAATATTGAATTTAAAAACCCTGCCCTTGCAATTTCTTTTTGAAAAGGCAAAAACTCCCTCCAGAAAGGATGATTTTCAGGAGAAGACAGGATTTTTCTTATAAACTCACAGGTTGCCTTTTCATACTGTTCGTTTATATTGACCCAGCTTGTGTGTACTTTTGCCTCTCGCAGGGCTTTTATCATATAGTTTTCAAGTATTTGTATAAGTTCTTCTTTTTCGTTTTCATCAGGGGTTTTATAAGACCAGATCCCTATAAGGGTCTGGTAAAAAAGGTACTCGTCGTTTCTGTCAGGGGTGAGAATATTTTCAATTTTGGGTTTTCTGGATTTATTAAGCCTGGAAAACCTGTTTACCTTTACCATCCACTTTTCAGGAATTTCAGAAAGCACGCATATCCTCATACGCACGTCTTCTGAGCGTTTAGTATCGTGAGTTGATGTTGTAAGAAAACCATGAGGGGTTCTATCCAGTCTTTTTATGTTTTCATTATGAAAATCATTAGTTGAAATTCCAAAATGTGAAGGCTCTCCACCGACTTCGTTTAATGCAATCAGCTTATTGAAACGGTAAAAGCTCGTATCTTCAAGCCCTTTCGCCATTAAAGGAGCTGTATATTGCTGGAATTTCATTGCAAAATCAAGTATATCCTGATATGCCGGGGAATTTTTGTCTTCTTCCAGCTCAGCCAGCAGGATGCTTTCTATAAAGTCGAAAATAGAAGGATCAGTATGCATTGTACGCTTTTTAGCAAGCCCTATAGCCCATTTTATATAATTAACAGCCTTACCTGAGCAGTTTTCTCCCGAGATATAAGTCCTGTAAATCGGAAAGCAGGCTATAATTTCCGTAAGAGCATCCCTGAGGCTGTTTAAGGTATAATCCCTTGTGCTGTAATATTTTTCTGAAATCCTGTTAAGATAGTTGGAAAGCGTGCTCAATTCACCTGTTAACGAGGTTTTCATTATAAGTTTCTTACTTTCAGTTATAAGCTCGCTAAAATTCTCGGATTTACCTATGAACCGCTGGTAAATCCGGGAGAATTTCCTGGAATTCCTCTTATCCACAAACAAATTGCATACCTGGTTCAGGAATTCATAACCTACAGTTCCGCTGACTGCCCAGTTTTCCGGCAGTTTTTCAAACGGGGCAAGTATTTTTTCCGCCACAACATATATAGGCAGCTTATCCGAGCCCAGAGGCTCTTCTTCTGATAAGTCATACCTGATACCGAGCCTTTTACCCGCTTCCGCCTGGAGCTTTTTAAAATATTCCCCGGGGTCCAGCAGTCCGTCAGGGTGGTCAATTCTAAGTCCGTCAATCTTTTCCTGTTCTATTAGATCCAGGATTAATGAATGTGTGCTCGTGAATACAAGCGGATTTTCAGCCCTAAGACAGATAAGGTCATTAATATCAAAGAATCTTCTATAGTTAATTATGTCTGTAGATACACGCCAGTAAGCAAGCCTGTATGCCTGCTCTTCAAGAAGACTGTGAATCCTGTTACAGGAAACAGGATCATTGGGTTTTCCCTCAAAGTCAATGATATTTTCCTGTATAAACCCTTCAATTACCAGGTTATGATTGCACAATGCTGATAATCTTCTTGAAGCAATGTCTTTTTCCCTGTTTCTTTCAGCTGTTTTTTCCGGTGAAGCCTCGTTAATACCGGGAATTTTCTTAAGCTCGGTTATTATGCTCAGGTATTCAAGGAAATCAGGGTTATTACTGCCCAGCCTGGATTCCAGAACTTCTATTCTGTGTTCAAGGAAAATAGGATAGGAAGAAGGGTTAATCGGGAATTCATGATCCCAGTAACTTAGCTTTAATTTGCCTGTTTCCCGCACAAAATGAAACTTAAGCTGCCCGCTTTGAAGTATATTCCCGTAATGATCACCCAGAACAGGAACCAGAACTTTGCCTTCCAGTTCCTTTTTCAGGGGATGCCAGTCTATGTCAAAAAATGAAGCATAAACAGATGCCTGTCCGTTTTCCAGGACATCCATCCACCAGCGGTTTTCCTTACCTACGCCCATATGATTGGGCACAATGTCTATAATAAGCCCCATATCATGGTGGTAAAGAGTGTTTACAAATTCATGAAAATCGTTAAGGGTTCCTATTTCCGGGTTTAGCTCGGAATGATTGATTATATCATAGCCATGCGGGCTGCCTTTCCTTGCACGAAGAAGAGGAGAAGCATAGCAGTGGGAAATTCCAAGGTCTTTTAGATAAGGAACTATTTCCTGCGCATCTTTAAACGTGAAATTTTTATTGAATTGCAGCCTGTATACCGAAAGCGGTGTCCTTTCAAGTTCTATTCTGCGCCCATATCCCGGGCTTTCATCTTTTTGCTTCTGGATAAGGTTTATAGACTCAAAAAAAGCAGGCGTTTCTGCTTTGGTTATCTCTTCTATATCAAAATCAGTTTCATATAAAAACCCGTAATTTTCCAGTATTTCCCTGGTTGGAAAAGAAATTTCCCCTGCTTCATCCGGGATTATCAGGCATTTATTTCTGTGACTCTCAAGGGCGAGTATGCCTATCAGCTCTTCTGCAGGGTATTTTACGCAGAAGTTGATATCGGGATTTTGTTTTGAGCGCCAGAGCTGTTTTTCAAAATTATGTATATTTTTTATCCTGATAGCTCCTGAGTGGGTCATATCAGTGGATAGAGCCTCAGAAACATATTTATACCCATGCTCTTTTAATTTAAAAGGCAGGATGGGCGGGCAATCCGGATAATCTTCCGTTATCTGCTTTGTGAGGGTTTTTGCCTTAAAAGCGTAATACTCCTGTCTTAACCAGGTTTCTGCGCTGTCAGAATTTACAAAAAACTGCCATTGCGAATAAATTCCCACTGAAAGCTTACTTACCCAGGAGGTTTTTCCTGCAAGACTTAGCTGGATGTCTGCCAGCCACTGTAAAAACTCGTAAAACTGAAGGGTCTCGATATTCTGGTTTTCAAAAAGCAGCACAGCCTCGCTGTTAGGGTTCCTGTACATTTCGGGCCATTCATGCCAGTCTGCTAATTTCGGGTCCTCACCGGAGAGGTATTCTTTTATTGCCTCAAAAAGCGCCAGTTTTCTGAGGTTATCCTCTTTTGCCGAGAGATAATGGAAAAAATCCCTGCTTTTTTCGCTTTGTTTATTAATGTGATTTTCCCTGAAAGAGTTATAAATCAGGCGCAAAACACGGAGTTTTAGCTCATAAACAGCCTTATAGTTTAAGGTTTCGCTTTCCTGGACCTTTTTTAACTCTTCCTGGAACTCCTCGGTCAGCAGTTTCAGTTTAATTTCCCTGTCTTCCACGAAATTTATAGCTTCATCAATGTCTATAAGAATTGAGTTATACATTATCCGGCTGGACGGGATTTCCGGATCGGTTTCACCGTTGTAAAAATGGAACTGGTTCAGGGAATCCACGCCTACAATACCTGCTTCCCTGTCTTTAGCATAAATTACGGCATTTTTCAGGTCTGTATAGTCTGAAATCCTGTAGTCTGACTCAAAATTATCCCTGTAAAGACTGAATTTTAAACCTTTTATTTTTTTCTTTTGCTCAACGGCAAGAGGTTTATAACATTTTTTGGGAACAATTATAAGCTTCATCAGGTCTTCTTTACCGGTTTCAGACCTTATTTTCAGGTTATGATAGCCGGTGCCGACCAGAATAGGCACTGGAAGGTCGATTTTATAGAAAGTTGTTCCGTTTATAGTCCGGGACTCGGAAATTTTAAGGTGGGAAGCATAGAATTCCCCGTGATGAAACCTGCCTCCTTCTTCCTGCAGTACCCATTCAAAAGATTTATTAAGCTCAAAATCAGGAAGACGCAGCGTAACCACCGGAGCTTCACCGTGTTTTATTATTTTTACCGGCGGAATTATCCTGTTCCATTTTTCAAGCTCGGTTCTCTGAAGCTCTTCAGCAAGCATGTCCATGCTTTCAGTGTTAATCCCGATGATATTCAGGAATTCCTGACATTCCCTGGATGACACCTTCTGGGTTTTGCCTTCTTTGTCGGTGTATTCCGGGATTAAGCCGTAATATTCAGCCAGTATTTCAAGTATTTTATGTCTTTCCACTTAGGTCTATTCTGCTTATTTTTATTTAACCTTTTAATGTCCAGTAAACTGACCAGGCAGGTAATTCTCCCGGTGTTTCAGCCGTAGAATACTTTGCAATAAGATTCTTTAGGCTTTTCGTATCATACTTAACGCTTTTATCTGATAGATTTGCGGTAACTTCAAGGGTTTTTTCGTCATCAGTATGCCATTTAACTTTAAAACAACCTTCTGATATCACTTCATAAGAGCTTTTTGAGTGCTGAATACGTGGAATTAAAGGCATTATAAAGTTATGTCTTATTTTAAGCATTTGCGAATAGAAATCCAGGACTTCCTTATCCCGGCAACCCCAGTCAAGTTTTGAGCGTGTGTAAGTTTCTTCTGCGGTCGGGTCGGGAATTTTTTCCCTGTTTGCAGGGTCTGCAAATTCCGGGAACCTGGAAAATTCTCTTCTGCGTCCTTCCCTTACAGAATCTGAAAGATCTTCTTTAAAGTTACAGAAGAACATAAACTGGTTTTTAGATGCCCATTCTTCTCCCATAAATAAAAGAGGAATACTTGGAGAAATCAAGTAAAGACATACAGAGGCTTTTAAAGCTTGTTTTGAAGTAAGAACAGCCAGTCTCTCGCCAAAAGCCCTGTTACCTGTCTGGTCGTGGTTCTGGATAAAGTTTACAAAGCCTGACACATTAAGATGAGTACTTTTTTCGCCTCTTACGGTATGTTCTCTATACGCGGAAATCTCTCCCTGATAGGCAAATCCTTCTGCAAGACACCTGGCAAGGAAATATTCAGGGGTTTTCCCGTTGCTCAGCTCCGGTGTATAATCCCCGTAATACCCGCCTTTTTCACCTGTAAGATGAATATGCACGCAGTGGTGAAAGTCATCGTTCCACTGGGCTTCATAATAGCGGGGATCATCATCCTGTCTCTCCAGAAAAGCGGCGATGTTATTGTCGTTTTCCAGCACAAGATGAATATTCCTGTCTTTTATTCGATCCCTTGCACGCTCTGCTATTTCCCGCAGTATATGTACACGGGAATCATCCTTGATTTCATGCACAGCATCGAATCTTAAGCCGTCAAAACGGTATTCTTCCAGCCAGTAAATGGTGTTTTGCACAAAAAAGTTTCTTACATGCCGATTTTCAAAATTTATTGCATCTCCCCATGGGGTTATATGTCTGTGTTCAAAGAATTTCGATTTTGCATAGCAGTAGAGATAGTTTCCGTCAGGTCCGAAATGATTGTAAACAACATCGAGAAATACCATTAATCCTCTATCATGCGCTGCTTTTATCAATTCTTTAAGATCATCAGAACTTCCATAAGACCTGTCAGGCGCAAAATGCAATACTCCGTCATAACCCCAGTTTCTTTTTCCGGGAAAATCCGATACCGGCATTAATTCTATTGCGGTAATTCCGAGAGAAACAAGATAATCGAGCTTGTTTCTGATTGCATTAAAAGTTCCTTCGGGAGTAAATGTGCCTGTATGAATTTCATAAAGTACGGTTTCATTCCAGGGTCTACCTTTCCAGTTAACGTCATTCCCCCAGTTAAAACTATCAGGGTTAATAACAACGCTCGGACCATGAACATCATCAGCCTGGCAGCGTGAAGCAGGGTCAGGAACCATAAGCCCGCCATGCAGCTTAAACATGTATTCTGAACCAACACGGGCTTTATTGGTATCTAAGGAGAACCAGCCTTCCTCGCCGGGTTTCATGGGTAACTCCAGAAAGGAATTATCCTTCTGTTTTATGCAAAGCCTGATTTCCGGCTCGTCGGGCGCCCAGAAATTAAAGCTGATTTTCCCGTCAGGTAAAACTTTTGTCCCAAATCTTTTTTCCAGCTGCGTAAGCAATTTTTAGATATCTCCATCATTTGTATTTAATTTAAAATCAGATTATAACATAAAGTAGAAATGACTTTTGCTCTGCTGTCACACATTTAAACAATTAACTCGAATTGCTAACAACTCGAGTCGCTAATTGCATTTATGTAACATTTGCCAAGACCCCCGTTTCACAGGGGTCTTGCAAAGCAGGAGTTAGATAGATTTTGAGGAAATTTCAAAAAAATCTAACCCGTTATTCAGTTTATTTAAAAGAGCTCTAGAGCAGCAAAGATGCAATTGAGGCGTTCTGATTTGCCTGGGCAAGCAAACTTGCGGAAGAGTTCTGTAATATCTGATTTTGCGTAAGTTTGGAAGTTTCTGCTGCTATATCCACGTCTCTTATTCTCGACTGGGAAGCTGTCAGGTTTTCATTTTGAATATACAGGTTGTCAATAGCGCTTTCCAGTCTGTTTGACATAGCGCCTATGTCAGCTCTTTTACCGTTAATTGCGGATAAAGCATTGTCTATTCTGTCCAGGAAGTCAGGCGCTGTTCTGTCCAGGGCTAAATCCCCTGATGAAACAGCTGTAAATGCATCACCGACTTTAAGAGAGTTAGTTTCTTTTTCTGCGTTTGCGCCTATTTGCAGGGTAACATCTTCTGAGCTGCCATCCAGGAGCTTTTGGTCACCATATGCCGTTGAACCGGCAACTCTGTCGATTTCTTCTGTTAATGCATCGATTTCACTGTCAATTGCAGCTTTATTCTCTTCGCTCATAGTACCGTTTTCACGCTGTACAGTGAGTTCCCGGATTCGTTGGAGATTCTCTGCCATATTGCTTAAACCTGATTCTGCGGTTGAGAGCATATTCATACCCATCTGTGCATTCTGGATTGCCTGTTGTGAGCCTCTTCTTTGTGATTCTATTCCCTCTGCAATCATCATGTTGGCAGCATTTTCCATTGCTTCAACCTGTTTTCCGTGTGAAATTCTTATCATGCTTCTTTCTGCTTCTTTTGCTGCGTTTGCAAGGCTTCTTTGCAAAATTAAAGAAGTAGTATCATTAATTTCAAAGCTCATCTATCCACCTCATGTGTCTTTTATACCTACCGTCAGGGAACTCTAAACAAATCCGACAGAGTTAATTTTCAGGCTAAATGCATTTGATGTTTTATTTGCATCTTTGATATTCCCTATTTATTCCACATTTTATAGCTAATTAATCTTTTTGGGGCAAAGTATTAACACATTTAGACAAAATTTTTACAAAAAATCGCATTATCCCAAATTTTTATTAAGGAATTAACAAAAATTTTAAAAGGCGTAAGTTTTTATTCTTTACCCCTTATATAAGCAGTAATTTAAGTTTGTATAAAGTTAATTAAACTTTAATCAACTTTTGTTAATACTAAACATGCTTATTATTGAAACAAACTGTGCTCGTAATAAAATAAAAAACACGGCTTAAATTTCATATAAAATTTAAAATGGATAGACTATGAAGTTACTTGATAAAACTAAAGTACAGGAAGATCTGCTGGAAAAACTTAAACAGAAAATGATAACACCGGCTTATGAGTCCTGGATAAAGCCTTTGAAAATCTGTTCTTTAGACGAAGAGTGCATAGTCATATCCGCAAACAGTAATTTATGCAAAGGATGGATTTGTAAAAACTGCCTCGGAATAATTAAAGATGCCCTCTATGAAATCACGGGCAAAAAACTGGATTTAAAAATAAAAGTAGAAAAAATTGAAAATTCAAAAGCAAAGCTAAAAACCGCTAAACCCCAAAAACCTGAAACAACATCAATAAACAAAAGCACATCACTTACCGAGTCCAATATAGATTCTTTAAAAAGCCTCTCTAACAACCTTAATCTTAAGTATACATTTGATACTTTTGTAGTGGGACCTCATAATAAATTCTGCCATGCAGCAGCCTATGCTGTAGCCCAATCACCTGCCAGAGCGCATAATCCCCTGTTTATTTACGGCGGGGTCGGGCTCGGGAAAACCCACATAATGCAGTCAATAGGACATCATATCCTGGCTCATTATCCTCAACTCAATATAAAATACTGCAGCGCCGAAACTTTTACCAATGACCTTATTAATTCCCTCAGAACTGATAAAATGCTTGCTTTTCGGGCAAAATACAGGCAGATTGATGTTCTTTTACTGGATGATATCCAGTTTATAGAAGGCAAGGAGAATACCCAGGAAGAAATTTTCCATACATTTAATACTCTTTATGAATCCGGAAAACAAATCATCTTAACCAGCGACAGGCATCCTAAAAACATTTCTACCCTTACAGAAAGGCTGAGAAGCAGGTTTGAATGGGGAATACTTGCTGATATCCAGATGCCTGACCTTGAAACCAGGCTTGCTATCCTGAGAAACAAAGCAGAAAGAGATAACCTCTCAGTCCCGGACGATGTGCTTGAACTTATAGCAACGGCATTCCAGACCAATATCCGGGAACTTGAAGGCGCGTTAAACCGTGTTATTGCTTACATAAGCATAAACAACCAGCCTTTTACCACGGAAACAGTTAAAAATATTCTTAATCTCTCCGGTAAAGTCAAAAACCTGAATATAGAAAAAATTATTGAAACCACAGCCCGGTATTTTTGCCTGGAATCATCAGAAATAAAAGGGCAGTCACGAGCAAAGGAAATTTCTTACGCCAGGCAGGTGGCGATTTATATTGCACGTGATATGACAAAGTCCAGTTTCCCGACAATCGGCGAAGCTTTTGGAGGGAGAAAGCATACCACCATCCTTTATGCTTATGAAAAAATGAAAGAAGAGCTTCAGCTAAACAAGTTATTATTTGAAAATATCAGCGAAATTTCAAAGCAGCTCGCTCAGGATACTCATTAGAATTATTAAACTTCATTATGCTATACTTTTACCAGTTCTTAAAAAGCTGACCTTAAAATGATTATGGCAAATTTTAATGTTTCTAAATAAGTTAAAATTAAAAAATTTCAGAAATTATGAAATCTGTGAGACAGAGTTCCCGGGGAATAAAATCCTGCTTGTGGGTAAAAATGCCCAGGGTAAGACTAATCTGCTTGAATCCCTGCATTATCTTGCCACGCTGTCATCATTCAGGGCATCAAACGATGGTGAAATTATAAAATGGGGCGCAGATCACTGTCTTATCGAAGCTGATTTAACCAAATACGGGGCTGATGTGGAGTTAAAAATCCTTATAAACCCGCCCAGGCAAAAAGTCCTGAAAGTTAACGGGCTTAAAAAATCCTCTTTCTCAGACTTTCTTGGAAACCTGCTGATAGTAAACTTCAATGTGGCTGATCTTCTGCTGTTGAGGGGTTCACCTTCTGACAGGAGAAAATGGCTTGACGATGCCATAAGCCAGGTTTATCCCGCTTATAAAGACAGGCTGAATAAGTATTCCAGGATAAAGACGCAGAGAAACAATCTTTTAAAAGATTTTAAAACAAGTATAAACCTCTCATCTTCACAGGAAGAGCTTTTATCGGTTCTTAATGAGCAGCTTGCCGTCTCAGGAAGCAATATAGTTCACCTGAGAAATAAGTATCTCAAAGAAATCCAGCAAAAAGCCCGGGAAAAACATAAAAATATTTCCCTGAGTGATGAGGATTTAAAAATAGTATATTTATCCAATACAACAGGGAATTTTAATGCGGCAGAAGATGAAATTCCAAAGCCTGATAAGCTTCTGGAGTATTTTCAGAATATGTTTAAAGAAAAGCGCGCCGAAGAGCTGGCTCGGGCTCAGACCTTAATAGGACCTCACAGGGATGATGTCGGCTTTATGATAAACGGGAAAAATGCGGTCAGCTATGCTTCGCAGGGTCAGCAAAGAACGGTGGTGCTCGCATTAAAACTCTCAGAAATCGACCTGATAGAGGAAATCATTCAGGAAAGTCCTGTTTTACTGCTGGATGACGTGCTTGCGGAACTTGATAACGAAAGACAGGAGTTTTTGTTAAAATCAATAAAGCAAACAACTCAGACCATAATTACCACAACAAGCCTATCAGCTTTTAGTGACGGATATTTAAAAGACAAAAAAATTTATACGATAGATTCAGGAAGTGTTAAGGAAAATTTGAACAATGAAAAAGCTTACTTATAGGGAAAGTATACTGATTTTAATTACGGTAATCCTCTTTTTCTTAGGGGTATATTCCTATAATGAGGAACACCTGTCTGATACCAGGAGGTACCTTACGATTCTGCATACCAATGATGTTCATGGCAGGCTTGAACCTTTTCAATACGGCAGCAGCAAGGAACTTACCGGCGGAATGGCAAGAAGAGCCACCCTGATTAAAAAGATTGAAAGCTCAAACAAAAATGTGATTACGGTTGATGCGGGGGATTTTGCACAGGGAACCCTGTATTTTAATATTTTTAGCGGAACACCTGACGTTAAGATGATGCACCATGCGGGTTATGACATTGCAACTTTAGGTAACCACGAATTTGACAAGGGTTTAAAAGTAACAAAAGAAATCGTAAAACAGGCAAAATTCCCGTTTGTTTGCGCAAATATCGAGTTTACCGGGGATAAAGAACTTCAGGAAATGGTAAAACCTTATATAATAAAGAATTATAACGGGTTAAAAATTGCTGTTACAGGCTTAATAGCCGCGGACCTGAAAACACTGGTAAATAACCTTGAGGATGTTGAGGTTTTTGACCCTGTAGAAACAGCAAAAGATATTGTAAAAAAAGTGAATTCCAGGGCGGATATGATTGTTGTAATTTCGCATATGGGCGTAAATGCCGATTTTAAGCTGGCAAAGAATATCCCTGAAATCGACGTTATAATTGGCGGGCATTCCCATACCCTGATAAAAGAGCCGAAATTATTCAATAAAAATGAGGATAAAACCCTGGTTATCCAGGGCGGCGAATTCGGGGCGCATCTGGGCAGGCTTGATTTAAGCATAGAAGGTAAGGAAATTCAAAGCTATTATTATGACCTGATTCCGGTTGATGAAGAAATTGCAGCTGACTTTGGCATTCAGGAACAAATCAAAGCTCTCTCAGATGAAATTGAAAAATATAAAAACAAAGAAGTAGGCGAATTAAAAAACACGATAGGAGAAGAAAGTAAAAATATAAGAACAGCGCTTCTTAAAAAAGGAAGTCTTGTTACCGAGGCAATTAAGCATAGGTTCCCCGAAGTTGATATAGTACTTCAGAATGCCGGTGGTGTCAGGCTAAACAGGCAGATAAGCCCGGGAATGATTACCCTGGCTGATATTATTGAGCTTTATCCTTTTAAAAATACTATTGTTACCCTGGAATTAAAAGGAAGTGATCTTAAGTCGGTTCTGGAAACAAGTTCCAGGATGTACCCCGAGGAAAACGGGGGATTCCTGCAAAGTTTAGGGCTTGAATACACAATTAATGCGGATAAACCCGGTCAGATTTTATCCGGTGACGGTTCTGAAATTCTAAAGCCCGGTAAGAGGGTTTCTGATGTAAAAGTTAACAAAAAAACGCTTGAGAATGATAAATATTACAAAATAGCAATTAATAACTATATGTATAGAGGCGGAAACGGATATTCCCAGTTTAAAAACGCAATAAATCCTGTTGATACAGGGATCGTTGTCCGGGATGTAATTATTGATTTTATAAAAGAAAACTCCCCTGTTTTAGTGGAGGTAAAAGACAAAATACATATTAAATAACCTGAGTCGCCTGCTTAGCCAAAATCCGGGATATGACTGACTCAAAATTCCTTAAAGTTTATAAACAGCAACTTGAGTTAAAATATATATTGCGAAGGGATAATGTATAATGGCAGTTTTAGTTACAGGAGGAGCCGGTTTTATAGGTTCATACATAGTTGATTTGCTAATTGATAACGGTTATAGCGTTATTATAGCTGATAATATGTCTCTGGGCAGGCAGGAAAATATTAATCCCGCAGCTAAGTTTTATAATATAGACATTACAACCCCTGATTTAGAAATAGTTTTTAATGAAAACAAAGTGAAATTTGTGTCTCATCACGCAGCACAGGCAGCGGTTAGCGCTTCAACGTCTGACCCCCTGCTTGATGCGCGGTCAAATATAATAGGGACCGTTAATTTACTTGAGCTGTCAAAAAAATACGGTGTTGAAAAATTCATATATGCCTCGACAGCTGCTGTCTACGGTACTCCTGAATACCTGCCCGTTAATGAAAGTCATCCTGCGATTCCAGTGTCAAACTACGGACTGTCAAAACTGACAGCTGAAAAATATATTCAGCTATCAGGGCTTAGTTATATAATTTTCAGGTATTCAAATGTTTATGGTCTACGGCAGAATGCACTTGGTGAGACGGGAGTTATACCTATTTTCATTGATAAAATTAAAAACAGCCGGATTCTTGAAATTCACGGGGATGGAGAGCAGACAAGAGACTTCCTGCACGCAAAAGATGCTGCAACAGCTAATTTAAAAGCAATTCAGGCAAATATCACTAATGAAATTTTAAATATTTCAACGAATTCCGGTATAAGCATTAACAAGTTTTTTAATGTAATTAAAAACAGGGATACGCAGGTAAAATATACCCCTGCAAGAAGAGGAGACATAAAAAACAGTATTCTGGATAACAGCAAAGCCGTGAGGCTTTTGGGCTGGTCTGCCGAGTATGATTTAATAAAAGGATTGGAAGAATTTAAAGTCGGTTTTTAAAAATTTTTTATTAGGAACAAAGAAAAAATTTTTAAAACGCGTAAGTTTTTATTCCTTACCCCGAGACTGCACTTGTTTCTTTTTCCTTAAACTGCATATCATAAAGGGTTTTGTATGCTCCGTTTGAAATACTAACAAGCTCATCGTGCCTGCCCATTTCCACAATCTGCCCTTCGTTAATGACTGCAATTTTATTCACGTTTTTAATAGTAGAGAGCCTGTGAGCTATTACGATTACGGTTTTATTTTCTATCAATTTATCCATTGCCATCTGAACAATTGCTTCTGACTTATTATCAAGTGCTGATGTGGCTTCATCAAGGATAACTAACGGCGCATTTTTAAGCATAGCCCTTGCAATGGCAACCCTTTGTTTCTGACCGCCTGAGAGTCTTACTCCTCTTTCGCCGATTTCTGTATCGAGCCCGTCAGGCAGTTCTGCTATGAATTTCTCAAGATAAGCGTCTTTTAAAACTTTTTGGATTTCCGATTCTGATGCATTAAAATTGCCAAGAATGATACTTTCCCTTATAGTGCCGGTAAACAGGAAGTTATCCTGAAATACCACAGCTATATTTTGTCTCAGGCTCGCAAGTGCTATTTCTCTTACATCAATGCCGTCAATTTTTATTGAGCCTGACTTAATATCGTAGAATCTTGGTATAAGGTTTGCTATTGTGGTCTTTCCTCCGCCAGAGTTCCCTACGAGAGCAAGAGATTCACCCATTTTAATATCAAAACTAACGTCTTTTAGTACAGGTGCTTTTTCATCATATTCAAACCATACGTTTTCAAATTTGATAGAGTCTTTGATAGTGTTGACTTTTACAGCGTTAGGACTGTCTTTTATTGTTGGCTCAAGGTCAAAAACGTCCATTACCCTGCTCATGGCAACAAAACTACCCTGCATTCCCGTAAAGGTATTTCCCACTGATTTAATCGGCTTGTACAATAATAGTAATGCTGCCATAAATGAACCTATGCTGCCGAATGTAAGCGCTCCCTCATAAAACATATGTGTGCTTTGCCACATAACCCCTGCGATTCCGAATGATGCGATAAGATACATTAGCGGGGAAAGCCATCCAACTCTTTTTGTTAATCTCATTTGCAGATTAAATGATTCAAATAATTTTTGTATTACTTTTTTGTGCTGATAATCCTGTAGATTAAAGGCGGTTATTATCCGGTTGCCACCAAATGTTTCATAAACATAGGTGCTTAACTTACTGCCAACTTTCATTCCTTCGTTTGATACATATTTTACGTGTTTTCTGATTAGTGAAATAGGCAAAAACGCGCCTACCATCATAATCAAAGCAAAGAAAGACAATTTCCAGGATATATATAAAAGTACTGCAATTAACCCGATTGAAGACGTTATATTAGAAATCAGGTTTTTAAGGTTTATTATTAAACCTGAACAGGCTCCATCCGCATCTCCTAAAAACCTGCTCATAACAAGTCCTGATGAGTTTTTATCATAAAGCGCCGATTCAAAAGTCAAAAGTTTTTTAAAGAGATGGTTCTTCAGTCCTATCGCCATTTTGTATCCAACCCAGTCATTCAAGTAAGAATTTAAATATTTTAATAACCCCTGAATAAAAGCAAAAAGAATAATCGCATACGGAACCAGAAAAACTAACTGTCTGGCTGCGGGATCTGTTTTGCCAGCCTGTAGTAAATCTAAAAACGGTTTAATGCAAAATGCGGTTACGCTATCCAAAAGCCCAACAGGAATAGCGATTAATACCCCCAAAATTCCTCTAAATAAAAAGGGCTTAACAAACGGAAACATTCTCTGGTACATATATTTATAATCAAACGACCGGTCTCGGGTTATTTCTTCTAACTTCATTTAATTGCCTCAAATTTTAGTAAATATATTGCTTATTTTATCAGTAAAATACCAATGGTAAATTAAATTTTAATCACTACTATAAAAATGATGAATAAATCAATGTAAAATTGTAATACCGGCTCAAACTCCCTGACACTTCATCTCAATCTAACTGTCTTTTTACCGTAAAATAACGAAATTTCAAAAAATACAATTCGTGATTCGGGTTAAATAGACTTGAAGCCAGGGAATGAATCCGATAAACATGAATAATAATCAAAAAATAAGTTGTGGTTAAGAATATATTGCAAAAAAGATGATTTATATATGATAATAACACTTATGTCTAAAAATCAAAGAAGGATATGAGCTTATGAGCAGTCCAAATATTGCTATACTTGGTGCAACAGGAGTTGTGGGACAGGAAATTTTAAAAATTCTTGATGAAAAAAATTTCCCGTTTAATGAAATTAAATTTTTAGCCAGTGCAAGAAGTGCAGGCAATCAAATAGAATTTAAAGGCAAGATATATACTGTTGAAGAAGCCAAGCCGGAGGCGTTTGAAGGTTTAAATATAGTTCTTGCATCTGCCGGAGGAGCTACAAGCAAAGCTCTGGCAGAAGAAATTATTAAAAAAGGAGCTGTAATGGTTGATAATTCAAGCGCATTCAGGATGGAACCCGAAGTTCCGCTTGTTATTGCCGGGGTTAATGATGATGATTTGAAAAAACACAAAGGTATAATCGCAAACCCGAACTGTTCAACCTCGCAATTAATGCTGCCTTTAAAACCGCTTCATGACTATGCAAACATCAAACGGATGATAGTAAGCACTTATCAATCAGTTAGCGGTGCAGGAAAAGACGCTATAGACGACCTTATAGAAGGTACAAAAGCATATTTAAATAACGAACAATATGATCCAAAAAAGTTTAAAGACTACCTGATTTCTTTTAACCTTATTCCTCATATAGATTCTTTTGTAGATTATGACTATACAAAAGAGGAGATGAAAGTGGTAAACGAAACCAGAAAGATTCTTCACCTCTCAAAAGACGTGAGAATCTCCTGTACCGCAGTGCGAGTTCCGGTACATACCAGTCATTCGGAATCTGTAAGTGTAGAATTTGAAAAAGAAATCACACCGGAAAAAGCCAGGGAAATTCTCTCTTCTGCTTACGGCGTGGAAGTTGTCGATGATGTCGCAAATTTAAAATACCCGACACCAATTGAAGCCGCGGGAAAAGACCCGGTTTATGTAGGCAGGATAAGAAAAGAGCTTGCCCTTGATAATGGACTTGCAATGTGGGTAGTAGCTGACAATTTAAGAATAGGCGCAGCTCTTAATACCGTAAGAATTGCGGAAAAACTTGTTGAAATGAACTTATTTTAAATTATAGCTAACTCGTCATTGGGGTTAAATAACTCGAGTTATTTAAAATTAATTTTTCCAGATTAATTTATGTTTTGATACAGTGTTATTTGCCTGTTCGCTTACATAGAGAATACCTGAATCATCAACCATCAAAAAGTAAGGCTTTTTAACGTTTATGGGAAGTATTTTAGGCGCCTTGCCTGATGCCGGTAAAAGAACAATTTCATCGGAGTCGTAATTTGCGACATAGAGGTTATTATATTTATCTATCGCAAGACCTATAGGTCCTTTTATAAGTCCTTTTCTTGCAATAACTTTCTGTTCGCCGTCATTACTTATGTAAATAATGGAATTCTCGCTGAAATCAGCTACATAAATATTTCCTTCACTGTCTTTAGCTATACCTGTAGGCGCTTTAATCTCTGAAATATTATTTTCCAGGGTTTCGCAGGAATCCGGTCCGTTTAGTTTTTTTTCTACATCTTCTTTAGTTTCTTCTTTAGTTTCCTCGATATCATCTTTTCGACTTACTGAAAATATATTTTCCCCGGGATCAGACATAAACTCGACTATTCTCTTAAAATGAGGATCTTCAGGGGGAATCTGTTTTATATAAACTTCTGCCTGTTCCAGATTCTCTGTTGTATAATGCAGAGTTGCAAGTTTATAAATAATTTCATAATCTTCAGGTTTGTATTTATGTGCTTTTTCGAAAACTTCTATTGCTTTTTCTCTATTACCCCGAAATTCCTCTAAAATTCCGAGATTATAGTAAGCATCAACAAATTCAGGTTCTTTTTCTATTGCTTTTTGAAAGTGAACTATTGCTTTTTTATACTTTTCCCTGCTTGTCATTTCAATACCCTTGTTATAAGAGTTAATTGCGTCCTGACTGAACGCATAACAAGGAAACTGGAGCATAAACGTAAAAATTGTCCCCACAAAAAATATTTTGCTAAATTTATAGATACAATGTTTCATAATAACTCAACTCCTCAATTCTAAATATTTTTAACATACTTTTTTATATAACGAAAAAAATTAAAAATTATAAATAGAAACCCGGGCAGGTGCTATGTACTATTTAACAATAATTGCCGCCTGCCCGGGTCGGGCAGGTAAGTTGGTTAGCAGTTCTTACAATGCAGTAGTTGGAGTTATATCTGTATTTGTGTTAAAAAAAGATATGGTTTTATAAACCCAAAAGGATATGAAAACTTGCTGACAGGACCTTTTTTACCCAGAAGCTGGCTGGGTTCAGTTAATGAAATCGAAAAAGCTGATTGCATAATGGTCGGACTTCCCTATGACGGAACCTGCTCTTTCAGACCCGGAACCCGCTTTGCGCCGCAAGAAATACGACTTGCGTCACAGGGAATTGAAACATATTCCCCGATTTTAGGTAAAGACCTCTCGGAATCTAAATTCTACGATGCAGGAGAACTTGAGTTTCAGCCTGCAAATAAAGAAGATACTTTATTTAAAATTGAAAGAGCAGCCAGGGAAGTTTTTTTCGAAAACAAAAAATGGCTTGGAGTTGGAGGTGAACATCTTATAACTTTACCTGCGGTTAAGGCATGCTTTGAAAAGCATCCTGACGTGGCAATAATACAGTTTGATGCTCATGCAGACTTAATTAAAGACTATATGGGTGAAAAACTTTCTCATGCTACTGTTATAAGAAGGATTTCAGAGTTTATAAACCCGAAAAATATAATTCAGACAGGAATAAGATCAGGTACAAAAGAAGAGTTTCAATGGATTATGAAGAATAAAACTCTGTTTAATTCTGATGAAGAGTTTATAAACAGGATTAAAAATTTGAACGATACTCCGGTGTATTTAACTATAGACCTTGATGTTCTTGATCCTTCAGTCCTGAAAGGAACCGGTACACCTGAGCCTGGAGGAATGAGTTTTAAAGAGCTGGCTGGCAGGTTTATTGCACTAAAAAATCTTAATATAGTAGGTGCGGATATAGTTGAACTTTCACCTCATTATGATCCTTCAGGGGTTTCAACTATAACAGCAGCAAAGGTTATAAGGGAAGTTTTATTAAGTCTGTAATAAGAAATATAATATTGCCGGGTAGCTTTAAAAGATAAATTGCTTTTGAAATTACTTCTTCTATCGATTTACATCGAAAATATTTATATCATCAGGAAGTTTTGATATATTAACCGGGACTTCCATAAATTTTTTCTCTCTTAAAATCCGGAAATTAAGAATTTCACCTATAGAAGCCGATGAAACAAGGTTTCTCAGATGACTTTTGTCTTTCAGCCCTATGCCGTTAACTGAAACCAGTACATCTTCTTTTTTAAGTCCGGAAATACTTGCAGGGCTGCCCTTTACTACATCTACTACCAGTAACCCCCTGCTAATCCTAAACCCCGGAAATTCAGGGAGTCCGTAATTCATGTTTTGTACGGCTATTCCAATCCAGCCCCTTTCAACTTTTCCTTTTTGCAAAATTTCATTAAACACTTTCAGGGCTATATTGGATGGAACAGCAAAGCTTATTCCCTCATATCCCCCGCTTTTTGTAAGTATAGCAGTGTTAATCCCGATAAGCTCCCCCCGGATATCAACCAGTGCGCCGCCAGAATTGCCGGGATTTATTGCAGCATCGGTCTGGATAAAGTCTTCATAGTCAACGATTCCTATATTTGATCTTCCGGTTGCGCTTATAATACCCATAGTCACGCTTTCACCTATACCAAAAGGATTTCCGATAGCAAGGACCACATCACCTATTCTTACATTTGCAGAATCCCCGAATTTCATATAAGGCAGATTTTTTTCATCTATCTTAATGACCGCAAGATCTGTTTTAGGATCCGTTCCTATTATTTTTGCCCGGTAACTTTTTTCTGCACCGAGCTCAACACGTATTTTTCCCGGAAAACTTTCCACAACATGGTTATTTGTAAGTATATAACCGTCAGAAGTCACGATTACTCCCGAACCCAGGCTTTGATAATGTTTTCGGAAAGGCTTGTATACGTTAAAACCAAATTGCCTGTGTTTTAGGGTTCGCCTGTATGAAAGCTTTTTATCCAGGGCAATATGTACTATTGAAGGAGTTGCCTTGCTTGCAGCAGAAGGCATCATGTCAAATTTACTGATTATATGATAAATTTCCCTGTTATTAGGCGTTACAGAAAAATTTTGTTCTTTTTTAAGAGAATCTGTATTTCTCAACAGCCCGTTTATGGTTACTATAAGAGCAATAATAACTATAGCTATGACAATATAGAAGATTTTTCTTCTTTTTACTTTATCAAACAAAATCCACTCCATTATCTGCGGTTTTGATTATATCTATATCCGGGTCTTACAGCGGGTCTTGGAGGTCTGTACATAGGTCTGGGCTGGTAACCGTAACGATTATAGTTTCTGTAGTTATAATTTCTATAAGTATTTTGCGGCTGCTGAACCTGTGGATACCGGTTTTGTTGAGGCTGAGCAGGTTTGGTTCTATAATATGGACGGGAATATCTTTTCTTCACAGACTTTCTTGTATTTGGTTTAATCCCGGGTCGTATCTTTTGCCCGGGTGTATAATTTCTTGGCGGAGTTATAACAGGTCTGTCGTAGAGCTCTTTATCATCTTTTTTCTTTTTCTGAGTCTCAGGCTCAGGAAGCTTGAAAGGCTCGGGAGGTATGTTGTTTTTTGCATAATATTCCTTGCTGAAATTTTTCCATAACCTTGCGCAATTACTGCTCCATATTCCCCTTAGAGACTGGTTTTCATCGTTTCCAAGCCAGATAGTCGTCACTGTATCAGGTGTGAAGCCGTTAAACCATACATCTTTGAAATCGTCAGTTGTTCCGGTTTTCCCGGCAACAACCCTGTTTTTTAATTTTGCCTGTCTACCGGTTCCTCTTTCTACAACATCTACAAGTATAGAAATCAGCAGTCTTACATATTTAGAATCCACAACTCTCACAGGCTGTCTTTTATTTGACTCAAGAAGATTTCCTTTACTATCAATTACGCTTCTTATGGCGGTAGGTTCAAGATAAATTCCATCCCTGGCAATGGTTGAATACGCTGTGGCGACTTCAAGAGGTGTAATACCTGCTGATCCCAGGACTATAGAATATCCGCGATCCATATGGCTTCTTATTCCAAGAAGCCTGGCTGTTTCAATTACCTTATTCAGTCCGGCTTCAAGGGCTATTCTAACAGTCGGGGTGTTTCTTGAAAGAGTAAGAGCTTTTCTTACGGTCATTCTGCCCATATACCTGCCATCCCAGTTATGGGGACACCATACGTTCCACTTTGTACGGTAAGCAATAGGGGCATCAACAACATATGATTTGGGAGTTATTAATCCTAACCTGAACCCTGTCAGATAAACTATAGGCTTAAACCCTGACCCTGTAGCTCTTTTAGCTAGGGTTGCACGATTAAACTGGCTTCCTTCATAATTAACTCCGCCCACAATTGCTTTAATATAACCGGTTTTAACATCTATGGATACCAGTGCGCCTTCTCTGACCATTGCATATTTAGGCAGTTTTTTAACTCCTTCTACAATTGTTTTATCCGCTATCTCCTGAACCTGCGGATCAAGTGTGGTATAGACTTTAAGCCCGCCTTTTTTAACCAGGCTCTCCCCATAGCGCTGTCTGAGAAGGTATAGAACATGGTCTATGAAATACTGGTATTTTGAAAAGGGAATTTCTCGAGGTTCCAGTTTGATCTCTTTTTTAAGTGCATTTTCCTTTTGTTCTTCAGTTATAAAGCCGTATTTAGACATTCTTTGCAGAACAAGTTTCTGGCGTTCCCGGGCTTTTTCATAATTCGAATACGGAGAAAACATTTCCGGGGCTTTGATAAGGGCTGCAAGCAGGGAAGATTCAGCTAAATCAAGATCTTTTGCGTTTTTATCAAAGTATCTTTGCGCAGCCCTTTCAATTCCATATGACCTGTTTCCCAGGTAAATCAGGTTCATATATTTTTCAATAATTTTTTTCTTGCTGAATTTATTTTCAATTCTCGAAGCAAGCAATGCTTCGAGAAATTTTCTCTCCAGGGATTTTTTCGGTATTAAATACCAGTTTTTTGCAAGCTGCTGGGTTATGGTACTACCGCCCTGAATGGATGAAGCGCCTGTTAAATTGTTTAAAAACGCCCTGATTGTTCCTTTCAGGTCTATTCCGCTATGGTTATAGTATCGTATATCTTCAATAGCTATTACTGCCCGGACAAAATAAGGAGAAATCCCCTCAATCGGAACATAAACCCGGTCTTCATCAGCAGTGACTTCAGCTACCAGCTTGTCGTTAATATCAAATATCTGACTGGACTGCTCCGGTTCAATGGTTTTGATGAAACTTATATCAGGCAAGCCTGAGGCAAGTTTTATAATAAAAAAGCTAAACAATAAGCTCATTATAAAAATAATAAACTGGGTATAAAACACTGTTTTTTTCAAAGCCAGTTTAATAATATTTTCCCGGTCAATCTCTGACTGTGTGGTCAGATCAACCAGGTTCAGTTTATTTATAGGTTTTTTATCCATTTGTTTTTATCCTGCCTGATTTTCAAAATATTTCCCAACAGTAAAATATAAAATTTCTATCTTAAAATTGTACAAATAGATAAACAACAAATAATGAACCTGTCTTACATACCAGGCAGGCTATTTTTTAATAAGAAAGTAAGGGTTAAAGTAAATTTATCTCAACTTCAAAAGTCCTGCCCCATGGGAAGCTAACCACCACTCTATCCGAATTAATCCCAAATTCAGAAGCTATTCGCTCTATAAGGGGAATTAATTCTTTATTCAGAAGCACTTCATCTGCCTGATCAGAAGCAGCTCTTATTACCTGCCTGGCAATACCCTGGTATGCCCAGTCATCTGCAAATCTTACAAACATAAGCCTGTTAAAATTTTCTTGCCGGAAATTCCCCTGTTTCTCGGCGATATAACGGCAAATTCCGGTTGCCAGCACGGAACCTATGGAATTAGCAGCGGTATTCCAGGCGGCATAACCATATAATTTTTTTAAATCAATGTTTTCAAGGAATAATCTTTCTGCGAGAAGATTATCAGATCCGTTTGCATTGCGCACATCAGCCAGCATTATCGGTTTATCATTGTTTTTGATGAACTCAAGACAAAAATTGACAGCCTGCGTATTTTCAGGTTCTAAAAACACCTGTAGCGCCAGGTCATTTTGTTTTTCATCAGGTGTATGTAAGAGAATCAGCATATCAGCCTCAATTTTTGACTGCGCGGGTTTCACACCGCATATATTAAAATGTTTTTCAACAGATTTGCTCAAAGGCTGGTCTTCATAGCAGGGAACCGCATCTGCACCTGTCAGTGTAGAAAATAAAGGAAATACAGAAATTTTTTCGCGAAAAATTTCTGTTATTGCCCGTGTAACAAGCATTGTGATAATTTCATCAGAACCTGTATGAAGAACAGCTTTTTTCTCAAGGTTTTTACTGTTTATTTCTCCCTGCAGTAATTCAGCTTCCTGAATATTTAAACCGACAGTTGCCGTGTCATCTTTTCCATAGACCAGAAAGTCAAAAGTATTCTCTTTCAGCCGGTTTAAATATGTTTTATTTACAAAAAATCTTCTTTGCCTTATTTTCAGGTAATTGACAATTACCTGAAGCGGAATCAGGCTTTTAACTTCTTGAAATTCAGCTTTTAGCTCTGAATTATCAGGATTAAGTTCCTGTTTATGTCTTAGGCAGGAGTATTTAAAGATTAATTTTCCGTATTTATCCCAGTAAGTCTTTTCTTCTTCATTATCGTTGCTGTTTGAAATTCTCATTATGCTGCTAAAGGCAAAAACCCTGCTTTTCAGGGGCTCTATTATTTTTCTAAATTTCCGCAGTCTTGAGAATATGACTTCCTGCTGATCTTCACACCGTCTTGAAGGGATTAACCCCCCGTATGCAATTGTATCAAGCGCGCATATTATAAAATCCGTTTTATTTTGCAGTACCACTTTTTCCAGCCATAAAAGGATCTTTTCAATACCGGCAGAGGTTTTTAAGCCGCCCATAAACTCCCTGGGCGGCAGGATGATATTGATTCCTACATTTAAAGCGCCCACTGAATCCGCAAGTGTATAGTTAACCGGTCTGTTATCCACCGGAATTACAACTATATTTGATTTATTATTCATTTATTTTCTGTTCTTTTTTTATATCAGGAGATCTTAAGTTTCTGAGCATCAGCGGCTTGTTATGATAATACATATCATCGTTATAGAGGTAATCTTTTTCAGAAGATTTCTGACTTGAAAGCGCTTCCATTGTTCTTGAAACATCACCCATTCCTCCTATTCCCGGACCTATAAGCGGTAAGGAATGTTTTTCAGGTTTTTTTTCTATTGAAATAGCATTATAACTTGTTTCGATCCCGCTTGCACCCATAATCCTGGCTTTTTTAACGTCACTTAAATCATCTGTTTTCCAAACCAGAGCTTCGAAATAAATGATTGCTCCGACAAGGTCTTCCCGCTCAGGTATTTCCAGATCCAGTTTAGCTATTCCTTTTTCTCCTATTACACCTTCTATTTTGTCTATTATGTTTCCCAGCCTTAAATGCTGTCCGTAATAAGGCTTTGCTCCCTCATTTTCTGCTGAAAACACTATTATTACATATGTTCCGGGATCGCCTTTAACTGTAAATTCCGTTTTATCACCTATTAACAGCCTTGAAGGTTTATATATTTCTGCCATTGGCGGTTTTATACGAGGGTTATCCCTTGCCGAGCTTATGTCAATTACCTGTGCGAATCCGGGAAGGGAAAAAATATTTAAAATTAATAGTGTATAAATAATTTTTTTTAACATTGCTTATAATCCCTTTTTTTATTTTTATCTATTTTGTCAACTTACCGGACTTTTTGTCAATAAATTATTTAAAAAGTTAATATCCTGTATAAAATCATCTAAGAATTTTTTCTTTATTCCTTATTTAAAACAAGAAATAATAAAAATTTTCTGAAAGAAAGCAATTTTTATTATTTATAAACATTATATAATAAGAATAAACAAAAAATTATAGTGTGAGATGTTAAACCTAAATAATGTTACTTCTACAATTCAGAGTAATACAATACTTAACCGTGGACTTCTTGACGTCGGCGGAGTTGCTGTGCCCAACTCAATAATGTCAAATAACTCGGTTGAAAGCAGTGAAAGAGCCGTCAACTCCGGAATGTACTTTATCCTGGCGTTTTTAACCCCGTTTGTAACTCTTCCGCTTACAAACAGGTTTGCTTTGAGTAAACTATTTAAGGTCACAAAAAACTTCAGCTCAGAAGAAAATCACTTAATCCGCCTTTCAAATAAATATCTTACAGGCACGGCAGAAGATATGAAAAAAGGCATTAGTGAACTGTCAGACTATCTGCTAAAACATAAGAAAATAGATGTTAACGGGTTTAAAAGCGTTCTTGATAAATTCAAAGGCAGAGAGGAAGAGCTGAGACAGAAACTGGTTAATGCAAAAAGTTCAGTATGGGGAAGTGATTTCTGGTTTACGGGGGTATCAACAGGCAGTATAGTCTGGGTTACCCAGGAGGTGACAAAACAATTAACAGGAAGAACCGGATTTTCCGCCAAGTACGAAATGGCTGATGAAAGTCATACCAAAAAAATGGCTGAGCAGCATGAGAAGAATAAATGGAAAAAATATCTGTGCTTTCTGGGATTCGCTACAGCATCAGCGATTGTGCTACCCAAAATAATGGCAAAATCAATGCTGGCGAAAAATGCCACGGGAATTTTCAGGATAATTAAAGAAAATGCTCAAAAACTGGATTATAAAGACGGAAAATTTATGAGCATGCCGACTTATTTCTCGATTTTCCTGCTGACCGCTTTTCCGGGTGTACTTCTGGCATCAAGGGATTCAACCGAGAAAAAAGACTGGCTGCTAAGACTTACCCTCTTAGGTGGTCTTTTCTTCGGGGGAGACGCCCTCATGAACGGCGCAGGCGCAAGGATATCCGATAAACTCCTGGGCACCCAACTTATTGATAGGGAAAAATTAAAAAGCGGATCCTGGTTTAGCACGATTTTCCCGCCGGTGAGAAAGATTAACGATTTAGATAAAGTAAAAGGCTTAAGCCAGGATATTATAAACCGGACTAAAAAATCAGGCGCAGCGCTGTACTGGGGAACTTTGTTTATCAATATGCTGTTGCTGGGTTTTGGCATGCCGTATTTTTTAAACAAAATAATCAAAAAAGACGTGGAGAAAGATCTGAAAAAAATGCAAAGTTCCCAGGCAGAAAAGAATATACATCAGGGAGTTTTTAAAAATTTTTATGATAGACTCGAAACCTTCAGTCAATCAAAATAAGTTAAAATTTTTAAAAATTAATCAACTCGAATCACGAATTGTATTTTTTGAAATTTTCTCAAAATCCCTCTGTTTTATTTTTTATTCTTCTTCCTCTGTAAGCTCACTGTCATCAGAGTAGATTTCTTCCATTTCCTCTTCTGTATCTTCTCCTTCTTCATAAATTTCAGAAGAGGCTTCTTCTGCTGAAAATTCAGGTGAGCCGAACATTCCTTCAATTTCCTCGAGAATAGCTGAAGGCTTTCTTGCCCCGGCTTTACTGAATCTTCTTTTTCTTTCCTCTTCTTCCTGGTCTTCGGAAGTATGAGTAAGATGATAATGCCCTGTACCTGCAGGGATCAATCTTCCAATTATGACGTTTTCCTTAAGTCCTCTTAAAACGTCTTTTTTACCTTCAACAGCAGCTTCTGTCAGTACTCTTGTCGTTTCCTGGAAACTTGCCGCTGAAATAAAGCTTTCCGTATTTAAGCTGGCTTTTGTTATACCCAGAAGAACAGGTGTATACTCAGCCGGAGCAGATTCTTCCATTTCCGATATTTTTACATTTTCTTGCTCAACCAGTTTTGCTTCAGTTAATTCACCGGGTAGAAGCTTTGTATTTCCGGATTCATCAATTTTAACTTTTTTAGTCATCTGCCTTACAATAACTTCAACGTGCTTATCAGCGATTTCAACACCCTGGGACCTGTATACTCTTTGGACTTCATCTACCAGGTACTTTTGAACGGCATTAGCTCCGCTAAGTCTTATAACATCATGCGGGTTAAGCGGTCCGCTGGTAAGAGGTTGACCTTTAGTAATTTTTTGTTTATCAGATACGATTATATTGGAATCAACCGGAAATTTAATTTCCTGGCGTCCTGACTCAGTTACAAGATATAATCTTGGGACATCTTCTTCGTATTCAATTTCAATTTCTCCGTTTTCTTCTGCCAGAATTGCGCTCTCTTTAGGCTTTCTGGCTTCAAGAAGTTCTTCTACTCTCGGAAGACCCTGGACAATGTCACCGGTTTTCTGACGTTCAAAAACAAGCGTTGCAAGTAAATCACCACGCTGTACCAATCCCTCATTTTCAACCTGAAGCTGCGTTCCAACGCTGATGAGATATGGTCTTGCTATATGTACCGTAATTGTATTTCCCTTTATCTCTACTACTTTACCGGAGATTGTGGCTTTTTCACCGCTCTCAGAGACAATCTGGTCTATACTTATCAGGTCATTTTTCTTTATTATCGGTGAGGTTTTAAGGTCGAGTATTTCATATGAATCCGGAGTTATAAGGAAAATCCTCCTTACTTCTTTGCTATCAGGTTCTTCTTTCAGGCTGACTTTCGCTTTATTTTTTACCAGGACCTGGGTTTTGGAAATCGGGGTTTTTGGTTCTATAAATTGACCTGACTCAACCAGAAGTTCTGTTTGAAGAGAAGTTTTTTCCCTTGAAGCCGCTTCTGTTTCTCTTCTTACAATGAGGTTTTCAAGAACAACCAGCTTAAGATTCTGTTCTTCAGCAGGCGCTTCAGCAGGATATAGCTCTACTAATCCTTTAAGATGGCTCAGGTAACCTTCCATCTGGATTACAAGGCTTGTTCTTGTCAGGTTAGCCCCTTCCAACTGGCGTATTCTTGCGCCGTCTCTGTATTGCAGTTGTGTAACAGAAACCAGGTTAATAAGATCTGTTTCTGTTGATTCAAATTCAATACTTACCTCTTTTGGTCCGATTTCATATTCCTGAATCGGCCTGATAAGAACTTCCACAGGTTTTGCTTCGGTTGTTTCCTCTAATTCTCCGGAGTCTTCATCTTCAATATCCATTGCTTTAGAGTATTCATGTTCATAGTTTATAAAGTTTATTATGCTCTTTTCTTTTGCTTTAACACCTTTGGTAATTTCTGTTCCTTTTTCAACTATTTCCCCGTC
Source organism: Candidatus Gastranaerophilales bacterium (assembly GCA_028278305.1). Lineage (GTDB taxonomy): Bacteria > Cyanobacteriota > Vampirovibrionia > Gastranaerophilales > UBA9971 > JANQEB01. The sequence goes on from JANQEP010000140.1 coordinate 37,866, forward strand.
TTCAACGTTAAGGGTATTTACATCTTCTACTTTTACAAGTTCTCCGGGTCTTACAATGACTTCCTGAATTATGTTGTTGTTTTCCTTGATTTCAACAATGCCGTCAATATGAGTTCTTATGTCCTTGACGACTTCTGTGCCGGAAACAACATAAGTTCCTGATTCTGTCATTTTTAATGAAGAATCCTTACTTACTTGATGAATTTCTTCAGGAATAAATATAATTTTACCCGGTTTGGTTATTATCTGATTTTCATCAACTTCAATACCTTCATAGCGAATTTCGCCGCTGGAGGTTACTTTATTTTCTTCCTCGATAAGCTCGGCAATGACCATGCCATTCTCGACAACTGTACCTACCGGAGATTTTACTATATAGATTTCATCTGATCCCTTAACCTGCCATAATTGCTCTTTTTTAGTTGCTTCAAGAATAGCATTTTTAGGGGTTAATGAAGCTATAACAACCGTAATTTCTTTACCGCCTATAATTTTCTTTATTTTTTTACCTTTAAGTTCAGTCTCTTCAAGTTCAAGATCATCAGGAATCCTGACTTCTCCTCCATGATCACTTAATGTGGTTGTTTCAGCGATGATTTCCCCGGATTTTACTTCCTGTTCATTTTTTACAAGAATAGTTGAATTTCCAGGCAAGCCGTAAACATCACCGGCAAGTACCCATATTTTTCCGCCCTTATTGGCTGTTTTGCTAATGTTGCCCTGTCTATCACGTTTTTCATCAACGTTAAAACCTTCAAACAGAATTTTCCCGCCAACATCGGATGTTATGTCCTTTGTTGCTCTCTCTGTCAGCCTTCCTGAGCTGTCGAGTGTGCTGGGTTCATATTCTGCAATTATATTGCCTTTTTGAATTTTATCACCTTTTTGAGCAAATACTGTAGCTCCATGAGGTATTATATATGAGGTTTTCTTACTCTTACTGTCCTGTATTTCCAGCTTTCCTTGTTTAGATGTGACGTTTACTATATCTCCATGTCTGGTTCTAAGCTCACGGGTTGTTAACCCTGTAAGTACTTCTCCATCTGTTTTTGAAACTATCTGACGAATACTTCCCGCGCCTTTGAATACACCACCGGTGTGGAAAGTTCTCATTGTAAGCTGTGTTCCAGGCTCTCCAATACTCTGTGCTGCTATAATTCCTATAGCTTCACCTATATCAACAGGTCTGTTATTTGTAAGCGCCCATCCATAGCAATGCTGGCATATTCCATGTTCAGTTTCACATGTTAGCGGTGAGCGAATTTTTATTTTCTTAATAGAAAGATCTCTTACGATGTTTATCTGCTCTTCAGATAAAATTGTATTTTTGTTTATTACAACATTTTTGTTTTCATCTTTTACATCTTCTATTATGGCTCTTCCCAAAAGTCTTTCAGTTAATGAGACAATTTCTTTTTCCGCGTCGGTAATTGTTTCAATTTCAATGCCTTCAGAAGTACCGCAGTCTTTTTCACGAATAATAACATCCTGAGCCACGTCTACCAGTCTTCTGGTTAAATATCCCGAATCAGCTGTCTTAAGAGCTGTATCAACAAGTCCTTTTCTTGCGCCGTAGCTGGAAATAATATACTCTGTTACACTAAGACCCTCGGTAAAATTAGCTTTAATAGGAAGGTCAATGATTTGTCCCTGTGCGTCAGCCATCAGCCCACGCATTCCCACCAGCTGACTAACCTGGCTTATATTACCCCTTGCACCCGAGAATGCCATCATATATACCGGGTTTGTCTTTTTGAAATTTTCTACTACGCTTTGGGTAAGTTTTTCTGTGGTTTCACTCCAGGTGTCAATTACTTTTGTGTATCTTTCTACCTCAGTGATCTCACCTTTAAGGTAGCGCTGTGTAGACTTATCAATTTCGTTTTCCGCGTTTTTAATAAGTTCTTTTTTTGCGGGAGGTATGTCTAAATCATCAATGGATATAGTAGTTCCCGCGTTGGTGGCGTATTTAAATCCCAGATTTTTAAGACAATCAGCAAGATATGCTGTTTTTGAGGTTCCATACTCCAGATAAATCTTGGAAAGTAGTTTATTTAAAACTTTTTTATCAACTACACTATTTATAAATTCAAATGATTTTTTCGGGGTTTTTGGCATTAGGGTGCTCATAACTCTATATTTACCTCTTTATTATTTATATTTCCGTCTTTAAAAATTTTACCAGTTAACTTTAAGAAACAACAGCTTCTCTTACAGCCATGTTAAATATGATCCTGCCCGGGGTTGTGACTATTTTTTCACCTTTTTCATCCCTGACTTTAACCTTGGAGTGCATATTAATAATTCCCGCTTCCAGGGCTGTGATTACGTCATTAAAGTCAAGAAAACATCTTTCCGGTTCTGATTCATCCTGGGTATCCAGGGTTAAATAATAAATACCGAGAACCATGTCCTGTGTAGGTGTTATACAGGGCTTACCCGTGGCGGGAAGCAGTATGTTATTTGGTGAGAGCATAAGCATTCTTGCTTCTGTCTGAGCCTCTATCGAGAGAGGAACGTGTACAGCCATCTGGTCGCCGTCAAAGTCTGCGTTAAATGCTGAGCAGACTAACGGGTGCAGTTGAATAGCACGACCTTCTACAAGAACCGGCTCAAATGCCTGGATTCCAAGCCTGTGAAGAGTCGGGGCTCGGTTCAGCATTACGGGATGTCCGTCAATGACTTCTTCCAGGGCATCCCAGACCACGTTTTCCGAGCGTTCAATTTTCTTTTTGGCTGATTTTATATTCTGAACAATCCCGCGCTCAATTAATTTATTAACTACGAACGGCTTGAAAAGCTCTACAGCCATTTCTTTAGGAAGCCCGCACTGATTTAATTTAAGCTGCGGTCCCACAACAATAACGCTTCTTCCCGAGTAGTCAACCCTTTTTCCGAGAAGATTCTGTCTGAAGCGTCCCTGCTTTCCTTCAATAATATTACTTAAAGATTTAAGAGGTCTGTTATTCGGACCGATTACGGTTCTTCCGCGTCTTCCGTTATCAATAAGGGCATCCACAGCTTCCTGGAGCATTCTTTTTTCGTTTCTTACGATAATTTCAGGCGCCCCCATTTCTATCAGCCTTTGAAGACGGTTATTTCTGTTGATAACTCTTCTGTATAAATCATTAAGATCACTGGTGGCAAATCTTCCGCCATCGAGCTGTACCATTGGGCGAAGATCAGGCGGAGTTACCGGCAGCGCATCCATTATCATCCAGGTGGGATCTGTATTACTGGAAACCAGCGACTCTACAAGCCTCAATCTTTTAATTACCTTAGCTTTCTTCTGTATTGAGCCGCCAACAGATTCCAGTTCATTTCTCAGCGATTCTATCATCTCATTAAGGTCAATTTCCGAAAGAAGCTGTTTAATTGCTTCCGCGCCGATTCCTACCTCAAGTGTTGACTCTTCATTTTCGAGCATATAGTCTTCATATTCTTCTTCAGGCAGCAATTGCGTCTTTTTATAATCAGTATCACCGGGGTTCAGCACTATATAGCTATTAAAATAAATTACCTGTTCCAGGTCTCTTAAGGACATATCAAGGATCAGTCCTAAATAGCTCGGGATTCCTTTTAAAAACCATATATGAGAAACCGGCGCCGCAAGATTAATATGTCCCATTCTGTGACGTCTTACCTTGCTGTCAGTAACTTCTACACCGCAACGTTCACAGATTATACCTTTATGCCTTACTCTTTTATACTTACCGCAATAACATTCCCAGTCTTTTGAGGGACCAAAAGTTCTTTCACAGAATAAACCGTCACGTTCCGGTTTTAATGTCCGGTAATTAATAGTTTCAGGTTTGTTCACTTCTCCGAATGACCATTTTAAGATCCTTTCAGGAGAGGCGATCCCTATTCTTATATAATCAAAATAATCTATACTGGTAGACAATTTTATTCTCCCTTATTCTAAATTCTTAACATCTGCGATACTTGATTATCCTTATATTGGTCTTTTGTTCTGCTGAATCTATTTCAGCATATTAAAGGAATGATATCCCGAAACAAGTTCGGATGATACTTTTTTATTCTTTTACGCTTCCCGGGGTCTGAAAGAAGTTTATATTGAGTAATTCTGAATCCACATCACTAAGTGTTCTTTTTGGAACAGCTTTTTTAATCTCATCAGTATCACTCATAAGGTCAACTTCTCTACCTCCACGTTTTGCGACTGTTATATCCAGACCGATACTCTGTAGTTCACGTACAAGTACCTTAAATGACTCTGGAATTCCTGGTCTTTGTAGATTTTCACCTTTTACTATGGACTCATAAGCCTTACTTCTGCCGTTTACATCGTCAGACTTAACTGTAAGCATTTCCTGCAGTGTATATGCAGCTCCATATGCTTCCAGCGCCCAGACTTCCATTTCTCCAAAACGCTGTCCGCCAAACTGTGCCTTACCTCCAAGCGGCTGCTGCGTAACAAGACTATAAGGTCCGGTACTTCTTGCATGAATTTTATCATCAACAAGGTGTACAAGCTTCATCATGTAAGAAAGACCTACAGAAACCGGATTGTCAAAAGGCTCGCCGGTTCTGCCGTCATAAAGTGTAACCTTTCCGGTTTGAAATACCCAGTTATAGCCAGTTTTCTCTATACCTTTATTAAGTTCATCGGTTGTAGTTTTCTTAGAAGCTATATCCCCGCATTTTTCATCAAACGGCGGAATCTCATAGTAACTTTCCGTGAGGTACGCAGCCAGTCCCAGCAGGTTTTCATAAGTCTGTCCCACATTCATACGGCTTGGTACTCCCAGCGGATTAAGCACAATATCAACCGGTGTGCCGTCCGGTAAGAAAGGCATGTCTTCTTTTGGAAGAACTTTGGAGATAATGCCCTTGTTACCGTGTCTTCCTGCTATTTTATCCCCAACGCTGATTTTACGTTTTTGAGCTATATAAACCCTGATCACTGTATTTGCTCCGGGAGGAAGCTCGTCTCCTTTCTCCCTGTCAAATACTTTAACATCAATTACACGTCCGCCTTCACTATGAGGAACACGTAAACTGTTATCTTTTACATCCCTTGCTTTTTCAGCGAAAATTGCACGTAACAACTTTTCTTCCGGGGGATGTTCGGATTCTCCTTTAGGTGTAATTTTCCCTACGAGAATATCATCAGCATATACTCTTGCCCCGATTCTTACTATTCCTCTTTCGTCAAGATGTCTTAAGCTGTCTTCGCTTACATTGGGAATCTCTCTTGTTATTTCTTCGGGTCCCAGCTTTGTTGTACGAGCGTCTATTTCAAGTTTTTCAACGTGAATACTTGTAAACACATCGTCATGAACCAGTCTGTCACTTATTAAAATTGCGTCCTCGTAGTTATAACCTTCCCAGGGCATAAATGCGATCAGAACATTTTTTCCTAATGCCAGCTCACCTTTATTTGTAGATGCCCCGTCTGCTATCGGATTGCCTTTTTTAATTTTATCACCTGTTTCTACCATGGGTTTCTGGTTTAAACAGGTATCCTGGTTGCTTCTTACAAATTTCATTAAAGGATATTTATGAATTTTTCCTGAATCATCTTTAATTCTTATTTCGTCACCACAGACGAATTCAACTTCTCCGTCCTGCTGGGAAACAATTACCATACCGGAATCACTGGCTGCTCTCCTTTCAAGACCTGTTCCTACAACTGGTCTTTCTGTTTTCATCAAAGGAACAGCCTGACGTTGCATGTTTGAACCCATCAGTGCCCTGTTTGCATCGTCATGCTCAAGGAATGGAATTAATGATGTTCCTATAGAAACTATCTGGATAGGGGATACACCAACATAGTCAACTTTATTAGACTCACCCAGTGTAAATTCGCTTCTGTACCTGATCGGAACCATTCCGCTTGCAATTTTTCCTTCTTCGGTTAACGGCACATCTCCCGGGGCTACACGGAAGTCGTCTTCTTCATCTGCGCTCAGATAATGGATTTCATCTGTCACTTTACCGTCTTTTACTGCATAGTATGGTGTTTCGATGAATCCGTACTCATTTACCCTTGCAAATGTACTTAAACTTCCTATAAGACCGGCATTAGGTCCTTCAGGTGTTTCTACCGGGCATATTCTTCCATAATGGCTAGGATGAATATCCCTTACCGCAAAGCCTGCCCTTTCTCTTGCAAGCCCACCAGGTCCGAGAGCTGATAATCTTCTTTTATGAGTCAATTCTGCAAGCGGGTTTGTCTGGTCCATAAACTGTGAAAGCTGTGATGAACCGAAAAATTCCCTGATTGCAGCTATTAAAGGTTTAGTATTAAGAAGGTTTACAGGTGTAAGAGTATCTGAATCCTGAAGAGTCATTCTCTCTCTTACAATTCTTTCCAGTCTTGTAAGACCAATTCTGAACTGGTTTTGTAAAAGTTCGCCTATTGATCTTATACGTCTGTTTCCGAGGTGGTCAATATCATCTATGACTCCTTCATCAAATGTAAGGTTGATAAGATATTCAACAGCAGCTACTATATCCTGGACAGTAAGCGTTCTTCTTGTTTCAGGGAGGTTAAGTCCCAGCTTTTTATTTAGTTTATAGCGTCCTACCCTGCCAAGGTCATATCTTTTTTCATCGAAAAACCTGCTGTCTATAATGGATTTTCCACCGCTTGCACTGGCAGGATCTCCGGGTCTTAACTTTTTATAGACCTCTACTAATGCTTCATCCCCGGTTTCTGTAGTATCTTTATCAATTGTTTTCTTTAAAAACTCATTATGCCTGAACATGGATTCCATCTCGCTAATTCCTATGCCCAGAGCTTTTAAGAATGTTGTTGCCAGAATTTTTCTGTTTTTATCAATCTTTACGTATACTAAATCATTGACATCAGTCTCTATTTTTAACCATGCACCTCTGTTTGGGATTAATGTGGCATTATAAACACGTTTTCCTGTTGGTGCAATATCTCTTTTAAAGTAAATTCCAGGAGATCTGACAATCTGACTGACTATAACCCTTTCAGCTCCATTAACTATAAAAGTTCCTCTCTCGGTCATCATTGGAATATCTCCAATATAGACCTCTTGTTCTTTTATTTCACCTGTGTCACGGTTAACTAACCGCATCCAGATATAAAGCTTCTTTGTGTAGCTTGCATCATGCAATCTGGCTTCTTCTATGGTATATTTAGGGTCGTCAAACCTATAGTTTGGTAAAAAGTGAAGTTCTAATCTGCCTGTGTAATCTTTTATCGGAGAAAAAGAAAGTAATTCTTCCTTTAAACCCTCTTTTAAGAACCATTCGAATGATTTTTTCTGGATTTCCGTTAAGTCGGGCATCTGATCAAGATTTGATGCTGTTAGATTTCCTGGGATAACACGCTCGTTATGTTTTTTAGCCATTACTTACCTCGCCTGATATGGTGCTTTCGAAATTTATAATAAAAATATAGTTGTAATTTTATTTACAAATGTAATATTTATAAGCAATTAAGCATTCTTTCAAGTAGATTTTATAACAAAAACAGTTCTTTATTTAAACATGTGCTTTTTATCAGTATCATCGTATAGCAAAAAATATTATAGTCAAGAACTTGAGTGACTTATCTTTCAAGTGCTCAATTAAAATTTTTTACAAAACTTAACATTTTTTAAACGATAAAATTTTTCATACCTTATTATTAGATCTTCTCAATTAATATTGTAACAAAAAATTAAAAATACAAAGATAATTCGGAACAGTTAAAAAATTCGGAGTATTGTCCATAATTTTTTTAAATAACCCGGGTTATATAGGGTCCTCTGTGGCATTACTTTTCTTGCTTTCTTACGCAATGCGGACAGTGATGACTGCTTCGCGCTTCTTTTTATGTTCAAAGATAATAAAAAAGTAAAAATTAAGCGTTTAATGCTGCTAAAACATAACCCTGAAACTTATTATCACTTAAAAGCCGGTTATCACCAAGGGACCTAACACAGAAAATAACCCGGCATTACATGAATGAAATCATGGAAATCATGACTATGACATGATTTTCATGATTTCATTCATGCTAAATCAATACCT
>JANQEP010000051.1 GCA_028278305.1 Candidatus Gastranaerophilales bacterium
ATCCGATATTATAAATATTAAATAAAAAATTAAATTTTGAAATCATCTTTTTTACTGTTATATTAATAAATTAATAGGTTTAAAAGAGCAAAAGGAAAAAAGTAATAGGGATTTAGTTTGGAGGCAAGCTATTGAGCCAGAATAGTCAAAATATTTCAATTAAAGTAGAAAATGACCCGCTTGAAGCAATTTTTGCCTTAAATATGGGTGATTTTATGACTGAGCATCTTATTTCCAATGAATTGCTCAATAAAATCGATACATCAGTAAAGGATAAAATAGAAAGACTGAAAGGACAACTCAAAGAGTTGACTTCCATATATTCGCTTGATAAAACACTTACCCTGCTTGGATTTGACAGCGAAGAAGAGCATATTATCTATAATGCTATTGCCAGAACAATTACTCAAATCGTAAACACAGATAGCTGCGATATTTATTTAACTCCTGAATTCGTTAAAGGCTCGGCAGGATCAGCTGATTTAGTAAAGCTCGGGTCTTCTGCCCCTGACGGGAAAAAAGGTTTTCTTTCACTTTCGGATACTGAAAACCCGCTTATAAAATCGTTTTTAGACATAGAAACTCAGTACCTTAAAAAGGATAAATCTGTAATACTGGCTATTCCGCTGGTCAACAACTGGGGAAGGGTCGGAGTTATAGGGGTATACTGCAATACTTATAAAGAAATTCCCCTGGAATTAATCAGGCTGCTTGAAGTAACAGCAAATCTTTTCGTAACTTCAATGAGGCTTCAGAAATTAATAGAAGAAACTGAGGAAGCAGTAGGAAAAGAAGATTCAAGTCCTGCGGATTTAAGGCATCTCAGGGCAGAATTAACCGCAAGTATAGGTGATCTTGGAGATGAACAGCAACAATTCGTGGAAGCTCTTGCGGAAGCTGTGGATTCTAAGAGTAAAGCCAAAGAGCATTCCAAGAATGTTGCCGGGCTTGCCAGAAAAATTTGTGATCATCTGGAATTAAACGAAAAAACATCTGATTTAATTTACTATGCAGGTTTGCTGCATAATATAGGTCAAATCAGTCTGTCGGAGGAAATTTTCTCCAGCAAGGAAAAACCTTCCCGGGAAATATGGAACAAACTTCAGAACCACCCCAATATCGGTGTTAACCTTCTTATGAAGATCAACTTTTTGTCAGAAGTCATACCTTATGTACATTATCATAAGGAAAGATGGGATGGACAGGGTGTTCCTGAGGGTTTATCCGGAATGAGTATTCCTCTCGGCGCAAGGATTATTGCTGTTGCTGATGCTTATCAGGCAATGGTTTCCGAGAGGTCATACAGAAAATCGATTTCTAATAAAGAAGTCCTGGATATTATAAAGCAGGAATCCGGCATAAAATGGGATCCTGTAATAGTCAACGCTCTATATGAAATTAAAGCAGGCAATAATTAACTCGAGTCGCCAATTAGCCAAAAGCAAGGATATGACTATGCAATTAGCGACTCGAGTTAATTAAAATCACTTGCTTTTATTTTATGCAGCCATTTACTGAATTTATAATTATCATAGCTAAGAGCAAATTCATACAGGTGTTCTAAAAGATTTCTGCCTGATTCAGACTTTGCTGTTATTAAAAATAAACCTCTTTTGTTTTTCATAAGAGCTAATTCTTTTTGAATAACCAGATCTATGTTATTTTCAGGCTCTTTAATAATTTTTTCCCTGAGCCATCTGGAAAGGACTACTACAGCCGGCACATCTGCATTAAATTTTTTAATATATTCCGAAAACGCGTTTAATATCATTTTTTCAAGTTTATTTTAAAAAGTAAATATTACAAAAAATAATAAAAGTTATAAAAGTTGATATAATTCTATTATATATAATTTAAAATTATATCTCATCAGCATAAGGATTTGAAAGGATAGAAAATGACACAAAAGACAGAGAAAAAAGAATTAAAAGGCACAAAAACACAGAAGAATTTAATGGCAGCGTTTGCAGGGGAATCTCAGGCAAGCAACAGATACAAATACTATGCCGGCATAGCTAAAAAAGAAGGCTATGAGCAAATTTCAGCGATCTTTACCGAAACAGCAGATAATGAAAAAGAGCATGCCAAAAGATTTTTTAAATTCATCGCAACTAATGACGCTAATATGATTGAAATCAATGCAGCCTATCCTGCTGTATACGGAAATACTATGGAAAATTTAAAAGCCGCCGCACTGGGAGAAAATGAAGAGTGGACTGATTTATACCCAAAATTTGCACAAGTTGCGGATGAAGAAGGATTTAAAGATATAGCATCAGCTTTCAGAATGATAGCTAAGGTTGAAAAAAAACATGAGGCAAGATATTTAAAACTGCTCGAAAATGTAGAAAATCAAAAAGTATTTAGTAAAAATTCTTCTTTAGAGTGGAAATGCAGAAATTGCGGATATATTCATGAAGGCAGCTCTTCTGTGCAGACTTGTCCGGCATGTCTTCATCCACAGGCATTTTTTGAAGTTCACTGCGAAAATTATTAGAAAAATTTCAAAAAATACAATTCGTGATTCGAGTTAATTAACCCGAGTCGCGAATTAGTCCAAAACCAGGATATAACTATGCAACATTTGCCAAAAAATTATAGAGAATCGAAAAGAGGCGGAGCCTCTTTTCCACCTATGTGGTGGCTGTGGGTGGGTTTTGGCAAATGTTGCATACATGCAATTAGCGACTCGGGTTAATTAGCAACTTGAGTTAAAAGAAATACTGCCCTTCAGATACAAATTCACAACCGCCGGTCATAAATATTTTGTCTGTTTGCCTTTGCCACTCAATTTCGAGGTTTCCGCCCGGAAGCTCAACTTCTACGGAATCTTCCGTAAAATTATTAAGCACACCAGCCACAACAGAAGCACATGCCCCTGTTCCGCAGGCAAGGGTGATTCCACATCCTCTTTCCCATACATCAACTTTTATTTTATCCTTGCAAATCACCTTGACAAATTCCACATTAGTTTTTTCAGGGAAGATTTCGTTTTTTTCAAGTTCAGGTCCGATTTTTTTTGCAAGTTCCGCTGAATCCTGCTCTGTAAAAATAATACAATGCGGATTTCCCATGCTTACAGCGGTTATATTTACTTTTATGTCATCTGTTTCAAGAGGATAATTAATCACTTTATCCAAACTTTCTATACTTACAGGAATTTTAGACGCCTCAAGTATAGGGCTTCCCATATTCACTCTTATTTTCTGGTTATCAAGGACTTCAGGAACAATCATTCCTGCCAGTGTGCATACTGAAAATGTTTTTTTATTTACTATACCTTTTTTATACACATATTTTGCAAAGCACCTTATTCCGTTTCCGCACATCTGGGGTTCTGATCCGTCAGAATTAAAGATTCGCCAGCTAACATCGCATTTTGAATCAACATCAGGCGGGTTTACGATGATTAAACCGTCTGCTCCTATTCCAAAATTTCTGTTACACATCTTTTTTGTAAGCTCAGAGTAGCTAAGATCTGTTTTTGAAAGCTCCTGAGCTTCCAGGATGATGAAATCATTTCCGATTCCCTGCATTTTGGTAAACCGCATTTATGTAACCCTTTCAAAAGATATAATTATTTTTTTCTGGTATCTAATTTTATCACATCCGCCTTGAGTTTATCATTTTAATAGCCGAAATCTTTTACCGGTTCAGGTTTGTAAGGAAGTAATAAAAAATTTTACGTAAAATTTTTCAAAAATCTATATGAAATTGTTACAAAAAATCAGCAAAAATATCGTTACTTAAAAGTACACCCTGAATAGTTAATTGAAGTCTGCTTCCTCTAAAATCCATTAACCCCAGGTTTTTATACTTCTCAATAATATGTTTATACCTGTCAAACAGATTAACAGAATATTTTTTTTCCATTTCATCCGGGTCTATTCCGTTTCTCAGGCGTAAACCAAGAAAAATAGCTTCCTCAAGAACTTCATCAGCAGTGAGCTTTCTTTGAGTCTTTTTTTCCAGGGGATTTTCCATGTAACTCTCCAGAACTGTCTTATTGCAATACCTTTCACCGTTAACATAGCCATGCGCAGCAACCCCAAAGCCTAAATACTCATCATTATTCCAGTAAGCCAAATTATGCGCTGAGCTGAACCCTGGTTTTGCGAAATTGCTTATTTCGTAGTGTTCAAATCCGTTTTGCTCCAGAATTTCAACCCCCCTTAAATACATTTGAGCGTTTAAATCTTCATCCGGCAGTTCATCAGGCAGGTTATTAAAAAATTCAGTGTTTTCCTCAATTTTTAACCCGTACGCGGAAATATGGTTTACATCAAGATCAATAGCCTGGTACAAAGTTTTTTCCCAGTCAAAAAGCTTCTGTCCGGGTAATCCATAAATTAAATCTATACTGATATTATCAAAGCCGGATTTTTTAGCGTAATCAACAGCCTCTATTGCTTCCTGCGCGCTATGAAGCCTGTTTAGTAATTTTAAAGTTCCATTATCAAAACACTGCACCCCCAGGCTGATCCTGTTAAATCCTATTTTTCTCAAGGTTTTCAAATATTGAGCGGAAACCGTGCCGGGATTGGCTTCAATTGTCACTTCTGCATTATCTGATAAATTTATCCCTGATAACAGATTTTCATAGAGAAAACTCTCTACTAAAGATGGAGTTCCCCCGCCAATGTAGAGAGTTTTAAATTTTTTACCCAATGTGTTCTTTAGGTAACAGGAAGTGTCTATGTTTAATGCTTTAAAATAATCTTCTATACAGGATTTTTTGCCGGTAAATGAAGTAAAATTGCAATAATGACATTTACTTTGACAAAATGGAATATGAATATAAATGCTGTTTAGAGGTCTTGCCATCCTGTATTTTTTACGGTGACCGGCTGGTATGCCGGAGAATAATTACCCTGGTTGCTTTCGGTAATATTTTCTTTTAAACGCTTAAATTCTTCAATAGCTTCATTATCTTCTTTTATAAGAAGATTTCTTTTTGTCATGCATTTGTCTGTAGTCTTTAAGATTGTGTATTTTGAACTTTTCAGCTTCTCTTCCGCATCCCGGATTTTTTCTAAAATTTTTCTGCAGGTACTGACCATAAACTTTCTCCGTGTGTCCCTTCACTATAAATTTTTTACCTATATAATTAAAAAAAAGTTTTCTTAAAAAATTGCTATTATTTATTTAACTTTTTGTTAAGGACCAAAATGTTAAAAGACATAAAACAAACGCCTGACAGGCTAAAAGCTCTTTTAAATTCGTATATTCAAAAAAATAAAGAAATCATAAACATAAAATTATCCGTAAATCCTGAAAAATTAGGAAAAATTTATATAACAGCAAGCGGATCATCAAGAAACGCAGCCAATACAGCTAAATATGTAATTGAAAAAATAGCGGGAATACCTGTAATAGTTGATTTTGCGGGGGAATTCGCCAATAGAAGCGTTGCTGTTAACCAGAATGACCTTTTAATTGCTTTATCCCAATCAGGAGAAACTGCTGATGTTTTTGCAGCGCTTAAAAAGACTAAAAAGAAAGGAATCCCTACTTTCGCCATAACAAATAACCCGGATTCCGGCATACATAAACTCGCTGATTCAGCCATGTTTATACATGCCGGCGAAGAAAAAAGCATTCCTGCCACTAAATCCTTTACCTGCCAGCTAATGAGTCTCTATATCCTCGGGCTTTTTCTCGCAGAACAACGGAAATTTTGTCCCGAGCCGGAAATTAACATCATAAAAGAAAAATTATCCGCAATCCCCGGTAAAATTTCCGAAAATATAGGGGTATTTAGTGAAAAAGCAAATTTAATCGCCGGAAAAATTAAAGATAATACCGGTCTTATAATTCTTGGACGGGGACAAAATTCTGCTCTGGCAGAAGAAGGGGCGCTAAAGATACAGGAAACCAGCTATATAAATACTTTTGGGTATCCAACAAGTGAGTTTATGCACGGTCACCTTGCTGTTCTGGAAGAGGGTTTTCCTGTTATATCAATACTTACCGAAGTTTTTGACGATTTTAGCAGCAATATACTTGCTGAAAAAAATACTCTGGAAATAAAGAAAAAAAGAAATCCTTTTTTAATAACTATAGCCCGTAATACCCGCTTCCCCGAGGAAGAAGCGGATATTTTCATTGAAATCAATGAACCTGCCCCGGAAATAGCCCCTTTTTTAACAGCTGTTTTTCTTCAATTCCTGGCTTATAAACTCGCAGTCCTTCTGGGGCGGGATACTGCCAATCCAAGAAGCCTGAGTAAGACCGTAACAAACGAATGATTAAGGAAGTAACAAAAAGCCTTTAAATTCACAGGTTTTTTGTTATTGTTATATTATAATTTTCTAAATAACTTTGAATAAACTATAATAAAAGTAAGAAATGATTTTACGGAGATTTTAAATGAAGCTGGAAAACCAGGTTGCCGGGGATTTATTAGGTAAAAATAAACAAAAATCCCAGGAAGCGGCAAAAAAAATAATAAATACTCCTGATATAGAAGCCTGGAAATGCCTTCTGGAGAATTCCGATTATATTTTTAGCTATATAAAGGACAGGGCAGGAAAAACACTTGCAAATGAAATAAATAAGGAAAATATTGATAAAGTTATTGAATTGTTTAAATTTCACGAAGCAGACTGGGATGAATATATTGCGGAAGGATTAAGCAGGATTTCCAATGAAGAGCTTAGTGAAAGAATGTTTGAAATTTTGCAAAACGGTTTTGTGGAAGAAAAAACCTATGCCGCAAGATATTTTTGTTTGGTAAACTCTCCTAAGGTCTCACAGGCACTTTTTAACGCTTCACAATCCTATTACCAGCCTTTAAAAAGTAATTCGGCAGAGGCGCTGGGTACTTTACAGAACCGGGAATCCTACAATTATTATATTGACAGGTTAAAATCTGAAGATGAATGGGACAGGATAGAAGCAGCACAGTTTTTAGCCAAGTACGGAAACAAGGATGCGGCTCTTTGCATACTTGAGTCAATGGAAAACTCAGGTATGGCAGAGTTATTAGCAGGAGAAATAGCGACTTTAACAGATATATATGAATTATTCGCCTCTGAAGATGAAAAAACAAGAGAACTTGCCCTTGAAGCTATGGATAATATACTGTCGGGGATTCCTGAAGTCTGGCCATTAGGTGTTATTCTTGACTTTAAGGTATTTGAATGTTTAGAAAAACTTCTTTGCCTTGCTAAAGAAAGAAGACAAGGGACTCTTACCGGAAGGTATGCCCAGATTCTTCTTAAGGCAAAGCAGAAATTCACTTTGTTTGTCACGAATTCCCAGTATACATATGATGAAGAAAACGATATCCTGGCTGAGCTTGATGAAATATATCATCTTTTGATCTATGAAAATGAGGAATTCTGGAAATTACAATTTCAAAAGTTGTTAAAAGAGCTTGATACAGATGATAAAAAAAGAAAACTTGCTGCTATAGATGTTCTATGTGAGCTTGAATCTGAAGAAAGCGTTCCCTGTCTTATTAAAACAGCTCTTAAACACGGGGAAGATGAAGTTGTAATTACAGAAGTTATAACAATTCTTGCAAAAATGGGGCAGACCAGGGAGATTGATCAGGATTTACTTCTTTCAAGAATAAAAGATCCTAATCTTATTGCAATAGTAAAAAATGCGTTAAGTAAAGAATCAAGCTCGAATATTAATATTTAAGCATTGAATGTCACATTTATGTTCAGTATATTTGTCCGATTTTCTTCCTGCTAACTTGACAGTTTTTTATTATCAGTTTTAATAGCTTTTATTAACTATTAATGAAAAACTAATCAGGTTAATTAAGGCAAAAAATTTTTTTACGGGTTTTTTTTAATTAAGGGCAAATACATGAGGTTTAGAAAATGAATTTAAAAAGAAATTTAGGTTTTGTACTTATACTTCTTATTTCCTGTTTATTATGGAAGACATACTCAATTTTTTCTTTCGCACAGAAAGATAATGCGCTCAAAACCCAGCTGGTAAGGCTTATAGAAAACAAAATCCGGCAAAAAAATAAGGAAGTTTATTATGAACTTGAAAAAATGGAACCGGGAGAGTCCATACCGGCTTCTGTATATATCAAAGGGCAAAAAATATTAACATTTAACCGGGTAGCGGGGGGAATAACGCCCAGGAAAAGAGCTTCGATTCTTGTAAGCAGGCTGGAAAATTTTGTAAAAAATAATGAAAACCCCTGGAAAATATTCCCTGCTTTTGAGAAAGGAATAGCTGTAATCAAATATGGAAATAAAGTTCTGTTTACGGCTGATATAAAAAGCGCAGAGTTTTCCGGCTTAAATGTCTCTGACCTGGCGCTTAGCTGGGCAAACAATACCCGCAGGGCATTAGGCGCAGCTGAGCTTATTAAGGATTATGAGCTTATTAAAGTTATTTCCGATAAATATGATGAAATTATGGGTTATTATGAAACAGGTGTAGCTTCATGGTATGGTGACTATTTCCACGGCAGAACAGCTGCTGACGGAAGTATCTATAACATGTACCAGTTTACCGCGGCGCATAAAACCCTGCCTTTTGGCTCTGTTGTTAAAGTAACCAACCTGAAAAACGGAAACGTCTGCATAGTAAAAATTACCGATAGAGGACCTTTCATAGACGGCAGGATCATTGACCTGTCAATGGTTGCAGCAGAAGAAATCGGCATGCTGGACAGCGGTATTTCAAAAGTTAAAATTGAAGTAATCGGAAAAGTATAAACTCTCATACTCTGATTTTTAGCACATAGCTAAAACCTTGTTTAGAATTGAATCATCAAGGCAGACTGTTTGAAAATTGACAGTCTGCCTTGTTTTATAACCCCAATGCCTTAATATAAGGTTTTATCGTAAGTGTAATAAATCCTTTTCAATCAAAATCTTTTGCCTGCTCCAAATTATCCAACTTGAGTTGCCAATTAGCCAAAAACAAGTATATGACTATGCAACATTTGCCAAAAAATTATAGAGAATCGAAAAGAGGCTCCGCCTCTTTTCCACCTATAGGGTGGCTGTGCGCGGCAGCGGGAGCTAACGCAGTAGTTCATTCATGGGTGGGTTTTGGCAAATGTTGCATACATGCAATTAGCAACTCGAGTTATTTAGTTTAAAAAGGCAAAGTAATATAAATGAAGGCAGAAATTTTATGCATAGGAACTGAGCTGCTTCTCGGCGATACGGTAAATACTAACGCTACTTATATATCTCAAAAACTGGCAAAACTTGGTCTGGACTGTTTTTATCATTCTGTAGCCGGGGATAATTCTCAAAAGATAAAATCCGCCATTGATGTTGCAGTAAAAAGAGCTGAGCTCATTATAATAACAGGAGGTCTGGGACCGACTGATGATGATATTACAATGCAGAGCGTGGCTGAATACTTTAATAAAGAACTTGTATTTAATGAAGAATCTTATCAAAAAATAGAGGAATTTTTCAGCTCAAGAAATAGGGAAATCCCTCAAAAAGCAAAAAAACAGGCATATTTTCCGGAAAACGCAAAAGTTATAGCTAATCCCGCCGGCACAGCACCGGGAATTTTCTGGGAAATAGAAAACAGGCATATAATAGTCCTTCCCGGTGTACCCGGTGAGCTGCATAAAATGTGGGAAGATTCCGTGCAAAACTACCTGGAAAAATTTTCAAAATATGTGCTTGTAAAACGGTTTATGAAATTTTTCGGAATTCCCGAGGGAACCCTCGGGCAGGAAATTAAAGATCTTATGGAGTCGGATAATCCTACCGTAGCACCTTTAATATCAGAAGGACAGCCTGATATCAGAATTGTTGCAAAGGCAAAGACAAAACAGGAAGCGGAAAATTTAATAAAGAATATGGAAAAACAGATTCTCGACAGGCTGGGGGAGTTTTTCTGGGGATATGATGAAGATACCCTCGAAAAAGCGGTAGGGGAAATTCTTATTCGCAAAAACCTGACTGTGGCTGTTGCAGAATCCTGTACCGGCGGATTAATCAGCTCAAAGCTTACGGATGTCCCGGGAAGTTCTTCTTATACAAAGCTGAATTTCATTACTTATTCCAATGAAGCTAAAATTAAAACCCTGAAAGTCAGTCCTGATTTAATAAAAGGTTACGGAGCCGTAAGCGAACCTGTAGCAAGGGAAATGGCGGAAAAGGCAAGAAAGATTTCAAAAACTGATATAGGGCTTGGTATAACCGGAATTGCCGGACCTGCGGGAGGAACTTCTGAAAAACCCGTTGGACTGGTGTATATAGGAATTTCTGCCGATAACCGGGAGGAAGTTCATAAAATCAATATAAACCCTGCTTTTACCCGCAAAGTAATAAAATGCAGGGCAAGCCGGTATGCGCTAAATTTACTAAGACTTTTTATAAGCAAAACTTAAAACCTGTTTATTAATTAAGCAGGGATAGACCCTTTATTAACGTGTCTTGTCAGTCTTGATTTTTTTCTTGCAGCTGTATTTTTGTGTAATACACCTTTAGTAACAGCTTTATCAATCACGCTGTAAGCCTTGTTAACAGCAGCTTTTAATTTTTCTTCCTCAATATCGTTTTTTATGGATTCATATACTTTTTTAATTGATGTTTTTACGGCTGATTTAACGGCAACGTTGCTTTGCCTGTTCCGCTCAGAGGTTTTTACTCTTTTTTTTGCTGATTTTATGTTTGGCAAAATTTTTCTCCTTTTTAATCTTCACCTTTGTAATTTTTAATTCAGCTTTGAACGGGAATTTTAGGGAATTCAAATTGAATTATACAACATAAATATCGGCTGTAAACAAATTAAGCTTGATAATAAATTTAAAAATTTTTAAAAGAAGTTTACACTTTTAAGGAAGTAATAAAAAATTCTTACGTAAAATTTTTATTCTTTACCCCTTATATTTGATAGCTGTATAAAGTGAAGTTGTTTTATATCCTTATTACCTGGATTTACCTGGCTGCCGGGAGTTCAATCCTATTTTTCATATGATTTCCAGGATAAATTTCAGCCTTTGTATTTAATGACTAGCCAAAATTTTAATAATTCTGTAGTATAAATATATAAAATTTTACACAATTATAATAAAAATTAAATAATTAGAATGAATGAAAGCTGGTAACCTTAGGAGAATTATATGGCTTATAGACTGGTAACAAGAAGCGATTTTGACGGATTGGTCTGTGCGGCTCTCTTGAAAGAATTAGATATGATAGATGATATAATGTTTGTTCATCCCAAGGATATGCAGGATAAAAAAATTGAAGTCACAAATAAAGATATTACAACCAACTTACCTTATGTAGAAGGAGTCTACCTTGCATTTGACCATCATTTAAGTGAAACAATAAGACTTAACGGAAAGGCAGATAATCACATCATAGACCCAAACGCTCTATCCGCTGCCAGAGTTTTATTTAATTATTACGGCGGTGAGTTGAAATTTACCAGAAGATGGGATGAAATCCTCGAAGCTGTAGATAAAGCAGATTCAGCTAATTTTACAAGGGAAGAAGTTATAAAACCAACAGGCTGGGTTCTTTTGAATTTCTTAATGGATCCAAGAACCGGCTTGGGAAGGTTTAGAAATTTTAGAATTTCTAATTACCAGCTTATGATGGAGCTTATTGATAAGTGTAAAACTCTTACAATTGATAAAATTTTAGAACTTCCTGATGTACAGGAAAGATTAGAACTTTATTTTGGACTGGAAAATAAGTTTAAAGACCAGCTGATTAAATGTTCTACAGTAAATGAAAACTTGATAGTGCTTGATCTGAGGGATGAAGAGATTATTTACCCCGGAAACCGTTTCATGATTTATGCAATTTATCCCGAATGCAATATTTCAATGCACGTGATCTGGGGACTTAAAAAGCAAAATACTGTATTTGCAGTTGGGAAATCTATTCTTACCAGAACATCTTCAACTAATATAGGCAGGTTAATGCTGGAATATGGAGGAGGCGGGCATGAAAATGCCGGAACCTGCCAGATAAGTAATTCTAAAGCTGAAGAAGTAAAAAATGAATTAATACAAAAAATTAATGCGGATAATTAACGCGAATTAGCTAAAATAGTTACTATTGCTGATTCAAAACCTTTTCATTGGACTTAAGTTCTTTTGTAGCAAGTCAAAGTTTCTTTATGGGAGTCCATGCCCGGTTTTTTTGTTTCATGATAATATCCTCATTAATGTAATAAGGGGTAAAGAGTAAAAATTTTACGTAAGAATTTTTTATTACTTCCTTAGTCTCGTTCGTACAATTCTAATTTTTTGTTGCTAACAAAAACCGATTTAATTTTTGCGAATATTGCGCTGAAAAAACCGCAGTCTGCCCGGACTTTATTAAGACAAACCATACTAAGCTTACAAAAATGCTTTTCAATAGGAGTTGTTGTATTTTCTTCCCGGTGCTCAAGTGTGTTTTCAGGATCAACAATATATTTTACCAAAGCTGGACTGAACAAACTTTTTCTCCTTATTTTAGCTGGTAACCGTTTTGATAATTTTGTGCATTAAAACTTCCCTTATATATTTAAAAACATTTTGTACATAAAAATTGCCTGCATCATAAAATGCAGATCACCATAATGTCCGTCAAAAGCGTATAAAAATGTCTATAAATTCAGGGTTTTAACTATGTCATCCGGATTGGAAGAAGTCTTTTTAACCTCGCATTCCGAGTATTTAATCGCCGCATCAGGATCTTTAAGACCGTTTCCGGTTAAAACACAGGTAATGGTTTTACCATCTTCTATTTTACCTGCTTTTATTGACTTGATTAAACCTGCAACTGAAGCCGCGCTCGCAGGTTCGGCGAGAATTCCTTCAGTTCTTGCCATTAGCTTATATGCGTCTATAATTTCTTCATCGGTTACAAAATCAATCATGCCGCCTGACTCTTTTCCTGCATTAACCGCATATTCCCAGCTTGCAGGATTACCGATCCTGATTGCGGTTGCTATAGTTTCCGGTTTCATAATTCTTTCGCCTTTTACAATGGCAGCTGCTCCTTCTGCTTCAAAGCCGTACATTTTAGGCAGGTTTGTAACTGCTTTTTTGTCGTAATATTCTTTAAACCCTCTCCAGTAAGCTGTAATATTACCGGCGTTACCTACCGGGATACATAAATAGTCCGGTGCCCTGCCGAGAACATCGCAAATTTCAAATGCAGCTGTTTTTTGTCCTTCTATCCTGTACGGATTAACAGAATTTACAAGGGTTACAGGGTAGTTATCAGATAAGTTTATAACAGCTTCCAGCGCCTCGTCAAAATTCCCGTCAATTGCTACGACTTTTGCCCCGTACATCATTGCCTGTGAAAGTTTTCCAAGTGCTATATAACCGTCCGGAATAAGCACAAAAGTTCTAAGTCCGGCTTTTGCCCCGTATGCCGCGGCTGATGCGCTGGTGTTGCCTGTACTGGCGCATATTATAGCGTTACTTCCTTCTTCAACAGCCCTGGAAACTGCCATTGTCATTCCACGGTCCTTAAAACTTCCTGTCGGGTTGGCGCCTTCGTATTTTAGGTACAGATTCCCGTTAAGCCCGATAGTTTTTGCAAGGTTATCAGCCTTTATAAGAGGTGTATTACCTTCGTTTATTGTTATGACCGGGGTTTTATCGCTTACCGGGAGGTAGTTTTTATATCTGTTAAGTAAGCCGCTATAAGCTTCGCATTTTGTGCTCATTATTTTGCCCTGTCTTTCTTTTTAGATAATTTCTTGATTTCCGAGGAAATTACAGCTGCGTTTGCAGATAAAGAATCTTTTTTTTCCAGGGCTTTTTTTAAATGGTGCAACCGGTCGCCGGATTCCCCCATTCTTTCGAAAATTTTTGAAATATAGTAATGAATATCCCCACTATCAGGATTCTCAAAGAGTCCTGTCTCCAGATAATCAATAGCCTCAGGCAGTTTTTTGTGTTTTAAGGCTATATTTGTAATTATCTTATAAACTTCAATATCTTTAGGGTTAATTTTTATTGTTTTTACAAAATATTCAAAAGCCTGGTCAGTCTTACCCTGCTCATAGTAAATACATCCGACATTGTAATAAGCCCAGCTGTAATTCGGGCTTATTTCTATAAGCTTTTGATATTCTGCCATTGCTTTTTCTGTTTCACCGGCTTTTTTATACTCAAAAGCCAGGTTAAACCTTGCATAAACATCATCCGGGTTAATGTCCAGGGCTGTTTTATAATGTTCCCTTGCAAGTCCCGGCTCTTCTTTTTTTGTATACAGGCACCCCAGGTTAAAATGGGCGCTTGAATCCATAGGGTTCAGCTCTATGGTCTTTTTATATTCTTTTATAGCCGGTTCTATATTATTTTTTTTATCAAGAACAAAAGCCAGGTTATACCTGAAATCAGCGTCTTGCGGAGAAAGACTTACCGCTTTTTCAAAGAATTTTTGCGCCTCATTAAGCTTATTTTTCTTTTCATAAATTATTCCTATGTTGAAATTAATTTCCGGGTTTTCAGGAAGAACTTTTACAAGGCTTTTGTATTGCCTCAGCGCCTCTTCTAAAAATCCATTATCCAGAAGGGCTTCCGCGTATAAATTTTGTAATTTAATGTCAGCAGGGCTTTGCTCCAGTTTTTTTTCGATCTCTTCAAGGGTGTAATTTTGTTTTTCGGTCATATGCATTAATAAATTTCCGTTTTTATATAATTACGCATAAATATTACAGACTTCTTAAAATGTTTAAAATAAATCTCTTTAAAAATTATACCAGAGAGAATCTATTTTTAACTCAAGTTGCTGCTTATAAAAATTTCTCCATTTTACATTACAAAATTTTTTCAAAATGTAACTCGAATTGCTAATTACATTTTTTCAAAATTCCTTAAAATTTATGAAAAAGAGGCGGCGGCG
>JANQEP010000095.1 GCA_028278305.1 Candidatus Gastranaerophilales bacterium
CCACGTCGGGCGAATAACAATTACCTGCTTACATTCTCGCTTTTTCGCCCGCGCTGCTCGGAATGACATTTCGGGGGCTGTCAACATGGTGCCGGGAGACAAGGGTTTTTTCTATAAATTTTAAGGAATTTTTATCAAGCTATAATTGTTTTTTAGCTAACCTGTCATTGAAGTTAAATATTTACCCGGTTTAAGAATTACTTTTTCAGGTTGCCGGATCAATATGACACCAATTAATATGGACATGATATAATTTTTTTAATTAAAAAGCTGGATATACAAGCCTAAAGGGAGCGAATATGAGAAGCGACAGAATAAAAAAAGGTATAGACAAAGTAGCGCAGAGAAGTCTTTTATACTCAACAGGGATTTCAAAAAACCAGATGAATTCAATGTTTATTGGAATAGCAAGCGCATTTACCGACCTTGTACCCGGACATTCCGGGATGAGAGATCTGGAGAGGTATATTGAAAGAGGAATACATTCCGGCGGAGGACAGGCTTTTATCTTTGGAGTTCCCGCAATATGCGACGGAATTGCAATGGGACACGAAGGAATGAGGTATTCGCTGCCTTCCCGGGAAATTATAGCTGACTGTGTGGAATCTGTGGCGAATGCTCACTCTCTTGACGGTCTTGTCCTGCTTACAAATTGCGATAAAATTACCCCGGGAATGCTTATGGCTGCTGTAAGGCTGAATATTCCCTGCATAGTCCTGACAGCAGGACCAATGCAGGACGGTCACTGTGAAAATCAGTCTCTTACGTTGATAAGATCAACTTTTGAAGCTCTGGGACAGTACAAATCCGGTAAAATTACGCAGGAACAACTGGAAAAAATGGAAATGAACGCCTGTCCGGGAATAGGTTCCTGCCAGGGGCTTTATACTGCCAATACAATGGCTTGCCTTACGGAAGTTATGGGCATGAGCCTGCCGGGCTGTGCCACAGCTGCGGCGGTATCCGCAAAAAAACGGCGGATCGCTTTTGAAAGCGGGTTAGTATCAGTCAGGCTGGTAAAAGAAAATTTACTGCCCAGGTCGATTGTTACCAGGGATTCCATCAGAAACGCTATTATAACTGATCTTGCGCTTGGTGGTTCCACGAATTCAGTGCTTCATTTACTTGCAATAGCAAACGAGGCTGAAGTTGATGTTACCCTGGAGGATTTTGATGAATTAGCCGCTAAAATTCCCCAGATAATAAAGCTTGATCCATCAAGCACACTTACAATGACTGACCTTGAGCATGCAGGAGGAATTCCCGCAACCCTTAAAAACCTGGTTTGCGGAAATCTTGGGATTTCTGATACCAGGGGAGTTTCCGGATTGTCGGTTTCTGAAATTACTGGTAAAGCCTGGATTGATAACACCGTTATAAAACCGCCCAGCGAGCCAATTTCACAAAGAGCCGGTCTTGCTGTTCTTTACGGAAATATAGCCCCTGAAGGCGCTGTTATTAAGACTTCAGGTATAGAGTCTGACTGCTATAGCTTTGAAGGAAGGGCAAGGGTATTCAATGGCGAGGATGAAGCTATGGAAGCTGTTAATAATAACCTGATAAAAGCCGGTGATGTTGTTGTTATTAAAAACGAAGGACCCAGGGGCGGACCAGGAATGCGCGAAATGCTTGCTGTTACAGCTTCTATAGTCGGAAAAGGACTTGGCAGGGAGGTTGCCCTGATTACTGACGGCAGGTTTTCCGGCGGGACACGAGGTCTTTGTATCGGGCATATTGCTCCTGAAGCTGCTGCCGGAGGAGTTATAGGCATATTAAAAGACGGGGACCCGATTAAAATAAACATCCCCGACAAAGCTATAGACGTTGAGCTTTGTGCGGAAGAAATAGAAAAGAGACAAAGGGAATTTAAGCCTGATGTAAAGGAAATTAAAAAGGGCTATCTTGCCAGGTACGCAAAAACCGTTACCTCAGCCAGTAAAGGCGCGGTGTGCTGCTAAACGGCTTTCAGGATCATACAGGAAAAGCCCGACGGGTGATAGTCTTAATAAGTTTACCAGCCTGCTGCCGGGGCGTTTTAAATATCGCATGCAGTGCAACTTCCCTTTCTTGAGAGGTTTATTTTCCTGAATTCCTGTTTAATTCCATCATAGCTCAGCAGGGTATCAATCAACAAATCGTTATTTCCAAGCAGGAACTTAACTGCCTCCACAGACTGAATAGAAGAAATTACACTTACTGCGGGGCTTATAACCCCTATGGTTTTTTTCGTATTTATTTCAGGATTTTCAAACAGGCAGCTTAAACAGGAACTTTTTTCGGGAATTATTGTAAGCACCTGCCCGTAAAATTCTTCCACGCCCCCGTGAATCAACGGCAGGTAACTTTTTACACAGATTTTATTTAAAGTAAATTTTGACCTGTAAGAATCAAAGCAATCTATGACAAGATCATAATTTTGAAATAAATTTGTGTCAACGTCCGGGTTAATGCGGGTTTTAAAAATATCCACATTTGTTTTAGGGCTGTATTTCTTTATCCATTCATAAGCTGATTCGGCTTTCGACTTGCTTATTGAAGTTTCGGAATGAATAAACTGCCTGTTTAAGTTTGACAGATCAACTGTATCAGAATCAATTATTCCTACAGAGCCCACGCCTGCCGAAACCAGGTTAGCTATAACTCCTGAGCCAAGCCCTCCCGCACCGGCAATTAAGACTTTTTTTTCAAAAAGCCTTTGCTGTCCTTCAATTCCTATGGATTTAATTACTGTATTTCTTTTAAAACGTTCTTTCAGATAGGGTTCGTTAATATTCATAAAACAGACCATTTATCAGCGGATTAACTTTAAAAAAATTTTAAAACATCAATAAAAATTTTGGAAATAAAAAATGACTGGCGCCACCCTGTTTTAAAACTAAGCCTATCTTATTTTATATTCTGACAATTCTTTTTTTTTTAATTTTGTAACTCCTGAGTTTTTAAAGTAAGCTAAAATATAATATTGTTAAAATATTAGTAAGTGTTAATAAATATTAAGAGTTAAGCCATGACTTTAGAATATAAAAAAGTGCTGAAAGAGATTAATGAAAACCTTAACCGGGTAAGAGGTTGTCTTTGACCCTGCCGGGACAGAGAAAAAAATAAAACAACTCGAAAAAAAACTTCAGGAACCGGGAATCTGGAATGACCGGCATGCTGCCCGGAAATTATCAAGGGAATTAAGCTGGCTAAAAGGCGAAATTGAGCAGTATAACGCCTGGAAAACCTGTTTTGAAGATACGGAAACTCTTGTTGAACTTGCTGAGGAAGAGCAGGATGAGTCTTTATATTCCGAGATAGAGCAAAATATTTTAAAACTCAAAAAAGAGCTGCAAAGCTGGGAATTAGAGAAAAAACTCAGCGGGGAATATGATGATTCCGACGCCATATTAACAGTAAACGCCGGTGCAGGGGGAACCGATGCGCAGGACTGGGCGGAAATGCTTTTCAGGATGTATTTACGCTGGGCTGAAATCAGAGGCTGGAAGTCGGAAATTCTTGATACATCGCCCGCAGAAGAAGCCGGAATCAAAAGCGCGACGGTCAGGATTTCCGGTAAATACGCCTATGGCTATGCAAAAGCAGAAAAAGGAGTTCACAGGCTTGTAAGGTTATCGTCTTTTAACGCAAATAACAAACGACAGACAAGCTTTGCTTCCCTGGAAGTCAGCCCTGTTACTGATGATATTGAATCAAAAGTTGAAATAAACCCTGATGATATAGAGGTTTCCACGATGCGATCAGGCGGTGCAGGCGGACAGAATGTCAATAAGCTGGAAACTGCCGTACGTATAGTCCATAAACCGACAGGAATAGCTGTAAAATGCCAGCAGGAAAGATCTCAGGCACAGAACAGAGAGCTTGCCCTGCAGTTATTAGCCTCAAAGCTTCTTGCAATCAAACAGGCTGAGCAGGAAAAGAAAATGGCTGATTTAAAAGGTGAAGTCATGGATGTAAATTTCGGCAGCCAGATCCGCTCTTATGTTTTTCACCCCTATAAAATGGCTAAAGACCACAGGACAAACCATGAAATCGGCAACGTGGATTCTGTAATGAACGGCAATATTGATGAATTTATCGAGGCTTACCTGGAGCAGAATATGTAAGGATTTAAAAAAAAATAACCCGCTGATTAACTCGAGTCGCGAATTAGCCCAAAACCAGGATATAACTATGCAACATTTGCCAAAAAATTATAGAGAATCGAAAAGAGGCTACGCCTCTTTTCCACCTTTAGGGTGGTTGTGCGCGGCAGCGGGAGCTAACGCAGTAGCTCATTCATGGGTGGGTTTTG